>JACDFU010000093.1 GCA_013815585.1 Chloroflexota bacterium
GCTTTGTGTCACCTACGTCCGGTGCGCAGGCAGCGCGCGAGCTCACGCCGCAGCGCGCCGCGGCCCTGCACGAACAGCGACTGATAGATCGTCTCGTGGCTCACCCACATCTCCTGGTCGTAAGGGTGCTCGCGCCGCAAGCGGACCGCGATCTGCTGCGGCGACCAGCGCAGCCTGAGCAGCTCCTCGACCCGGGCGCGCAGACGCGGGTTGCGGGCCAGCTTGGCGCTGCGTGTCCGGCGCGCTCGGCCGTCCCGTCCGAGCTCGGCACGCCAGGCACGGTACCGCCCGCGCCCATGATTCGCGCGGACCTCGCGCGAGATCGTCGACGGCGCCCGCTCCAAGCGTCGCCCGATGGCCCGGTATGACTCGCCGGCACGCAGCCCGCGGCTGATCTCCTCACGCTCGGCCAGCGACAGGCGCAGTGGCGAGCAGGACATGCGCCGGGGCGCCAAACCGCCGGCCTCGTGGAGCGTCTTCCACACGCTCCCTCGCTCCCGGCCCAGCGCCGCCGCGATCAGCGCAGACGCTTCTCCAGCCGCCGCTCGCCGCCGGATCTCCAGCCGCTGGGCATTGCTCAGGTTCCGTCTGCCAGACGTTCGCCCCATCGCGTCCTCCACTCCACGGTGCTCGCCGTGGTGAAGTGTTGCGATGGTCGCTGGAGACCGCCGTGGTAGATCCGACAGACCGGCCCCTCGGGCTCGGAGATGCCCGATTCCTGTTCCACATACGAACCGGTGTCGTAGGCGACACGCACCAGCCTCCGGTTCGGACATACCACTACGGGGATTCGTACCTGACATGAGCGCGGCTCTGCCACGGGCGCGCATGGCCGGCACAGGGCGGCCGTCGTGCCGGGCGCGAGCACCGCGCCGCTCGCTTTGCGTGCAACGGACCGTCAGGCGGGTCTCGTGCCGGTGAAGAGGCCCCGGCCCATGAGTCCTTCCGGGTCGTGCTCGACCTGGAGGCCGGCGGCGCGCATGGCAGCCTCGTACTCGTCCCGTGTGAAGAGCCCGAGCTCGTGGGTCTCCGTTAAGTGTTTCACCTCGCCGGGGCGCACCACCAGGTAGTGGAAGTCGAGGACGGAGACGCGCCCGTCCACGCGGCTCGCGTTCGTGCGGACGGCCGCGAGGCTCTCTCGCTCGATGACCAAGGGACGGGCGAGGTGGTACGGGTCGAATTGCTCCGGGCTGAGCCACGGTTCGACGATGAGGACGCCGCCGGGCGCCAGATGGGCCGCCATGGCGGACAGGGATTCACCCAGCGCGTCCGGTGTCCGGACGTATCCGATGCTGCTGAAGAGGCAGGTGACCACGTCGAACGAGCGACCGAGGTCGAACGAGCGCATGTCCGCCAGGTGCAACGGCACGCCTGGTAGTCGCCGCCGAGCCACCTCGAGCAGCCGCGGCTCGATGTCCAGCCCCTCCACGGCATATCGGTTGGCGAGTAGCTCCAGGTGCCGGCCGGTGCCGCAGGCCACGTCGAGGAGCGTTCGTGCGGAGGAGTGCCGCTGGCGGATGAGCGCATCAAGCCGCGCTACTTCCGCGGGGTAGTCCTTCCACTCGTAAAAGAGGTCGTACATCTCGGCCGACTCGGCGAACATCAGGCAGATGATGGAGTCGTGATCGCCGGCTCGTCGGCCGCCCAGTCATCGAAGGTGCGCAGGAGCTGGGTGCGCAGACCCTCGTCGTCCTGGAGGAAGGCCACCTCCAGCGCGTGGCGGTTCACCCGCCAGAGCTCCGAAAGCGTCAGGCCGAGCGTCGTGAGTGCCCGCTCGTATTCGCGCACCAGGGTCAGGTCGCTGACCGTCCGGTCGTCGGTCGAGAGCGTCGCCGGCACGCCTGCCCGCACCAGGCGGGGGAGGGGATGGTCCTCCAGCCGCCCGACGAGCCCTGCCTGCAGATTGCTCGTGGGACACAGGTCCAGTGTCACGCCCCGAGCGATCAGCTCGGCGACCAGCGAGGGATCGTCCGCGGCCGGGGCGCCGTGAGCGATGCGTGTGGGATCGACCGACAGCGCCCGACGCACCTGGCCCGCCCCGCCCCACTCGCCGGCGTGGACGGTGATGCCGAGGCCTCCACCGCGCGCGATCTCGAACGCCCGCCGATGAGTGAGCGGGTCTGGATGGGCAGCCTCCGGGCCGGCCAGGTCGAAACCTGACAGGCCTTCCCCACGAAAGCGGGCGGCCTGCGACGCGACGTCGGCGTTCAGATCCGGGTCGTGGGAGCGCATGGCAACCGCGATCAGCCTGATCGTGACCTCGTGCCCATCTCCGGCGGCGGTGACAATGCCCGCTCGCGCGCCGTCGACCACCGCGCGGATGCCGTCGCGCAGAGAGAGCCCGCGTCGAGTGTGCAGCGCGGGGGCCCAGCGCATCTCGGTGTAGAGGGTCCCGTCCAAGGCCACGTCCTCCACCAGCTCAGCCGTGGTCCGCGCGAGGGCTTCGCCGTCCTGGAGGATCTCGATGGGCAGAGCAAAGGCGCGCAGGAGCTCGGCCTGGTCAGCGCAGCGAGCCGGGGCACTGAGGCGCGAGCGCATTGCATCAACGTCCAGGTCGGATGCCGACCCGCGCGCCCGCGCCAGATCGAGCGCCGTCTGGGGTCGGAGCGAGCCGTCCAGGTGAAGGTGGAGCTCCGCCTTGGGCATGCGCTGGAGCAGATCAACCGTGGCGATATCCAGCTGAGGTCGCTGGACGCGGAAGCGCTCTGTCATGGGCAGGCTGCGATCGTAGCGGCGCGACCCATCCAAATGGACCGCTGAGCCGAAATATGCTCATTGTAGGTAGCGAGTATCATCGCGGCAGGCGAACCAGGAGGCCACTTCCCATGTCCACCGTCCTTGTCACCGGCGCCTCGGGCTTCGTGGGCAGTCACGTGCTGCCCGTGCTGCTTGAGGCAGGCCACACCGTTCGGGGCCTGGTCACGGACGAACGCGCCGAGGCGGATGTGCGTCGAAGGCTGCCACCACGACATCGCGCGGCGCTTGAGTTCGCACGCGGCGACGTCACCGAGCGCGCCAGCCTGATGGGGCCGCTCGCCGGCATCGACGCCGTGGTGCACCTCGTCGCCATCCCTCGCGATTTCAGCGGCGGACGCGACATGGCCCGCGTGAACACCCAGGGAACCGTGAATGTGATCGAGGCGATGAAGGCGGCCGGTGTGCGTCGGCTCATCCACCTCGGCGGAATGGGCCATCGGGAGGACCCGAAGCTCCAGTTCTCCAGCTCGAAGGTCCGGGCCATCCAGGCGGTGGAGGGCTCGGGCCTCGACTGGACGATCCTGGATCCGTCGATCATGTGGGGTGACCGGGACGGCTTCTTCAACATCCTGGCCGAGCTTGCCCGGCGGCTGCCGCTGCTGCGCTTCAACCCGGGGATCATGCCGGTGCCGGGACTCGGCAGGGCCCGCTTCCAGCCGATCTCGGTGGACGACGTGGCGCGGGTCGTGGGGCTCTGCCTGGCCGATACCTCGACCATCGGCCGCCGCTTCGAGCTCGGTGGACCGCGCTACTGGACGTACCGGGAGATCACCGCTGAGGTATCGCGGGCCATGGGTGTGCGCCGCCTGATCATGCCTGTTCCGATTCCCGTGATCGCCCTGGTCGCGGCCATCTACGAGCGCTTGCGGGTGACCTTCCCGACGGCTTCGGACCAGCTCCGCCAGCTCGCCGTCGACAACAAGGGCTCGCTCACGGCGGTCAAGGATGCCTTCGGCTTCGAGCCCCAGCCGATGGAGGGCCGCCTGGGGTACCTGCGGCAACGACCTGAGCAGCAGGAACCGCCGATCGATGGCTGAGCCCTACACTCGCGGACCGTGGAGATCCTCGCCCGCCTCGTTCGCGCGCTGCTCTGGCTGATCGCCGCCACGATCATTGCCCTGGGAGCGGGCGGAATCGTCATCGGAGCGGATCACCCGCCCACGGACCAGGAGCGTCCAGAGCTCACGTCGCGCGCCGACGCTCGGATGCGGCCGGGACTCACGAACCTCACGGAGGATCTGGTCGCGCTCGAAGTGCGGGTAGGCGAGTTGAGCGACAGTGGCCGCGCCGCGCTGACACAGCTCGCGTCACGTGACGCCGGCGCGCTTCGGGACACCCTGACAGAGGGCACCGGGGTCGTGGAGCAGATCCGGCTCCAGGAGCAGGCGTTGCGGGCCAAGGTGGCTGCGCTTCCATATCAAGCGACGTCGGACCGGATCGGCGGTCCCGTCCGCGAGCAACTCGAACGGATCCAGGAGGCGATCGACACCGTCCGGCCGCTCGGCTTCTCCTGGCGTGCCTTCGACCGCGCCGCCCGCCCGGCGGTTCGGCTCGTCGAGCTGCTGGAGCTCCACGATCGTCAGACCTTCGCCGCCACCCAGGCCGGTACCCGCGCCGACTACCCGGCCGCCCTGGATGGGCTGCGCGACTCGCTTGCGACCCTGGACGAATCGACGGAGCTCCGCGACCGCCTGGCCGAGGCGAGCGCCGTCGACACCCTGGACGAATGGCTGACGCGCAACCGGCGCTACGACGGGGCGCTGCTCGCCCTCTACCAGGCGCTCGAGGACTCGGGGGGCGTCCCCAACGATGCGGCACGAGCGGCGTTTGCCGACGTGGAGGCGGCTCGCGGGGACCTGCCGCCGGATACGCGCGCGCTGGTCATCATCATGTCGGACATCGCCCAGGGCGGGCTCAACCAGGCTGCGATCGCCATTGAGCAGGCCCGTGGGGCGCTTGCCCGGGCAACTGCGACGCTAGACTAGGCCGCCCGTGGAGATTCGTGTCGCCGCCGAGCAGCCCTGGGACGTCGACGCGGACGTCCTCGCCTTCCCTGTTCCGCAGGACGGCGCCGGCGAAGCGGTCCTCTCGGAGTTGGACAGGCGCCTCGATGGTGCGCTCGGTGACTACAGGCGCGTAGGAGAGCTCACGGGCAAGGCTCATGGCACCGCCCTGCTGCGCGGCAGGGAAACGGCGGCTCCCTGGCTGCTGGGGGTCGGAATCGGCGAGAGCAGCAGCTTCGACGCCTTGGCCGCCCTTCGCTTCGGCGCGGCGGTGGAGCGCCGGCTCGGAGGTCGCGTCTGCGAGCGGCTGGCGATCTGGCTCCCGGCGGAGCTTCTCAACGGTGCGAGAGCGGGTGCTGCCAATGGCGGGGGCGCCGACGACCTCGCCGAGCTCATCGCCAGGGGCGCCGTGGAGGGCCAGCACGAGCCCGGTTCGATCTACCGGGACAGCGTGGAGGGTGCGCCACCACAACTACGCGAGCTCATCGTCGTCGCGCCCGATGGCGCCACGGACGGGCTTCGAGCCGCCGTCCAGCGTGGCGTCATCATCGGGGAGGGCGGCAACCGCGCCCGCCGCCTCGCTCAGCGGGCCAGCAACGATGTGAGCCCCGAGGTCCTTGCGGATGAGGCCACGGCCGTTGCCCGGGAGTTCGGCCTGCAGGTCGAGGTGATCGGCCCTGAACGCGCGACCGAGATGGGCATGAACCTTTTCATGGCGGTCGGCCGGGGCAGCTCCAACGCGCCGCGCTTCATCGTCCTGCGTTCCGGGGAGCAGGCCGCGAAGGACGGCGAGGGTCGGCTCCTGGCGATGGTGGGCAAGGGGGTCACATTCGATTCGGGCGGCATCAGCATCAAGCCGGCCGATCGCATGGAAGAGATGAAGATGGACAAGACCGGTGCCTGCACCGTGATCTCGGCCATCGCGACCGTCGCCACCCTGGCTCCGGGAACGCCGCTCATGGCGGTCGCGCCGGCGGTGGAGAACCTCCCCGGCCCCCACTCGACCCGGCCGGGTGATATCGTGCGGGCGCTGAACGGCAAGGTCGTCGAGATCCAGAACACCGACGCCGAGGGCCGTCTCATCCTGGCCGACGCCCTGACCTACGCCGAGCAGCAGGGAGCCACCCACCTCGTGGACGTCGCCACGCTGACCGGCGCGGTCGAGCGCGCGTTCGGAAAGCAGATCACCGGCGGCTTCGGGACGCCGCAGGACTGGTGGGACGAAGTGTTCCAGGCGGGTGCTCGCCAGGCGGAGCGCTACTGGCAGGTGCCGCTCGTCGAGGAGTACAACGCCGATCTCGACAGCTGGTACGCGGATTTCGTGAACACCGGCGGCGCCGAAGGCTCGCTGGTCAAGAGCGGTCTCTTCCTGCAGCAATTCGTCACGAAGCCCTGGGCGCATCTGGACATCGGCGGCACCGCCTACCTGCGCAAGCCGACGCCCTGGGCTGCCCGCGGGGCGACCGGCGTCACCCACGCCACGCTCGTCGAGCTGGCACTCAACGGAGCCTCTTCGGCGGCCTGACCCGCGCCTGACCAGCCGGCTCGGCGGCACCGGTGCCGGCGAGCAACACAACCTGCACCACACCCTGGGCGGTGATGTGCAGATATGCGTATTGCCGAAGCGCCGGCGGCAGGCGAGACTGCGCCCTCGGTCCTATCCGGGAACAGGACCATCGTCCGGGGGCTGCGTTCATGAATATGTTCGTTCACCGCCGGTGGGCGCTGCCCATCGCGACAATATTCACACTGCTGCTGGCGGCGCCGGTCTACGCCGTCGACCATGCCAGCCCCAGCCCGACGCAGGTCATCAGTGTGGCCACGCCGGGAGTCCCCGGCGCGTCGGCCTCGGCCTCGCCGGTCGCTTCGCCGACCCAGGTCATCAGCGTCGCCACGCCGGTCGCCCCGACGCCCTCGGCGACCACCGTCGACGAGGTCCTCTTTGACGCGCGCGTCAGTGTAACCGTCCGCTCCAGTGGCCTGGATGCGGAGCCCCTCGCCGGCGCCGCCGTCACCCTGGACGCCCATCGAAACGGTGACGGACAGATCTGGAGCGACACCGTCGAAGCCAACGCTGATGGACTGGCCCGCTTCGTGGGCGTGCCGTGGCATGCCGCTGGCACTACCCCCGTGGAGTGGCACATCGAGGCAACCCTCGAGGAAGAGACCACCAACCTGAACTGCGTTCAAAGCGCTGCATTCCAGGGCGCCCTGAGCACCACGGCTGCCCCTGGCGCCACGAGCCTTGACCTCATGGCGGAGCCGACCGGCGTTCGCCGGGATTGCCGCTGGTTGCCCGGCTCCGTGGTCGGCCCGGACGGCCGTCCCTTCGAGGTCGCCTCGGCGGCTGTGAGCTCGCTCGGGAGTGACGACGGCTGGGAGGCCGGGTTCGAGGTCGCCGGCGATGGCAGCTTCATGGCACCCGTACCCCCGGACGCGCGCCGGGTCCGCGTCTCGATCATGGGCCCGATCATCGGTGAAGAGACCGACGCGGCTGGCTGCACCTACTCCACTGCGCTTGTCGCCACGGCGCAGGTGGACCTGCCCGATGCCAGCGACCTGGAACCGATCAGCCTCGAGGCGACCGTCGAACGAGTGCTCGGTAGCTGCACACCGCCGACCCCGCCCCTCACCGGAGGTGGTGGCGACGACGGGAGCACCGGCGGCGGGGGCGGCAGCGAGACCCCTCCGTTCACCGGGGGCACCGACGATCCGGTCGGCGACGGCACGGGCTCCACCGGCGGCGAGGCGGCCCCAACCCGACAGGTCGCAGGTCTGACTCCACCCGCCACCGATGGCACCGCGCCGACCGGCAAGGCCTCCCTGGACGCGGCCGGGCTGCTCCTCCTCCTCGGTCTGGCGGCGTTCGGGCTGGCTGTCGCCGCACCTCGCCCCAGGCGTCCGCCGGTCGCCTGATCTGGCGCCGCACCCGCGGCGCCAGGATCGTTGCCCACGGGCCTCTTGCGGCCATGTCCCATCATTCGCGTGCGCCCGGGACAGCGTGCCTTCATCTGAGTGCCCGCCCTTCGCCGCACGCTGAGGCGTACCAGGACGATAGTCCCGTGGCACCGAGGGGGTCCCTTCAGCACTATGCGAGGCACCTTGAATCATTCAGAGCGACCGCTGGCCGGATGCCGGTAGCCGTCGCTCTTGCATTGCTCGGAGCGCTCCTTGGACTTTTCGCCGACAGGCTCGCCGCCCGCTGGCCCGAGCACGAGGATGCAGCCGTCCGGGGCGTCGACTGGCGCACGGTCGTCGTCGTCGTCGCCGGCGGGGCCGGCTTCGGCGCCCTGGCCCTTCGGTGGCCCGAGGCCAGCGCGCTCGCGACCCTTGGTCCCTACTTCGCGGCCCTGGTGGTTCTCATGGCCATCGACCTGGATCAGCGCCTGTTGCCCGACCTGATCACGCTCCCGATGATTCCCGTCTCCCTTGCCCTCCTGGTCCTGGGTCTGAACCCCCTGCTCCAGGGCAAGGAGCTGGGACTGGCCAGCGGTCTCGCCGCCGGGATCGCGGCGCCGGTCTTCCTGATCGCGTCGAGCGCCGTGCTGCGAGGCGGCGTCGGAGTGGGCGACATCAAGCTTGCGGTCAGCCTCGGCTTCATGTCGGGCCTCACGCGACTGATGAGCGGCTTCATCATCGCCTCGGTCCTCTCGTCGCTCTTCATCATTGCCCTGCTGGCGACGCGCCGGCTGAAGCTGCGCAGCGCCATTCCCTTTGGGCCGATCCTCATCTGTGGTGCGGCGATCGGGGCGCTCATCCAGTGAACCGGATGGGACCCAGACGCCGACCGCGCGGGCCCGGTGTTCGTCGATCGCTGGCGGGGGTGCTCCTCGCGCTGCCGGTTCTGTTCAGCGGCATCGGTGGGACTCCCGCAACCTTCGCCGACGACATTCGCGGCGACATCGCCAACGCGCGGCGGCAGCAGCAGGAACTGCAGGAACAGATCCGCGAGCAGAACCAGGCGATCAGCGAACTGCGGGCGGCCGAGGCGGCCCTCCAGGACGCGCTGGCGAAGACGGGCGAGAAGCTCGACGCGGTCAATGCCGACCTCACCGCTGTGCGCGCCCAGATGGACCAGGCGGAAGCGGCTCTCAGGAAGGTGGAGGAGCGCCACGCCCACCTGGTGGCGGAGCTTGAGCATCTCGACTGGACGCTCGGCCTCCTCGAGGACGAGCTCGTCAGCGCCGAGAAGGACCTGGCTGGGCGCCGCCGGCTCCTGGCCCAGCGGCTCGAGGAGGCCTACCGGACGGGCAGGACGAGTCTGCTCGAGCAGATGATGGCCTCCGACTCGCTGAGCGACGTACTTGCCAATGTCGGCTCACATCTGCGTTTCGGGACCCAGGACGCCCAGCTCGCCTCACAGATCGAGCGCGACCAGAAGCAGGTCGACGTGCTTCGCAAGCAGACGGGAGCCACGCGCTACAAGACCGACCAGATGCGCGTGGAGGTCCACCGCAAGTCGCTCGACATCCAGGCCCAGCAGATCCGGCTCGATGAAGCAAAGAAGCGCCTTGAGGTGCTCGAGGCCGAGACCAAGCGGCTCCAGGCCCAGCAGATGGCGACCTACGAGGAGACGCTCGAGACGCGCGAGCAGCAGGAGAAGGTGCTCCTCGAACAGCGCTCCGCCCAGCTAAAGCTGAAGGGCCACCTGGCCTGGCTGGTCAAGGAGCTCGAGCGGCGCGGCAACATTCCGTCGGTCTACAACGGCACGTTCGAGTGGCCGATGGTCGGTCGCGTCAGCCAGGAGTACGGCTGCACCGGCTTTCCCTGGGAGCCTCCCCAGGGCAGTTGCAAGCACTTCCACAAGGGAATCGACGTCGTCAGCCCGTGGGGGACGCCGATCACAGCAGCCGCCGACGGGGTGGTGATCTTCGTGGGTTACAACCCGGCCGACCCGCCGCCGAAAAAGGCCTGGATCGTGCTGGTGGCCCACTCGGCGAACCTGGTGACCTGGTACGCGCACATGCAGCCGCGGACCCCGCCCGGGCTGCGCGAAGGGACCGCGGTTCGGAAGGGTGACGTGATCGGCTGGGAGGGATCGACCGGGCGCAGCACCGGACCGCACCTCCACTGGGGAGTGCAGCTGGACAGCCGCTTCGTCAACCCGCGCCTCTTCACCTAAGGACCCCCCAGTGCCCCGGACTTGCCTCGCTCCGTGAGCCGGCGTATCCTGCTCGGATAGCCGGAGTCGCCCTCGTGTAGTGCCCGACGCGGAAGGTGCACCACCGGCGGGCGATAACGAGGAAGCCGCCGGAGACGGCGTCCACGGAGTCCTGCCTGCACGATGACGCGAGACTGATGCGCGGCCGCCAGCGACGCAGACTTCACCGACTCCTCCCCGTTCTCCTCTCCGTCCCCCTCCTCGTCGGGCTCATCGGCGCGCCCATTGCCAGTGGCGACGAGCTCACCGAGGCGCAGGCACGGCAGCGCCAGCTCCGCGACTCGATCGCGCAGCAGAAGTCGGAACTGGCCAAGCTCAGGACCGCCCAGGGCCAGCTCAGCGATGCGCTCTCGGCTACTGCCCGTGAGCTGGACAACGTCCACGCCGACCAGGCTGCCGCGCGCCGCAAGATCGAGCGCGCCACGGCCGCGCTCGAGAAGGTTCAGGCGCGGTACGAGCGCCTCCTCGGCAAACTGGAGCACCTCGACTGGACACTCGGGGTGCTGGAGCGTGAGCTCCTCGCCGCCGAGACCGACCTGGAAGCCCGGCGATCCGTCCTGGCGGCACGGTTGGAGGAGGCCTACCGGACCGGTCAGACGAGCCTGCTCGAGCAGGTGATGGCTGCCCAGTCGTTCAGCGACGTCCTTGCCAACGTGGGCACCCACCTCGCCTTCGGCAACCAGGACGCGCAGCTCGCCGAGGGGATCGAGCGGGACCAGATCGCCCTGGAGGGGCTCCGCCGGACCACGGCGTCGGCGAGATACCAGACCGACCAGGTTCGTCTCCAGGTTCGCCGCGAGGCCGTCGCCCTTCGCCGCCACCGAGAGGAACTTCGGGCCGCCAAGCGGCAGCTCGACCGCCTCGAGCGCCAGACGCAGCAGGTCCAGGCACGTCAGGAGCAGACATTCGAGCAGGTCACCGAGGAGCGCCAGCAGTCCGCCCGGACGCTCCAACGGCAGTTGCGCGCTGAGGACCAGCTGAAGGCGGACATTCTCAGGCTGGTCGAAGAGCAGCGCCGCCGGCAAGCAGAACGACTCGCGGCACTGGAGGCCCAGCGCCAGCGCGAAGCAGCCGCGCAGCGTCAGCGGGAAGCAGAGGCAGAGGCCCGCCGGCAGGCCGAGGAGCGCGCCCGGCAGGAGCGCGAACAGGAGCAGAACCAGCAGCCTGGGGCCACGCCCCGGCCGCAGCCGGAACCGGAATCCGAGCCCGCTCCGGAAGCTCCTCCCGCGCCGGAACCGTCGGGAGGCTTCCGCTGGCCGATGAACGGCCGCGTCAGCCAGGAGTTCGGCTGCGCGGGGTTTGGCTGGGAGCCGCCGCTCGGGAGCTGCGCGCATTTCCACCGCGGCATCGACATCGTTGCCCCTGCTGGTACCGCCATCCGGGCGGCAGGTCCGGGGACCGTGGTCTTCGTGGGGTACA
>JACDFU010000181.1 GCA_013815585.1 Chloroflexota bacterium
GTCATGTCACGTTGACCTGGGAGCCGGTGCCCGGTGCCTCCGGGTACCTGGTCCACCGTGCCGAGACGCCCGACGGCCCATTCGGCATCCTCGATCACCTGAGCGGCGACGTGCTGGCCGTGCCCGGGCCCCCCTACGCCGACACGACCGGCGTTCCGTCAGAGACCTACCGCTACACCGTCTCGAGCCTGGCCTTCATCGAGGCAGGCAGCGGCGAGCTCTCCACGCCCATCGAGGCGGCCTCGCGAGGGGTCGGCTCGCCGCACGTGCGCGTCGAGGTCGATGCGTCGGCGGCGGCGGGGACGCTCGACCGGCTCTGGCGCCCGATGATCGGGTCCGAGCACCTCTCGCTCCTGGCCTATGGCAGGGGCCCTGGCGACCGGCTCATCGGCCAGGAGGTCGAGGAGGCGCTTCGGCTCGCCCGCAGCGAGCTGGGCGTCCGTGCCGTTCGGGCGCACGCGATCCTGCACGACGAGCTGCGCGTCTACCGCGAGGTCGACGGACGGCCCGTCTACGACTTCGCCCGCATCGATGAGATCTACGACCGCGTCATGGAGCTCGGGCTGCGGCCGATCGTCGAGCTCTCGTTCATGCCCCACGATCTCGCCGCCGACCCATCCAAGACGGTCTTCCAGTACCGCGCGATCGTCTCGCCACCGAAGGACTGGGCGCGCTGGGGAGAGCTCGTGGGGGAGCTCGCGCGCCACCTCGTCGAGCGCTACGGGATCGATGAAGTCAGTCGCAACTGGGCGTTCGAGGTCTGGAACGAGGCCAACCTCGAGGTCTTCTGGAGCGGAACCCGCGAGGAGTACATCCGCCTCTACGACGTAGCGGCGCGAGCCATCAAGGCAGTCGATAGCCGGCTCCGGGTCGGTGGGCCGGCGAGCGCCGCGGCGGGCTGGATTCCACCACTGCTCGAGCACGTGGCGCGCGAGGGCGTTCCGATCGACTTTCTCTCCAGCCATACCTACGGCAGCCCGCCCCTTGACCTGCACGCCACGGCCGAGCGCTACGGCCTGGCCCATCTCCCGGCCTGGTGGACGGAGTGGGGCGTCAGCCCGCGCCATAACGGGGACGTCAACGACCTATCGTTCGGGGCACCGTTCATCTGCCGCTCGATGAAGGCGCTCCAGGGTCGCGCCGAGGCGATCGCCTACTGGGTCATCTCCGACCATTTCGAGGAGCTTGGCTGGCCCGGGCGGCTCTTCCACGGCGGCTTCGGGCTGCTCACGGTGGGGAACCTGCGCAAGCCGCGTTTCTGGGCGCTGGCGCTGCTCGAGCGGCTCGACGACGAGCTGGTCGCGTGCCAGCTCTCCGGCGACGGGGCGGGCAGCGTGGTGGACGGCCTCGCGTCGCGCGCGGCGGACGGCCGGATCAAGGTGCTCCTCTGGAACGGCACGCTCGACCAGGGCAAGACGCTGGGCGAGCCGCTGCTCTCGCGCCGCGTGGATCTCGCCGTCAGCGGCCTGGGGAGCGGCTCCTTGGAGCTCTCTCACTGGCGAGTGGACGAAGCGCACTCCAACATCCGGCACGTCTGGGAACGGCTCGCTGGCGGGGACTGGCCGGACGAGGCCGGCTGGAAGGCCCTCAAGGCGGCCGACAAGCTTGACGAGCTCGAGCCAACGCGAGTCGTCGATGCTGTCGATGGCTCCATCGAGCTCTCCTTCGAGCTCCCGATGCCGGCCGTCTCCATGCTGGAGCTGCGCCCGGGGTAGCGCGACACTCACGTTTCGAGCCGCACGGCCCGCTGAGGCGCCGCCCCGCGGGCCCCCGATTCTCAGATACTCGCCCGCCGGGTACGGAATGGCACCGGGCGGCCCGAGCCAGCTCCCCACCCTCAGATATTCGTGAGGCGGGTACGGAATGGCGCCGGGTGGTCGGGAAGGGCCGGGTTACCTTCATTTACCCGTCCCCGTGGCGTTAGTTGACAACCCGGTCGACGTTCGGCGCGAACGGGGCCAAGTTCGGGGCGAGTTGCTATCACTGAGTCACCCGGTTGCTCGGTGAAAGGCGATGGCTCCTCCGGATCCCTGGGACGGTGAAAGGAACCGCTGAGCTCCTTGCTAAGACCACCGGGACGAATATCTGAAGGAAGCAGCGGCCAAGCAACGATCAACCGAGCGCCAATGCCCTCTTGCCAAGATCGTGCGATGGATGCGCGCCGTGTCGGGCTGGCGATTCGAGCGTTGAGAATGCGGCGCCGATGGCGCCAGCGGGATCTGGCTTCTGCCGCCGGCGTTTCGCAGTCGGCCATATCGCTGATCGAGCGCGGGCATCTCGATTCCGTTCCTCGCCGGAGGCTGGCACGGGTGGCCGGCGCGCTCGAGGGATCGATCGAATACGAGGTGCGCTGGCGCGGCGGGGCCCTTGACCGGCTGCTCGACGAGGCGCACGCGGCCCTGGCCGCGATCGTCCTCGCGGAGCTGAAGGAACACGATTGGGAGACTCAGGTGGAGGTGTCCTACTCCCATTACGGGGAGCGCGGCTCGATTGACGTGCTCGGCTGGCATCCGCCGACGGAGGCGCTGCTCGTGGTGGAGGTGAAGGCTTCGCTCGGCTCCGGCGAGGCAACGCTTCGGAAGCTCGACGAGAAGGAGCGACTGGCACCCATGGTCGCCGCCGAACGGTTCGGCTGGCACGCAAGTACGGTCTCGAAGGTGCTGCTCTTCCCCGAGGACGTGACGATCCGACGCCAACTTGCCCGCCACCAGGCGTATGTGAAGGCGGGGCTGCCCACTGGAAGCCGGGGGATCCGCCGCTGGATTCACGAACCGAAGGGGACGCTCCGCGGCGTCTGGTTCCTGTCGAACGCGGCCTTGCGAAGGCGCGGGGCACGCAGCCAGCGCATGACAAGGGTGGATGCTTGAGCCTGCATCGCGGCTGGCCGGCGGAGTGGCAGCTCAGGGGCCGGCGGAGTGGATCAGGGGGGCGGCTGGTACATGAGGCGAAGCGTCCGTTTCGTTGATTGGTCGTCGCCGATCCGGAAGGTGAGCAAGTTTTCGCCGTCACGCAGCTCCACCTCGATAGCCCACCGCCCAGCGGCGTCCGCGGTCGTGCTCCGGTCGAGGGCAAAGCTGATGTCCTGCACGATGCGGGCGCCCGGCGGCGCTATCCCCAAGATCCTCAGCGACCGATTTGACAGTGTCGCCCCGTCCGCAGGGTCGAGGATCGCAAGGCGCTGGCCGGGCGGGATCGAAGCGCCGGGGGCGAGCGTAGCGCCGGGAGCCGGCGTTGCGTCCGGGATCACTGGCGTCATCGAGGGCAGGCCGACCGTGGGGATGGCTGGAGCGCTGCCCATCGCCTGCGTCGGCGTGGGCTCTGCCGCCGGCGCCTCGACGTAGGTGACGCGGATGCGCTGAGCGGTCGAGCGGTCGTCCCCCAACCGGAAGGTGAGGTCGTTCGTTCCCTCGGCCAACTCGAAGCTGAGCGCCCAGTGGCCCGTCCCGTCGACCACGGAGCTCATGTCCAGCCCGAAGGTGATGTCGCGCACGACCCGCATACCGGCCGGCGCGGTGCCAATGACCGTCAGATTCTTTGTACGGATCACCGAGCCGTCGGTGGGGCTCAGGATCGTGAGTCCCGTGGGAGCTGCAGTCAGGACGGGCACCGCGGTGGCGAGTCCGCCCGGCTGACCGACGGGAACACCGGGGTCCGCGGGACCGCTGATGAGGTTGTTCAGCAGTACCAGCGCCGCCCCGCCGACGACCAGGACGATCGCGGCAACGATG
>JACDFU010000094.1 GCA_013815585.1 Chloroflexota bacterium
CAAGGCTTGCGGGAGCGAACGAGCACCGAACTTGCCCGCGTCAATGCCCTCTACCAGCGGCACGTCGAAGACAAGGACAGGTATCGAGACGCCAAGCGAGCGGTCACCTCGTCGCCTGTGCCACTGAGTGCCAGCCACGATGATCTGAGCACCCTCGTGACCGCCATCGGGGACGCCGCCCCGGGTCCCGCGAAGTCGGCCCTGACCGCATTGAGTGCTCTGTTTCCGGTAAAGGGCACCAAGGTGACCGGTTATCTGCGCGCGGGCGACGACCAGCACGGACCCCTGTCGATGTCCTTCCAGTTGGCGGATCTCGGCGACCCTGGCCTTGGCTCATCGTTCACCATCGCAGAGGTCGTTCGCGACACCGGCGAAGGAACCTCGCCAGGTGACAGTCCGCGCTTGGGGCCACCGCGTGGTGCCGAGGCATCGCTCGCGTGGCGGCGCCTCCTGCACGAGGTCATCGCGCGCTTCAAGCCGGCCCTCGGCACTTTCGGCGCCGCGATCGGGCGCCTGACAGGTCAGACGCCTGCCAGCGCGGCCGAGCCGGTCGTGCCCCCGGGACGGCCCGAAGCGCTGGCACTCGTGGCCGTGGCGGAGACCTACCGCACGGCAGGCTTCCTTGATACCGCGAGGGCGAAGTACGAAGCCGCTATCGAGAAGGACGCGACGCTCGAAGCCGCCCGAGAGGGTCTATGGCGCCTGCTCTACGGTGGATCGCCCGTCGCCCGGGCGCATGAGCTGGCTCACGCCTGTGCGCCGTTTCTCACCCTGATGTTGTCGCGCGACCAACTGGTCGCCCAAGCGCGACCGAGCTTGTTCGACCGGGTGCGCTGGTGGTTCCGTCGCCGCCTCGCGCCGCTGCCCCACCCGTCGTGGATACGAGCCGAAGCGGTGGCCCGCAACTGGATTGGCGGCCGGCTAGCGGACGCGGCCGATACAGCCGGCAGTCTGGCGCCCGACGGCTATCGGCTCGCGCTCGCTGAGCTCGACCGCGCCATCGAGCTGTGTCCCGACTGGTACCTACCGTACGAGGTCGCCGGCGACACCCTCAGCCTGCGTGGGAAGGCGACCCGGCTCCTTGAAGACCAGCGGGCATCGATTGAGCGCTACGACGCCGCCCTCCAACGCGTGGGCAAGGGGCCATATCTCGATCGGGCGCAGGACCCACCGCGCTCGGTCAAGGAAGCTGCAACGACCCAGATCCACTTGGCGAGGGCGATCTCCCAGCTACTCACGCTCGATCCACGCGCGATGGCAAACGCCCGCTCAACGTTTGCCAAGTTCTTGTCGGGAGGGCAGCCATGGGCGCGGGGCTGGCGACCGAGCGAGGAGCTGTCGGGGGAACTGCTCTACACCGTCGGCTGCTGGTACGGGACCGAAGTCGAGCTCAACAGGTCGGACCTCGCGGCACGGGCACAGGCGATCGCCTTTGTCATGCGGGCCGTCGCCCGCGACGATCGCTTGGCCCGGCTCGCGCTGCATGACCCCGACCTGCGCTTGGTCGGCGACGGGCTGATCGAGCCGATCGCGCGCTACGAGCGGCTCCCGGCCGACGAACGCAAGGCGTTGAAGAAGCGGTACGGCCAGGCCTTCGAGGAGGCCGTTGCGCGGCTGATCGCCCCCCCCCGCATCCCGGGCCGTCCAACCGTGAGTCTCGGCGCGCGGCGTCAAGCGTATTGGTGAAGAACCGGCTGCACAAGGCGCGGGGCAACCTGCGCCGGGAGCTGTACCAATTGTGGAAGGAGGAATCGATGGAGACCGAGGTGGCAGAGGCCGTTCGGATGCGCGTCGCAGATGTGCTGCGCCGAGGACCGAGCGGTGACGCTCCCAGTCGGAACGTCGTCCTGCTCGAGGAGATCGACGGCGAGCGCCGACTGCCCATCTGGATCGGCGAGTTCGAGTCGACGGCCATCGCCCTGCACCTCGAGCAGGTCGGGCTCCCCCGGCCCGGGACGTACCAGCTCACGATGCAGCTACTTGCCGCGGCCGGTGCTCGGGTAGCGGAGGTCCGGATCACCCGCCTCGTCGAGGACACCTTCTTCGCAGAGCTCGTGGTCGACGGGCGCGAGGGGCGTCAAGTCGTGGATGCTCGGCCAAGCGATGCGCTCGCCCTGGCGGTCCTCGCCGGCGTGGACATCCTGGCGGAGGAGGCGGTCCTCGACGCGAACGCCGAACGGGTTCGGCAACTGTCGTCGGAGCAGGCAGCGGGCGAGTATCCCGAGCACGCCCCTCAGATCGCCACGGCCGCCCAGGAGCGTTGGGTGCGGCAGATGGAGTTGCTACGGATGCAGGGCTGCTGAGAATCCTGCGGGACTAACCGCCGCCCACCTAGCGTGAACAGTCCCCGAGTTCTCCCGACACCTGGGCGCCTGATCGCCCGATAACGAGCGGCGCCGTCACCCCATGCTTGTCGTGTCTAAAGCGATGAGCAGGAGGGCCGGCGCCGTGGTCAATGATGACGTCCTCTTCGGGTTCAGGCTGCGCCTGTTCAGCCTGGCCCAGGAGCTCGGCAACGTCCGGGCGGCGTGCCGGATCTTTGGCGTCCATCCCTCGACCTACTACCGCTGGCGGGGGCCGGTCCTGCGCTCAGGCCTGGAGGATGCTCCGACCCCGCGAGCGGCGGCCGCCGCGCATGCCTAACCAGCTGAGTCAGCTCACGGAACAGCGCATCGTCGCCTTTAGCCTGGGCCACCCGGGTCTGGGCCCACGGCGAGTAAGCGCCACGCTCGCCCAGGAGCGCTGGGGCGGCATCCGAGTCTCGGCCAACGGCGTCTGGCGGGTCCTGCGCCGCCATGGTCTCAACCGCCGAATCAGCCGCCTGTCGCTGGTGGCTGGCTACGCCGCGCCGCCCGAGCCCGAGCGAGCGACGCCGCTCGAGGCCCGCCACGTCGAGGTCGACCACCCGGGTGAGCTCGTCGGCTTCGACTGCTTCCACGTCGGTCGCTTGGCGGGCACCAGTGGCCGAGTCTGGCAATACACGGCGATCGATCTGGCCAGCTCGTATGTCTGGGCCGAGCTACACACCACACCGCTCAACCCGGCGGCCCGCAGGACGAGTGCGCTCGCTCGCCGGGTGGCAGCCGAGCTGGCTACTCAGGGCTGGCAGCTCGAGCGGGTGCTGACCGACAACGGCTCGGAGTTCCGCTCGGCCGAGTTCGGGCAGGCCATCGCCGAGCTCGGCGCTCGCCAGACGTTCATCCGGGCCGGCCGACCGGCCACCAACGGCGCCGTCGAGCGGGTCCAGCGCACGATCCTCGAGGAGTGCTGGCGGCCCTCGTTCGCGCGAAGCCTGGTGCCCAAGCTGACCGGCCTCAGCCGGGACCTCGCCGCCTACCTCCGCTTCTACAACGAGGAGCGTGCCCACACCGGTCGGCTGACCACTGGTCGCACGCCCCTGGAGGCCTTGATCGGCGCCCGCAAGATGAGGCCACGATGAGCGAGATGCGTCGCTACATCTCGGAGGCAGTTCATCCTAGACGTGGTTCCCGGACACGTTGTTGACAAGCGAGAGCGTGCCTGGAGCCGTGCTGGTAAAGCGTCAACGACGGCGCCCGCTCGCACAAGTCCGGGCCCTCGTCCCCAAGGTTCCTCCCCGCGGCGGGGACTGGGCGAGCGTTTGATCGGAGCGTGGAGCCCGGCTGGGCGACTTGGCGGCGCCGCGAGACCGAAGCCTGAGGGCAGCCGGCGCGCGACCAGGGACCGGCGGCAGGGAGGCGACTGGAGCGGAGCCGCGAGCCGGCCCTAAACTGTCCGGGTTTTGCTCGGGCTCCCACGCTCGGCGCCACAGCGCCCACGCCGGGCTGCATGCCATGCAGATGCTCTCCCAACTGAGCTATCGCCCCACGTATTCACGCTCAAGAAGAGCGTCTGCGTGCTGTCTTCCGCGCCGCAAATCGTACGACATCGAGTTTCCGGCCGGGGTCGCGCGCTTCACCCCCACTGCCAAGAGTCCGATGACCTCGAGTCCTGGGTGGGTCACGGGCACATCCCGGCGATAGCACGCGGAGTGTCTCAGCCGATCACCCGACGCGAAATCATGAATCAAGCTCAACCACGAACGTCGAGGGATCGACCTCGAGGGTGTTTGCGATCAAGCCGCGGGCGCCTTCGATGACGCCTGACTCGTGTGGGACGAACAGATGGATGATCGGTAGCTCACGGATCCGCACGTCGACAGCGGCGCCGTCGTAGCTCGTGATCACGTGGAAGACGGGTCGCTCACCGCGGGAGATCCTCCGACGGCTTTCGGCTACCTGATGCTGCAGCTCTCTCATCAGCTTTGCTCTGCCCAAATCACCCCTCCTGCGCGAGGTGGGCAACTAGTCCGAGCTGCCAGCCGTCGCCATCGCCTGGCCCGAGGTTTCCACGTTCAGAGCCACAGCGCTCCGGTGATCGGCGAGGAAGTGGAATTCGAAACGGCACCACGCCGGCGCTCTCGGCCGCATACAGTCGCTCCCGTGAATCCGCGTAGTCATTGCGCCGGCCGGTCCGGCCGATCCTTCTGGACGACCGCGATGATGTGTTCACCGGCGCTGACGGCTCCCGGATCGGCGGCGAGGTCGATCTCCCACTCCGTGATCTCGCGCAACTCCTCGTCGGTCAGGGTCGACAGGAAGTCGCGATGAAGCCTGCCAAAGCGGTCGGCGAGGCTGGAGGCGGAGGCGGCGACGATCGAGCATCGATGGCGCCTGAGCATTGCCTCCAGCTCGCCCCACCGGTACAGATGCATCTCGAGGTGTCCGCCGATCATTGCGCTCGGCAGGTTCCCGGTCTCGATCACTGAACGCACGGCTCCCAGCCCATGCTGCCGTGCCAGATCGACGCCCACCGCCAGCCCCCCGACCGTCGCCCCGACCAGGGACATCACGCTGAGCAGGAGGTGGCCCCCCGGCTTCGTGACGCGGAGCAGCTCGTCGAGGGCTTCGTCCGCGCGGTCCAGCACGTAGCTCAGCGGACCTCCGTAGCAGACGACCGCATCGAAGTTGTCGTCCGGGAGCGCCGATAGGTCGAGGATGTCGGCCTGGAGCCAGTCGATCACGCGCTCGGCCAGCCGGGCCTCCTCGAGCTTGGCGCGATTGAGCTCGAGCTGAACCGGCGACACATCCGCGACGACCACGTCGGCGCCGAGGCGCGCCAGCTCGAGCGTGAAGCGGCCGGGTCCGGCACCGGCGTCGAGCACTCGATCGCCCGTACGGACGAAGCGCCGCAGGTAATGGAGGTGGACGGCGAGGCTGATCGGGCTCGTCCGGCCGTCCGCGAAGCGCGTCCATTCGCGCTCGCCGTACTCGTCGTAGAAGCTGGCCGCGCGCGAACAGTCGTATCGCATTGGTTGTCTCGCGGTCCCCCTGGACTCTCTCGCTCGCACGCTAGCCTAGCGCGGTCACCTCGCGAGCAGTCGCACGGCTTCACGCTGAGGTGGCTCGGCACCCAATCGTCAACGGTCGAGAAGGCAGGAGTGGAGGCGCGATGACCGACTCGCCTGGGGCCACTCCGGCCCGCTACGACGGTTACGCCGACTGGTACGACGCGAACCTCGGGCCGTTCGCCGAGGCCGCCGGCCGTGAGCTGCTGGCGCTCCTCGGTCGCGGACCCGGGCGCTGTCTCGACCTGGCCTGCGGCACCGGTGTCAACCTCCGTCGGCTGACAGATGCGGACTGGTCGGTGGTGGGGGTCGACCTGTCGTCGGATCAACTCCGCCGCGCACGTGAGCGTGCCCCCGAGGGAGTCGAGCTGATCCAGGGCGATGCGACCGCGCTGCCCTTCGCGGACGCTTCGTTCGACGCGGTCGCCTGCGCGCTGGTGCACAGTGATGTCGAGGACTTCAGCGCGCTGTGTCGCGAGGCCTTCCGGGTGCTCAGGCCGGGCGGGCGTCTGGCGTACGTCGGGATCCACCCGTGCTTCGTCGGACCCTTCGCGCGCAACCCGCCCGGTGAAGCTCCTGAGCTGCATCGCGGGTATCGGAACACTGCCTGGACGAAGGAGGGTTTCGGGGACGGCATTCGCCGCCGCGCCGGCGCTCGCCACGTCCCGCTGGCGGAGCTGCTCAACGCCTTCCTGCTCTCCGACTTGCGGCTGGTCCGAGTGTCGGAGGCCGAGGACGAGGACTTCCCGACCCGGATCGGGATCCTCGCCGAGCGGCCGGGATCGAGCGACGCGGACAGCAGGGGAGAGCGGTGAACCCGATCGCGCACAGCAACGTCGAGTACTCCTGGCGCGGCGCGTTCCACAACGAGGAGCTGAACGCGCTTCACGCCCAGGCGTTCGGCCATTCGCCGGTGAACGACGACTGGGTCGGGCAGGTTGGGCGCCACAGCCTGGGCTGGGTCTCCGCCCGGCACGGAGATGAGCTGATCGGCTGGGTCAACGTCGCTTGGGACGGTGGCGTCCACGCCTTCATCGTCGACACGATCGTCGACAAGCGGGCCCGCCATCGTGGCATCGGTAGTCGGCTGGTGGCCGACGCAGCTGAGCAGGCCCCGCCGCGCTGGCTGCGAGTGGCTCCACGTCGACTTCGACGACGACCTCGCCCCGTTCTACCTCCAGGCCTGCGGCTTCCAGCCGACGCCTGCCGGTTTTGATCTCATTGCGGTGATCGACCTCGACGCGCTGCAGCGCGATGCCGCGGCGGACGGACGGCGTCCCGTCGTCGGAGCTCTGATCCTCGATCCGCGTGGACGCGTCTTCGTCCAGCGGCGCGGGCCGGACCGGGCCTTCCTCCCGAACGCGTGCCTGAGCTGAGGTCGGCGACCACTGGCGGATTCGGCAGAGCTAAGCGCTCGTCCATCAGATCGAAGACGACGCCCGGATACGAGGGTCGGTAGCGGTCGTACTCGGCCGCCCAGGCGTCGAAGCTGCGTGCGCGCACCGCAGGCGGTGCCGGCTCGGTCATTGACGGATGGCTCCGCCGCAGACGGTAATGGGTCCCCGGGCTTCTTGCGGTTCGCGCCCTGCGACCGATCCGGTCACCCGCGAGCGCAGCAGAGCAGTGGGCCCCTCAGTCCTGACCGCGGCCGCCGTCGTCACGCGTTGGCCGACTGTACAGCGTCGCACGGCGCTCGCTGCCCGTTGTCTTGCTCCACGCGTCGAGCATCGCCTACGCACGTTCACCATTCCGATGCTGAGCCAGGCGGATGGCGGGTCGTTCGTCTGGCGTTGGCGTCCCGGAACGGACGAGGATGCTTTATGAGCCGATGGTGGCCGTTAGACGGCATCCACGCGTGGACCCCTAGGCCCGCAGGCCGTATCCGCTGCGTCAGCGATCGCCGCTCCCGGTTCGATCGGCTCGCCTCCATATCGCGCACCGGGCGGACGATTACCCGGTCCGAGGGCGCCGTCAACACTGCGTCGTCGTCGGCCAGGGCGCGCTCTCCTCGCTTGTAATCACCGCTGGCGGACGTCACGCACAGGCTCGCCGTCGAGTCGGACGCGATGAAGGACGTCGCAGAGGACGGGCAGCCGACCACTGGGGTCTGCGCTGATCTCGTAGACCGACAGCGTGTCGAGGACGAACGGGTGCGGTTGGGGCGTCGCGAGCAGCTCGCGCGCCTCGGCGTCGGTCACCGAACTCCGGCTTCGGAGCGTGCAGTGCGGCGTGAAGTCGTATGGAGCGGGTCGCCAGCGGATGGGAGACTCGGCGAGCTTCCGGTGGAGGGCACGGATCGGAGCTTCGTCCTGCAGGGTGAAGACGAAGATGTCGGTTCCGGGGAATCGGATGACCGGACCGAACGACGCGGGGATGGGCGCGGTCCTGGCTGCGATGGCATCGATCACGCGGAACACCTCATCGGGATCCTGTCCCGGCTCGAACTCGCCAACCCCGCCCGATCCCGCCACGGTGATCTCCGCCGCGAGGGCGGCCCTGAAGTCGTCTCCGTGCGCGCGGCGGATTGCAAGCACCTCCGAGGCCGCCGGCTCGGGAAGATCGAGGCAGACGTAGGTCAGCTCCTCAAACATCTCCGCGCCCTCACGCCCTCACGCCCTCACGCCGTCGCGCCCTCGCACCCTCGCCCGCTCGGACGCTCGGTACCTGCAACCACGTCGTCTTCGCCCGCCAGGACGAGATGCATCTCCGACTCCACGACCGAGGCGTCCCAGGCGAGTCGGTCCTGGCGGCCGGTTACCGTGAAGCCCATGCCCTCGTAGAGGATGCGAGCGGGAGCGTTCCAGTCCCCGACGCGCAGGAGCACCCCCGCCGCGCCGCGCTCCCGCGCCCAACCGGTGATGCTTTCGCAGACCGCTCGCCCGACCCCGCGTCCCCTCCAGGCAGGGTCGACGTAGACACTCAGCAGCCACACGGTTCGAGACTCCTCCTCGGCCGGGTCACCGGTGACGACACCTCGCGCCATGCGGACGAACCGACCCGCCCCAACTGCCACGATCGCAACCGCCTCCTCACCGGCCGCTGCCGTCGCTGCGAGTCGGCGCCAGTCCTCTTCCGGTAGGCTCCGCTCGCGTTCGTACGTCGAGCCGAAGGAGCGGGGCGAGTCCTGTAGCGCCTGGAGCCGTAGCGAGCGAAGTTCGCGCCACTCGGCCGCACGGACCGGCCGCACCTCCACGTCCTGCAGCATCGACCAATCGTAGAACGGGCTTCGCCGAAGCCGTGGTGCTGCCGCGAGGGCGCGCCAGCAGACGAGCTTCCCGTTCCGGGTAGCGGACGGCAGGAGCAAGGGCGCGTGCAGAGCCTTCTGTGCATCGCCATGACGTCCGGCGCGACCACCTATCCAAGCACCGCGACCCGATACGGACCGAACGATTACGCCGTCTCGCGCTCGTCGCGGGCAGCGCCACTCGCTTCGATCATGGCCTGCTGAACCCGCTCCAGAACAGGCCTCCAGGCTCGTTCGTAGGGACCGGCGATCCGCCTCGGCCGACCGGGCTGCATGCCGCGCTCCATGGTCAGCCAAGCCCGAAGTCCGAAGCCGGGAGGTTCTCCGCTCGTGCCCCTTGAGCAGCTGCAGCAGGCTCGGCCCGCCCTGCTCGACGATCGCTTCAGCCAGGTTCAGTTCCTCCTGGTCGAGGATGTGAAGCGGGCCGATACGGGGATCTGTCAGGACGCCGTGTGCCTCCCGCCGCTCCCGGATGGCAATGTGAGTCATCGCGTTCGTGCGGAAGCCCTGGATCACGACCAGCACCGCCAGGTCCCTCTGTTCCTGCTCATCCATGCGGAACGCGCGCCGAGGCGACGTGCTTGACGCGCTGCCCGTAGGGTGACGGCTATCCCGTCACGATCTGAGGCTGCAGAGGCCTCAGGTGGATCGGCGTGATGCGGCGAGTCTCTTCTTGTCCGTCCACGCGTGCCGTGAGCGTGTAAGTGCCTGAGCCGGGTAGCAGCAACTGCACCTTGATCGCAAGGGAGCACGCGCGTGGATGCTCCCTTCGGAAGCAGCGGAGACCGGCCATGTCGAGGGAGCCTGAGCCCGAGTCGAAGCGCTTGGCCGTGTAGCGGAAGGGGTTGAGCGGGTCGTCGGTGCGGTCCGGTGCCGTGGGGTCAGTGGGCTGGGCGGGGTCGAAGTTGCCGGCCGTCAGCTCGGGATCCGCGGCGCCGTAGGGGCCGTAGCCGTAGCTGGCGCTGGCGGCACCGCTCTCGTCGAGCAGGAACGAGACGTTGGAGTGGATGTCGTAGCCGTAGCCGTAGGCCGCGCTGGTGCCGCCCTTTGGAATTATCCCCCTCCTGGCGGTGCCGGGGGTCGGTGTCCTGACCGCCGCGCGGCTGGTGGCCGAGGCGGGCGACGTCGAGCGCTTCCGGTCGCCGGCGGCCTTCGCCATGCTCGCCGGGGTGGCCCCGATCCGGATTCGTCACGAGAGGTCCAGCGGATGCGCCTCAACCGCGGCGGCAACCGCCGCCTGAACCGTGCCCTCTACACGATCGCCCTCAGCCAGGCCTGGCACCACCCGCCGGCCATGGCGTACATCGCCCGCCGGCAGGCGGAAGGCAAGAGTCGGGCGGAGGCCCTGCACTGCCTCAGACACCGGATCGCTCGGCCGGTCTTCCGACTGCTCCAGGCGGGTCAGCTCGAGTCGGCCCAGGCCGCTTGACAGCCCATAGGAGCTTGTCAGGCGCTTCCGTCGCCTACGGTCCGAGAGCCGAGCTTTCGTCAAGATGTGTGTAAACACGAATCGAGGGGATCCGAGACGAGCCTCTCAGGCCGGTCACTGCTGGACCGTGGCGGAAGGGCGTAGGAGGTGCTGTTCAGGTCCGGAACTAGCAGGATGCCGGCGCTAGGCTGGACATCGGAGGCGTAACGACGTTCACAGCGCCAGTTGGCGCTACCTCAATGCCCAAAGCCGAGATCCGACCTGCCTCTGCGTGGACCGCGTCGTAGACTGCAACATCGTCAACGAGGAGGGCCCACTCGTCCTGGGGGGAAAAGTCAAGGACAACTGTGCTGCAGGGCGGTGCGGACCTCTGCTCATCGCCGGAGGCGTCCGGAAATGCTCAGCGTGAGCTCGGCCTCGGTGCTGTTCGCGACCGTAACGTGAAGGGTCGTCGGCTCAGTCTGACAGGCGATAAGGCCTAAGCTCAGGAGCGGCAAGGCAACCAGACAACGCAACGCGCCGGATATTGGTAGCGCCGTGAACACTATTGCCATGCGGTACACCAGGTGGGGCCTCGATCACGCGGGGACAGTACAGGTATCGATGAGCGCTCCGTGTACAAACGGATCGGGAGCCGGGGAAAGACTGTTGGCGCCCGCGTGTCCGGATGTGCGATCCGATTGTCGGCAAGGCGCTCCAACCAGATAACTCGTGCGGCTCAGCGCCTGAGCCGTTTGTCAGGAACGCTTTGTCTGAAGATGGTCCCGCCCAGCGACCATCCTATTGATGACATGCCTGCGTCCCCTGTGACCTCCGCCACCTGAGCGAACGGGGTGGCTTAGACTCGTTGCCATGCGCGACAAGGCGCGCCTGACGGCGCAACTCGGGCTTATCCTGATGCTCGCGCTCTCCTTGCTTGCTGGACCGACGCCCGCTCTGGCCTGCACTTCTGGGGGCCCATCCTTCGTTGAGGCTGTCTCCGGCGCGCAAGGCGTCGCTCGCGTCAGGGTGATCCGGGCCGCAAATCAACAGGGCCGCGGAGCGACGTATCGCGTGGAGCGCCTCCTGCG
>JACDFU010000182.1 GCA_013815585.1 Chloroflexota bacterium
GTCCTGCAGGTACTCGTTGCCGGTGAAGGGACGGATGTGGCCACTGTCGACGTACGGCTTCAGGAAGTCATGGATTTTCTGGGCGTCCTCCACCGTGAGGTCGGGGGGCGTGTTCTCGATCTCACCGCGGTCGCGCAAGAGCAGCGAGATGAAGGAGAACGTGTCCTGGTAGCCGGAGAGGAGCGTGACCTTGCCGGCGAAGGCCTCGTCGAAGAGATCCGCGATCTTCGTGAGTTCACGGCCGGTGCTCTCGGTGTTGTAGCCGAGGCCCGTCGCGCCCGACTGCCAGGGGTAGTGAAACTCCATCTCGGGGTCCCACTCGTAGCCTTTGAGCTCGTCGCGGAGATTGGCGACCGCGTTGGGAACATTGGCGGCGTCGATCGGCTCGACCCAACCCGCCTTGACCAGCCGAGCGGCCATGTAATCGGTGTGCACGATCAGGTCCCAGCCAGTGTCCAGGCCCTCCTGGAGCTGCGGTGCGATCGTCGCGTAAAAGTCCTCGTTTGTCTGGATCTCTTCCTGGTAGTTGACCTCGATCCCGTACTGCTCCTCGAAGGCCACCAGCGTGGGGGATTCGGTCTCCTCCTCGTTGAGATCGATATAGGCCGGCCAGTTCGCGAAGTTGAGCGGCCCCTCGATCTCGGCGGCTGCGGTGGCCGACTCGCTCGCGGCTTCGGTCGCAGCCGCAGTCGTGGCTGCTTCCGTCGCAGCATCCGTTGCCGCGGCACTGGTGGCCGCTTCGGTCGAAGCCTCGGTGGCAGCGGCGCTCGTAGCCGCTCCCGTCGGGCTCGCCCCGCTCTGAGCACAGGCCGCGAGAAAGGCACTGATTCCGGCAACGGCCGTGCCCTGGAGCATTCGCCGTCGACTGATCTGCGCGGCCACGAGCTTCTCGAGGCCATCCATTTCTGCCATCGTCTCCTCCTCCTTGCGCCGGCGCGGCCGGCTAAGCGACATTGTCGGTCGGCTGAACCTGCGATGCCGGGGACGTCCCGGCACCGACGATGAACGTGTGATCGGGCGACCATGCGGCTCGCACGGACTGGCCCGGCCGCCAGAGCGACCCATGGACGGTGCGGTCGACGTTTTGCTCGTAGACGGTCAGTCGCTCGCCCTGGCTGAGCTCGACGATGTACTGCGTACTGACTCCCAGGTAGCTGGCGTCCAGGATCGTGCCCTGGACGGTGTTCGTATCGGTCTGCGTTTCGTCCGCGGCCTCCATCAACCGGATCTTCTCGGGCCGGATGCCAACCTCGACCTGCGAGCTGTCCTTGACGAGGTCTCGCGCAACCCGCACGGGTGTTCCGTCGGCTAGGCGAACGACGGCGTAGGCGGCCTCCGTGCCGGCGGTTTCGCCTCTCAGCAGGTTGCTGACGCCGAGGAAGCCTGCCACGAACCGGGTCCGCGGCCGCTCATACAACTCTTCAGGGGGTCCGAGCTGCTCGTATTTTCCGCGGTTCATGACCGCGATCCGGTCGGACATCGTCATCGCCTCTTCCTGGTCGTGCGTGACGTAGATGAAGGTGATGCCAACCTCCTGCTGGATGCGCTTGAGCTCCACCTGCATCTGCTTGCGAAGCTTCAGGTCCAGTGCGCCCAACGGTTCGTCGAGCAGGAGAACCGCCGGCCGATTGATCAAGGCTCGCGCCAGTGCCACTCGCTGGGCCTGGCCCCCTGAGAGCTGGTTCGGCTTGCGCTTCTCGTAGCCTGGCAGCTCGACCAGCTCCAGCATCTCGCTGACCCGGCGACTGATCTCGGCGCCGGAGGTCCCGCGTCGCCGAAGTCCGAAGGCGACATTTTCGAAGATCGAGAGGTGAGGGAACAGGGCGTAGTTCTGAAAGACGGTGTTGACGTTCCGTCGGTAGGGGGGCAGCCAGGTGACGTCCTCTCCCTGCAGCTCGATCCGTCCGCTGCTCGGCTCCTCGAAGCCTCCGATCATGCGCAGCGTCGTTGTCTTTCCACAGCCCGACGGCCCGAGCAGGGAGAAGAACTCATTGTCTTCGACCTCGAGGCTGACGTGATCAACCGCGAGGACGTCCGTTCCGAACCGCTTGGTGACGTCGACGAGTCGGACGTCAATCTCAGCCACCGGTGATCAAGTCTCCTCTGGGCGGCAGGCCGGGCGCATGGAGCGCGGACCGGTGCTGCCGATCCGGCTGGACTGTCGCGGTGCGGCAGTATAGGAACGGGCGAAAAGGAGTGTCAATTCGCGGGCAATGCGGCCGTTTGGCGCGAATCTCGTGCGCACGAGGCGAGATTCGCGACCGATTCGTGCAACAGGCCTTAGTTGACAGCCCCGTCGCGCGATCCGCAGACATGCGCTCGGCGCATCCGGCTGGGTGCCCTGTCCAGGGGTCGCTCCGGGTTCCGCGCTACGATACTGACACTCCGAGCGCCAATATTTCCGCCCGGCCCCAACAGGACGCCTGCCACGCCGATGCCCACCCTGACCGAACCGTCGATCTTCGATGCCCTGCGCTCCGTAGAAGAGCCAGAGCTTCACCGCGACATCGTTTCGCTGAACATGGTCAAGGACGTCACGATCAACCCGGACAACGACGTCGCCCTGACCATCGAGCTCACGACCCCGGCCTGCCCGCTCAAGGATGAGATCGAGAAGAACGTCTCCGTCGCCCTGCAGGAGATCGGTGCCCGCTCCGTTGCCATCACCTGGGGCGCCATGGTCCGCCGCGCCACCCCGACCCAGCCGCAACAGCTGGTCCCCGGCGTCAAGAACGTGATCGCCGTGGCGTCCGGCAAGGGCGGGGTCGGCAAGAGCACTGTCAGTGCCAACCTGGCCGTCGCCCTGGCGATGGAGGGCGCCTCCGTGGGCCTTCTCGACGCGGACATCACCGGCCCGAACATCCCGTTGATGCTCGGCGTGGAGGGTCAGCCTCGTGCGAGCGAGGACAACAAGATCGCCCCGCTCGAGCGCTATGGCGTCAAGATCATCAGCATCCAGTTCTTTGTTCCTGAGGGCCAGCCGATCGTCTGGCGGGGTCCGCTGGTGGGTGGCGCCATTCAGCAGTTTCTGCGCGACGTGGACTGGGGGGAGCTCGATTACCTGGTGATCGACCTTCCGCCGGGCACGTCCGACGCCCAGCTGACGCTCGCCCAGGCCGTTCCGATCAGTGGGGTCCTGCTCGTCACGACCCCCCAGGACGTCGCGCTGCTGGACGTTCAGAAGGCACTACAGATGTTCCGGCGGATGAGCGTGCCCGTCATGGGCGTGATCGAGAACATGAGCGCCTTCGTCTGCCCGCATTGCGGCGAGGCGACGGAGATCTTCGGGCGGGGCGGCGGAGAGACCTTCGCTCGTCGCCACGAGCTCGAGTACTTCGGCGGCATCCCGCTCGACGTCAAGGTGCGCCAGGGCGGTGACGCCGGCGTCCCGGCCGTTGCCCAGCGCGAGCCGGGTGTGGCTGCGGCCGTCATGCGTGAGCTGGCCCGCACGGTCGCGGCCCGAATGAGCGTGCGCGCCGCCCGCCAGGCACCGGTCCTCTCCATCAGCTGAGCCTGGCGCCCGTCGGGGCGGCGCCGACAACACCTAAGCGGTGGCCAGGCGCTCCCAGAGGACCGTCGACGCGATGACTGCTGCGCGTCTGCGGCCTTCCCGGCCGCCGCGGAATGCGGTGCGCCTCTCCTCGTGGA
>JACDFU010000183.1 GCA_013815585.1 Chloroflexota bacterium
TGGTCCATTGACTCCGCGACTCCCGCCCGAGAACGTCCGCCCGCGAAGCGTCACCTCCGATGCCAATCGTGGCATCGAGTTTCGACGGGTGTTGACCACTCGCTGATGCCAAGACTGGCATGACAAGCGACTCGGGCCCGGGCTGAAGCCACTGTGCCCGCTGACGTGGCCGGCGCACGCCACAATGTCGATGGGCCGGTAGCTCAGTGGTTAGAGCAGGGGACTTTTAATCCTCGTGTCGTGGGTTCGAATCCCACCCGGCTCGCCAGCCCCATGTCGCCCGTACCAGCTGAGGACACGCAGCGCCCGTAGCGTGTTCCACCGGCTGGGCCGACCATCGCCCTCCTCGAGCGCGAAGTGGACCTTGCCGGGATGAGTGTTCTCCAGCAGCCACGTGCCATCGGGCTGCTGCTTGGATCGGAGCAAATGAATCGCTTCGTCCAGCCGCCGGTCCGGGAGATCCCCGGCCACCCGGAAGTACTCCAGGGCACGCAGCACGTCGTAGTGCCAGCGGGTCGGAAACGAGAATTGCAGCCAGGCCGAGTCGACCACTTCGCCAGTGCTCTTACGCCGGAACAGCTTTCGTTCGAGGAGGTACTCCTCACCCCGGCGTCGAGCCGCGATGGATTCCGCCGAGCCACCGGTTGCGCGCTCGTGCGCCAACAGTCCTTCCAGAACCCTGATCGTGGTATGGAAGGAAGAGCGAACTGAACCGTTCTCCACCTCGCAGTTCCACCCGCCGTCATCGAGCTGCTCACCAAGTAGCCTGGCGACCACGCCATCGACATCTTGATCAAAGTAGGCACCCAGCGCGACGACCATGCCGTTGATGCACGGCTCGACCTCGCCGGTAAAGAACGGCTGCCCTGCGTGCTCCCACCGGCAGTGGTCTCTGACCAGCGCCACCGCCCGGCGCGCTTGGTCACACTGTGGATCCACGCCGAAGTCGCGCAGCGCCACGAGACTGTATGCCGTGGCGGTCCAGGGCTGGCCCTCGCTGGACTCGCCGCCGTCGCTTGAATCACTGCTCCGCGCGGGGAATAACGCGCCTCCCTCCCACTGGCCGTCTTCGCCCTGCAAGGCCAGCAGCCGCGCGCCCCACCCCTCGGTGGCCACTCGCGCCCGCTCCGCCGCCACGACCTCAGCAGGCGCATCGACGAGATCACGCAATGCCTGCCATCGGATGGAGGGGTCGGAATCGAGCAGCCAGTCCAGCACGGTCATTGGCTGATGCTACCTAACCAGTGGTCGGTCAGCGTCGACGGATGCGTCGCCAGGCCACGTGAGCGGCTCGCGATCGCGGCCTATAACCTGACCGCATGATTCGAAGTGAACTGGACGTCCTCCTTGACAAGGTCCAGGACCCTGCCTTGCGTGCGGACCTGCGGTCGCAGATCGACCGGCTCAGGCAGAAACGGAGCTTCGGGCTCGTGTTCGAGCAGCACATCCCCGAGCGCGTGCGCCTGCCGCAGCACCCTATTCGCTTGGGCTCCCAGGTGGTCAGCCGAGATGGCGACGACGGCCCCACGTTCGAGGTCATCGCGCTCGAGGACGGCGTGGCGACGCTTCTGCCGGTCCGCGACGCCGACGGTGCGTATGTTCAGCGTGGCGAGCATGCAGTCCACGGTCAGGAACGGGCGCCGATCGACTCCCTGGTGGTGATCTCCGACTTCGGCGAGCCCGTGCTGCCTGGGTTGCGTCACCTCGGGTCGGTCGAACGCGGCGGGGACAAGCCGTACCAGGTCGTCATCAAGGGCGAGAACCGCGCCGAGCAGTTCAGTGACCGGTTCGTCCGCATCGAATCAGTTTCCAAGGTGGAGGATGGAAGCCTCCGTGTGCTGGATCTCGCCGGTTCGGCAGTGCGGGCTGAAGTGCTCGCCTTTCAAGGTGGCAAGGTGACCGCGCTCTACCAGTCAGAGCATTCGCGGCCGTACCCCTAGAGGCATCTGCGAAGTGAACGGCCCTGGAGGTCAGTCGCGGCGGTGCCCTCGGCGGTATCGACGTGAGTGCCCTCGGGCTGGTCGAGACCGACGATGGCTGGGCCAGCCGCGAACTTGACGCCGACGCGGGGCGTGTCACGCTCTCTGCCACCGCCAATGCCGGCTCGGTGACGCTCAAGCCGTCTGGAGGATGCCAGGGATGAACCGCCTCTATCGATCGCGCGACCGTGTGGTGGCGGGGGTGGCCGGCGGCATGGCCGACTACCTCCGCATCGATCCCACCATCGTGCGCGTCCTGTGGGCGGTGCTCATCGTCATGAGCGGCGGCACGCTACTCCTCGTCTACATGCTCATGGCCTTCGTGGTACCGGAGGAGCCGTCGCCGAGCTCCCTTGCGTTCGCCGGTCCGAACCCGGGTGGCCCGCCCGATCCCAGCGGACCGATTGCTCAGCCTGGGGGGTCAGCACCCGGCGCAACCTCTGACCCGCCGACCTACGAGCAGTGGCGCGCCGGGCGTGACGAGCGGCGCTTCGGGCGTCCCGAGCGGAGTGGCGGTTCCTCCGGGACGGTGATCTTCGGGCTCATCCTCGTCGCCGTCGGAGCGTGGTTCCTGGCTCGCGAGTACCTGCCGCAGATCGACTTCGACCGGCTCTGGCCGCTCCTGTTGATCGCGGCGGGGCTGTTGCTCGTCCTTTCGGCCCTGCGCAGGCGAGATCGGTCCTGAGGGCGTCGTGCAATGCGGTTGCAAGCGGTTCGTGCAACGAGCTTGCAAGCACCGCATACGCGAGCCGGTCGCCCGACGGCAAGCCGATCCGCCACAGACTCCGCGCCTGAGCGCTGGGAGGAGCCCGGCGCGGAGTGGGGATCGGCACTTGCTCGTACTGGCGGCATCATTCCGCGACGGGAAGGTTGCCCGGCGCGTGCTGAAGGAGCTGCAGCGAGCCTATGAGCTCCGCGCCGAGGATGCCGCCGTGGCGCCCATGGGAACGGCGGCAGAATCAGATGCGCCGCTGACGGTCCTTGCGGGACGCTTCCACGACGATCGCGTGGGGCGGATCCGCGATCTGGTCGAACGATACGGTGGGCGGGTTCTCGTCGAGGTCGACGAGCGAGCGACCCGGCGGCGACAACCGGCCGGGTCGCGCACGAACTCCCTGGCGGGCTAGCCAACACGTAGGCGGCCCCGTGAGCGCCTAGCTCGGCGAGGCGCTGGCCTCGAGTTCGGCCGGGCTTGGCTCCTCGGCCGGGCTTGGCTCCTCGGTCGGGCTAACCTCGTTGGTCGGCGCCTCGGACGCCTCCTCGTCGTCATCCTCGTGGAAGGGCTGCGCGTCCGACTCCGCCTCGGCGTTACGGACCATCACTCGGCGCGCCACGAAGCTGCCGTTCTCTTCAACCGACACGACCACGACCTGGTCGTCGACCGCCAGCGCGTCGAGGCCCTGGCGTCCGTGGTCCTTGCGGACCCTGGTCTCGTCGTTGGTCTGGACGGTGACCGTCTCGCCCGTCGCCTCATCGATGCTGATCGTGCCCGCCGCCGCGTCGACGGCGCTCAGCGTTCCACCGTCCAGTGCATACGTCCTCAGGCCTCCCTCGGGCAGGTCAACGGTGATCTCGCCGTGGACCACGGCGCTCAACCGTCCGAAGCCACCCTTGAAGGGCCCCCCGTGGCGCCCGCGGTCGCCCTCATGG
>JACDFU010000005.1:0-28736 GCA_013815585.1 Chloroflexota bacterium
CGTGGGGGCGGGGCGGGACAACGGTGAGATCGGGGCGATCATGGGGAGTGCCTCGCTCGTGCCCCTGGTTGCTGCGTTGGCGGCGGGCGGGCTCATCGACCGCTTCGGGGGAGGCCGGGTCTTTCTCCTGGGAGCCGGTTCGTTCCTGGCAGCTGCGGCGCTGATGGCGACCGGGCTCGTGAGCCCGTCCAGCTCAACCGCGGCACTGCTGCTGGTCCGCGTGCTGCAGGGACTGGGGCTGGCAGCGGTGCTGCCCGCTTCGTTCACCTTGATTCCAAACCTGGTCGCGCCAGCCCGGCTGGGAACTGCCATCGGCGTCGTAGGCGTGGGTGCGAACGTCTCCCTGGCAATCTCTCCACCGGTCTCGCTGGCGATCCTCGACCGGGTCTCCTTTCCCGCCGTGGCAGCCCTGGCAGCAGCCGTGGTCGCTCTCTCCATCGTGCTCATCTGGCCGTTGATGCACCTGGGTGCCACCGCCCGGAACTCGCGGCTCGATGCCGAACCGGTCCGTCGCGGTGTGCTGGGCAGCCTGCGACCGGCCTGGCGATCCGCATGGCTGCCGCCGCTGCTCGTTGCGCTGCTCTTCGTCGCACACTGGGGCGTGGTGACCGGTTACCTGCCCCAGCGCGCCGAGGGCGCGGGCGCCGACGTGGGCCTCTTCTTCAGCGCGGATGCGGTGGCCCTGCTCCTGCTCAGGATCCCGACGGGGTACCTGGCGGATCGGGTGGGGGCGCGTTGGTTGATCGTGGCCGGAGTGGTGGTCACGGTGGCCGCGTTGGCCCTCCTGCTTCCGGGCCCCACCACGCTGTTGCTGGTGCTGTCGGGGCTTGGCACAGGCGCCGGAGCCGCGCTCATCCTGCCGCCCATCAATCTTGCGCTGACGCACCGCAGCGGCGAGGCTGACCGCGGCAGCGCGTTCGCGCTCTACAACGTGGCCTTCTCGGCAGGTGTCGCGATCGGGAGCATCGGGGTGGCGCCGGTCATCGGCATTATTGGCTTCGAAACCGCGCTGGCGGTGGGAATCGCAACCTGTGCTGTGGCTGCGCTCGTGGCGATCCTCGATCGCACGCCTGCGCACGTCGCGGCGCCCCAGCCGGCCGGTAGTCCGTGAGCTCCCGACAGGCACTGACGCTGACGCTGGCTTCGTGTGCCCTGCTCATGGCATGTGGCCTCGGCGACCGCCAGGAATCCTCCACCCTGGGCACCATCGGAGACGGCGAGGCCACGGGTGTCGTGCTGGCGGTGGAAGGCGACTCACCGGTGAATGTCCGCTCGTTCTCGCTGCGCACGCCGGAGGGCCAGACCGTTCAGTTCGAGGTGGGTCAGCTGCGACTCGAGGGAGGAGCGTTCGCAGCAGCACATCTGCGTGAACACCTTTCCAGCTCGGAGCCCGTACGGGTCGTCTATCGCATGGAAGGCAGCCGTCGTATTGCCGTTGCGCTGTTCGATGGGGCGTAGCCGATGCTGGTCGGGGTATTGACTGGCTGGGATACAATCCGCTCCGGATAACGCTCGCAACCGGTGCGAGCTTCAGACGTACGGCAACACGATCACTCCTCTCACGGTTTCACGCGAGAACAGGTCGCGAGGGCCGCTACGAGAAGGAGTGTTTCTCTTTGTATACGGACAAGAACCTGTCTTGCGCAGATTGCGGTCAGGAATTCGTGTTCACCTCGAGCGAGCAGCAGTTCTACGCTGATCGCCAGTTCTCCACACCGCGTCGGTGCACCTCCTGCCGCGCCAGCCGAAAGGCTGCCCGCGGTGAAGGCGGTGGCTCGAGCTACGGCGGTGGCGGCGGCTACGGCGGTGGCGGTGGCTACGGCGGCGGCGGCGACTACGGTGGTGGCGGTGGCGGTTTCCGCGAGCGCGCACCCCGAGAGATGTTCACCGCGACGTGCTCCAGCTGCGGCCGCGAGGCCCAGGTGCCGTTCCGGCCCACCAGTGGAAAGCCCGTCTACTGCAACGACTGCTTCGCCTCCCGGCGAGCGTAGTCCCCACGGGTCGCCCTCGGGCGACCAGACGCGGCGACGAGATCGAGCCCGGTGATTTCACCGGGCTCGTTTTCTTATCCGGCCCAGTGGTCTCGATTGAATCCGGGTCGGCTATGAAGGAGCCATGAGGAACGCCCAACGCACCAGCCTGCTGCTTATGGTCGGGCTCCTGGTCGCCTGCACCGGTCGGACCACCGATCCGTCCATCGACCCGACCGCCCCGCCCACCGTGACGACCTCCGCCCCAAGCCCGACAGACGTGGCGCCCTCCGCACTGGATCGGGAGGTCGAGGAAACGCCCGAGTCCTCCCACAGCGGGCCAGGGCGAACCGGGGCTTCTGCGTCCCCCTCCGAGGAGGCTGTCGCGCTGACCTCCCTGCCGGAAGGGCTTCAAGTCGAGGCGGTGGCGTTTGCGAGAGACTTCGATTCGCCGCTGTTTCTGACCCATGCCGCAGACGGGAGCGGGCGGGTCTACGTCGTCGAGCAGGGTGGCCGGGTGTTTGCCGTGGGTCCCGACGGCGAGCGAGACGACGCTCCGTACCTCGACGTCTCGGACCGTGTCAGCGCCGGTGGCGAGCGCGGTCTCCTGGGGCTGGCCTTTCATCCTGACTTCTCGACGAACGGTCGGATCTTCGTGGACTACACCGACACGGCGGGCGACACCGTGGTCTCGGAATTCCGAGCCACGGCGGAACGGGCCGATGCTGCCTCCGAGCGGGTCCTCCTCCAGGTCGGCCAGCCGGCGAGCAACCATAACGGCGGGTACGTCGGCTTCGGCGCGGACGGCTTCCTGTTTGTCGCGTTCGGTGACGGCGGCGGGGGAGGAGGCCCCAATTCCCAGGCGCCCGACACGCTGCTCGGCAAGATCCTTCGGATCGACGTCGATTCCGGCGATCCATACGGCATCCCGGGCGACAACCCCTTCGTTGACGACGAGGGCATCGAGCCGGAGATCTGGCTCTTCGGAATGCGAAATCCGTTCCGCATGAGCTTCGATCGGGCTACCGGCGACCTCTTCATCGGGGACGTGGGTTCGAGCCTCTACGAGGAGATCAACGCGGTTTTCCGAACCGAGGGGGGAGGCAACTACGGCTGGCCGCTCATGGAAGGGGATGAGTGCCGCGGCGAAGGCTGCGATCCGGGCGCAACGCACCTGCTGCCAGCGACCTTCTTCGGCCGGGATGCCGGCTGTGTGGTCACCGGTGGGTACGTCTACCGCGGCACGAGATTCCCGGATCTCGAGGGTGTCTACCTCTTCGCAGATCTATGTTCAGGTGCGATCAGGGGCATCCCGGCCGCCGCCGCCCTGGAAGGTCCGACCGATTGGCAGGAGCTGGCAGCGACTGGGCTATCGATCGCCTCCTTTGGCGAGGACGAGGCCGGTGAGCTCTACGTCACCGACATCGCCGGCGGCGGTGTCTACCGGCTCGAGGCGCGCACAGAGTAGTCAGGGGGGCAGGGAGCGGGGAACAGGACGTCCAGGATCGCCATGGCTCGGCGTTCCGCGACGATGGGGCGGAAGCTTGGGCCTTCCTCGATCGCCTGGAGGGCGAGGCCGTCCAGCATCCCGCTCAACGCCGCGCCCAAGGCCTCCACGTCCACCACGGAGGCAAGCTCGCCCCGCGCGATGCCCTCTCTGAGCAGCATCATGACCACCGCGGTCAGCCGCTCGCGTCGCCGAGCCAGCACTTCGCGCACGGCGGGCGTCTGGATCGCTTCGCCCCACATCTGGGCGATGAACCCTGGCCCGGGGTCGCGCGTCATTCCCGTGACCCAGGCCTGAACCCCGAGGTCCATCTTCTGGCGAACCGTCGGGGCGGTCGCGATCTGCTGAGCGTAGACATCGAGCTCCTGGCTGAGAGCCAGGTCGCAGACCGCACGGAGCAGTTCGTCCTTGCCGCTGAAGTACCCGTAGATCGCCCCGACCGACAGGCCGCTCTCGCGCGCGACGTCCTGCATCGTGGCCTGGTGGAAACCGCGCTCGGTGAACGCGCGAAGTGCAGCCTCCACGATGCGGGTGCGGACGGCTTCCTCGTGCTCGGTACTGACTCGCGGCACGTGAGTGGTTCACCTCATCGAATGAACGTTCGGGGCAGTATATCGACCCGTCATGCCTGTGCAAACACGAATGGCCAACATAGGGCTTGCAAAACGAATGGTCATTCTCTAGCATGCCAGGAGGGGATGGCCGTGGCAGGGGCCACAGGCGCGTAGGCAAGGAGCCACGAATGTTCCGCCGCTGGGGATCGTTCGTCTACCGCTTTCGCCGCCCCATCGTCCTCGTGACGCTCGGGTTGGCGGCGGCTTCCTTCATGTTCGCCGGCCAGGCCTCCTCGCAGCTCTCGTCGGGCGGCTGGATCGACCCCGACTCCGATTCGAAGCGTGTCGAGGAGCGCATTGCGGCTGAGTTCGGCGGCGGGAACAGCAGCCTGGTCGTCCTCTATCGGCTGCCGCCAGGTGGCGACGCCAGCGATGCACAGAGCCAGGAGCAGATCGCGTCAAGCCTGCGCCCCCTTCGCGACGACCCGCGCGTTGCGGAGATCATCGGCTACGCCGAGACCGGCGATGCGCGCTTCCTCAGCGAGGACGGCAGCGCCACCTATGCCCTTGCCCAGCTCGAGCTGACCGACGACGAATCCGTCGACCAGGTGGACAGTCTGCGAGCGCTCATCGAAGAGCCCGAGGGCATGACTGTGCAGCTCACGGGCTACGCACCGCTCACGCGGGACTCGACGGAGCTCTCCGAGCAGGACCTCCAGCGGGCGGAGCTCTTCTCGATGCCGTTTGCCATCCTCATCCTCGTCGCCGTCTTCGCCTCCATCGTCGCGGCAGGGATGCCGCTCCTCGTGGCCGGACTCGCGATTCCCACCACGCTCGCCTTCATCTACTTCGGCGGCCAGACCTTCGAGCTGAGCATCTACACGATCAATGTCTCGACGATGCTCGGACTGGCGCTCGCGATCGACTACTCGCTCTTCCTGGTGAGCCGCTTCCGGGAGGAGCTTGCGCGCGGGCGCGAGGTCAGCGAGGCCGTGCAGCGCTCCGTGGCGACCAGCGGCAAGGCGGTTGTCTTCAGCGGCCTGGCCGTCGCCATCGGGTTGTCGGGGCTGCTCTTCTTCGAGTCGTCCGCGATCCGCTCGTTCGGGATCGGCGGCGCGGTGGTCGTCGGCTCGTCGGTCTTCTACGCGCTGACCTTCCTACCCGCCCTGCTCGGCATGCTCGGCCACCGGGTGAACGCTCTATCGGTCGCGAACCTCGTCGGCGGTCTACGGCGCTTGATCGGGATCCGGCCGTCCGGGATGACCGAGGCACCTGCCCGACCCGGGTGGTGGGAACGTGTTGCGCACGGTGTGATGGAGCGTCCCTTCCTCGTCCTGCTGCCTGTGCTCGCGTTTCTGCTCCTCGCCGGCAGCCCGTTCCTGCGACTGGAGCAGGGGATCGCCGATGCCTCCGTCCTGCCCCCGGGCATCGAGAGCCGGGACGCGATCGTGGCGATCCGGGAGGAGTTCCCCGCGGGCAGCACGCCGATGACCATTCTTGCTGACGTGCAAGGCGAGCCGACCGGGCCGGCCACCATCGAGGCCCTGGCCGGTTACGCCGAGCGTCTTGCCGCGGTGGAAGGGATCGAGCGGGTCGAATCGTTCTTCGCGGGACTGACGGATCCGGCGACCGGCGAAGAGCTGACGACCGATCAGGTCGTTCAACTCGTCGCGCTGCCGGCGGCGCAGCGACCGCCTGCCCTCCGGGCGCTGCTCGACCGGTACGTCCGCGGCAACACGGTGCGCATCGACGCGCTCAGCCCCACGAACCCCGTGAGCCCTGAGGGAACAGAGCTCGTGGCGGAGGTCCGTGCCGTCGACCCGGGCGCCGGGATCGCCGCGAAGGTCGGCGGGATCGCCGCCCAGGGTCGTGACTTCCTCGATTCGCAACGGAACACGATCCCGCTCGTCGTGGCCTGGACGCTGGGCGCCACAGCGGTGGTCCTGTTCCTGCTCTTCGGCTCGATCGCCATCTCGATCAAGGCCGTGATCATGACGTTGCTCTCGATCACGGCCAGCTTCGGTGCGCTGGTCTGGATCTTCCAGGAGGGCAACCTCTCGAACGTGCTCGCCTTCGAGCCGCTCGGCTTCACCATCGCGGGCAACCCAATCATCATGTTCAGCGTGCTGTTCGGGCTGTCGATGGACTACGAGGTGCTGCTGCTGTCCCGGATCCAGGAGGCCTACCGCCGAACCGGCGACAACACGGCCTCCGTGGCGGAGGGTCTCGCCCGTACAGCGGGCGTGATCACCGGCGCCGCCCTGATCATGGTGGTGGTCTTCGGGGCCTTCGCGCTTGCCCAGGACGTGACGATCAAGAGCATCGGCGTCGGCATGGCCATCGCCGTGCTGCTGGACGCGACGATCATCAGGGTGCTGCTCGTCCCGGCCACCATGCGCTTGCTTGGCAGTTGGAACTGGTGGGCGCCGGGGCCGCTGGGTCGCCTGGCCGATCGCCTTGGCTTTGGGCACACCGAGGATGACGAGGCCGAGGCGGTGGCCGGTGGGGTGCCCAGCCCGACTCCCGTTCGCCCTTGACAGAGGTTTCCGAGCGCTACGACGCAGGCGCCCAGGCCTACACCCGCCACTGGGGTCCCGTCCTCCATGAGACAGCCCTGCGGCTGGTGGACGAAGCCTCGGCGAGGATCGAGCACGCGATCGAGCTGGCTCATGGCCAGGGCAGGGCCGCCTCCCTGCTGGATATCGGGACGGGGGCCGGAGCCATCGCGCTCGAGGCGCTGCGCCGTTGGCCGGAGCTGGAGGTGATCGGGGCCGATGCATCGAGCGGGATGCTGAGCGTCGCTGAAGGTCGCGCCCAGGAGCTCGGAGATGAGGCGGCCGGGCGGCTGCGCATCGTTCACGCCACGGCGGATGAGCTGGGGTTGCCCGATGCGTCGGTCGAGATCGCCCTGTCGTCATTCGTCTTCCAACTGGTGCCGGATCGGCCGGCGGCGTTTCGGGAAGCCAGGCGGGTGCTCCGGCCCGATGGTGTGTTGGGATTCGTCACCTGGATGGCGACCGAGGAGGACTTCGAGCCGACTGCGACCATCGACGACCTGCTCGACGAGCTGGAGATCGACCCGCCGGCTGAACGGGACGAGGTTGTGGCCGGCGACTACGAGTCGCCCAGCCAGGCTGCCTGGCAGCTCCGCCGGGCGGGCTTTCGCGACGTCTCAGCGCGGGAAGAGACGCTCAGTTACCGCTGGGATCCCGAGGCGTTCCTCGTCCACAAGCTCGAGTACTCCGAGCACGGGTTGCTGTCCGAGCTGCGCGACCCATTGAGGAGCGAGGTCCTGGAACGGTCGCGCGAGCGACTGGCCCGCCTCAGCCCTGGGGACTTCGAGTGGCGCTCACCGGTCGTCTTCGCCTTCGGCACGCGCCCGGACCGCTAGCCGGGAGCGGCCGTCAGGCGGCGACCTGGGCCGCAACCGGCCGGCAGTGCATGCACGGTCGGTAGCCGGCGGCGAAGGACTCCTCGGCGGAGCGGAAGGTCACCAGGTGACGCGCAGTTGTCCGCCGAGCGTCGTGGCACGTGGGCAGACAGAAGATGCTCGTGGTGTCGCTCCCCAGGTAGCGGATCCCTGCGGCGGCGAGCGACTGAAGCTCGGGGAGAGGCACACCCTCCTCCGTCAGGAACTGTCGCTTCCGCTCGGGACCCCCGAGGCCGTACTGCCCGATCGTCCCGTCGCTTCGCACAACTCGGTGGCAGGGGATGACCAATGGGATGGGGTTATGTGCCAGGGCCGTGCCGACCGCGCGGACGGCGCGAGGCCGGCCGATCTCACGTGCGACCCACGCATACGGCCTGACCTCCCCGTGGGGGATGTGGGCCGTCTTCTCGAGCACGTCGCGCTCGAACGGCGTGATCCCGCTCAGATCGACGCGCACGCGGGCGCGGCGATCGCCCTCGAGTCGACGCCGCAGCGGGTGCTCGAGCCGGCGAGGGAGGGCGTCGACGCGGCGAGCACGCCGCCCCAGGCGGCCGCGAAACCAGTCCTCGAACTCGGTCTCGTCGGCCGCCTCGTCGATGGCGGAGACGCCCCGCTCGTTGAAAGCGACGAAGAAGCGGCCGCGGGACGTCTCGATCGGCGCATAGGAATCCGGCGACGCAACCTGCTGGAGAACGGCACGGACGAACGCCGCGGGTGCCGTCTCGCGGCTCGCCCGCAGTTGCCCGTGCAGGGTCCGCGCCTGAGCGAGGAAAGGGATCTGGTTGGTCGTCATGCGAGTGCGGCTCCCTCGGCCTGAAGTCTGGTGGGGGGACGCGGCTCCAGCGTTTCCGCAGCGGATCGCGCAGGTGGCAGGGCTTCCGGCGCCTGGAGCGACGCCCGAAGCAGTGCCAGGCCGCGGTGGACATCGGACTTCACGCTGTTAACGGGCCGATCCATCGCCGCGGCGAGCTCCGAGTAGCTGAAACCCTGCACGTGCCGCAGCTCGATCGCCCGACGATATCGTGGCGGCAGCGACTCAAGCAGGGCCGCCATCCGGACTACGCCTTCCCGTCGCACGACGAGGTCCGCTGGATCGGCCGGGCCGTCACCGCGGATCTGCGTCTCCGTGACGTCGTCGATCGGGACGCCGGCCGCCGGCCGGTCACGGAGATGGTTCCTGCTCAGGTTCAGCACGATTCGCGCGAGCCAGGCCTTCGGCCTCAACGCACGGATGCGATCCTCGGGATAGCCGCCCAGGGCCCGATAGGCCCGCACGAATGCGTCCTGTGCGACCTCCTCGGCGACGTGATGATCGCGGATCATCCGCCGGGCCAGGCCGTAGACGAGGTCGGCATGGTCGCGGACCAGGCATTCGAATCCGGCGTCGAGATCGTCCGCGAGATGGGCGGGCAGTTCGGGGCACACGCAATATGAAACACCCGCTGCGCAGATCCGGTTGCACGGCGTCCCCCCGCTTGATCGGGCCACGGCCAGCTGAATGGGCCAGGGCCGCCGGTGCTTGCATCAAACGCAACTAACGGACAGAAACCCGGCTGCCGGTTGATCCGTTGCATCCAGCGCAACGAAGCCGACGGGAACGCGCGATTCGTTGCGGGAAACGCTACAGAACGCCACGCAGCCGCGAATCCCGGTCGCTTGGTTGCATCTGGTGCAAACACGATTGGCTCGGAACTTCCCAGTCGTCCGTCGCTTGAGGCGCTCACCGTGGCGGTCAGCGCAGGAGGAACCCCTCGCCCAGTGGGTCGCGCTCGTCGACGACGAACGTGGATCTGCCCGTGACATAGCCCTGGCCAGCCACGCTGGTCACGAAGGCCTCGTGCGGGCCCAGCGTCGTGCGCTCGTCCAACCGGCCAAGGAAGACCGCGCCGGTCAGGCTGGCGTTCCGGATCTCGTCGCCGAGAGCAAGGGACCCGCGAGCGCCGGCCTGGGCCAGCAGGGCGCTGGTGCCGGAACCGCACGGTGAGCGGTCGACCTCCGCCTCGGCGAAGATCGTCACGTTGCGCCAGTCGGCATCGGGCCGTTGCCCCTCGCCAATCGACAGCGGATCGCGCTCGACCACGATCGTGCCGTAGACGAAGCCGAGATCGGGCTCGCTGGGATGTGTTGGAGTGTGGTCGCGGCGCAGCAGCTCGGTGATCGCCGCGCCTGCCCGCGTGAATGCGTCAGTCTGCGAGGGCTCCACGCGCAGGCCCAGCTCCTTCGCGTCAACGATGCCGTAATACGCGCCGCCGAACGCTATGTCGACGCGCAGTTCAGGCAGTCCGTGTGGGTGGACGGCGATGTCCCGCGCGGCCAGGTACGAAGGCACGTTCGTGAAGCGGACGAGACCGGCCTCGAAGCTGCCGCTCTCTGTGCGGCGAGTTTCGATACGAGCCGTCACCAGCCCCGCCGGCGTCTCGAAGCGGATCACCGTCTCGGGCTGGGTGGCGGGAAAGAGACCTTCCTCGACGAGCGCGGCACCCAGCGCGATCGTTCCGTGCCCGCACATCGTGCTGTAGCCCTGGTTGTGCATGAAGAGAACCGCCAGATCCGCGTCGTCCCGGTGCGCTGGGAGCAGCACGGCTCCGTACATGTCGCGATGTCCGCGCGGCTCGAACATGGCGATGCGCCGGACGTGATCGGCATTCTCACGGACCCAGCGCCGCCGCTCGAGGATCGGCGCGTCCGGGATCGGCGGGTAGCCGCTCGTGATCAGCCGCAGCGGCTCACCGCCCGAGTGGAGGTCCAGCGTCTCGATCGTCTGGCGTGTCGGAGCCATGGCCGGCAGACTAGCGCGCCCAGCTGGCCCCGGTTCCGTTCGACGATGAGAGCTTGGGGTGAGGCGGATCAAGCTAACAAGCGTTTGTTAGTATGTTGCCCAATGGTCGAGACGCGCCGGCAACAGATCGAGGACACGGCGAGCGAGCTTTTTCGGGAGCGCGGCTACGCGGCCACGAGCGTTCGTGATATCGCCCGCGCCGTGAGCCTCCAGGGCGGCAGCCTCTACGCGCACGTGGCATCCAAGGAGGATGTCCTCTGGGCGATCGTGGTCCGAGCCGCAGGGGCTTTCGAGGCGGCGGCGGCCGCTACTACGAGCGATGCTGCTGGCCCGGCGGCGGACCGCATTCGCCAGCTCTGCCGGGCCCACATCCGGGTACTGGCCGCGGACCTCGGCAACGCCAGTGTCTTCCTGACCGAGTGGCGCTTCCTCGGTGAGGCCCGGCGCGACCAGGTCCGCGAGATGCGCGACCACTACGAAGGCCATTTCCGGGAGTTGATCGCCCAGGGCGCCGCCAGCGGTGAGTTCAGGTCGGTCGATGTTGCGCTCACCTCGACGGCTTTGCTCTCTACCCTGAACGGCGTGGCGATCTGGTACCGGCCCGACGGCCGCCTCAGTCCCGTCGAGATTGCCGACCGCTACGCCGACCTCTTCGCGAAAGCCTTGGAGAACCGCTGATGACCGACCCGCTCGCGCTGGAGCCACTGCTGCACGAGCTGACCACTCCACCCTCGCCCGAAAGCACGCTGCGCAACGACCCCAGTGCTTCGGACGACGACCGTCTGGCCGCGTTCACGGCCCACGTCCACGCCGGTGGCAAGGTCGAGCCGCCTGACTGGATGCCCGACGAGTACCGCACGTCGGTGTTGCGCTTCGTTGAGATGCACGCCAACAGCGAGCTCATGGGCGTGCTCCCCGAGCGCGAATGGATCCTGCGGGCACCGACCCTCAAGCGGAAGCTGGCGCTCACGGCCAAGGTGCAGGATGAGGTCGGGCATGCTCAGCTCCTCTACCGCGTCGCGGAGGACCTTGGCAAGCCCCGCGAGCAGATGATCGAGGACCTGCTGGCCGGGAAGACGAAGTTCCACAACGTCTTCCACTACCCGACGAAGAGCTGGGCTGACGTCGGGATCATCGCCTGGCTCGTGGACGCAGCCGCGATCGTCGCCCAGCAGGCGCTGCGCGACTCGTCGTACGGCCCCTACGCGCGGACGATGAGGAAGATCTGCTGGGAAGAGTCGGTCCACATCATGCACGGCCGCGACGTGGTGGTGACAATGATGAACGGCACCCGGTCGCAGCGCGGGATGGTCCAGGAGGCGCTCGACCGGTGGTGGGGCCCGCTGATGCAGATGCACGGGCCGCGGTCGGACCGCGACAAGGATCGCGACCTGTACTGGCGGATCAAGGCCAAGACCAGCGAGGAGCTGCGCCAGGAATTCCTCGGCATCTACGTGCCGCGCATCCGGGAACTGGGCCTGACCCTTCCCGACCCCGAGCTGCGCTACGACGAGGCGGCGAGCCGCTGGCGTTACAGCGAGCCGGATTGGGCAGAGCTCAAGGCGGTCGTGACGGGCCACGGACCGAAGTCGCAGGAGCGCCTAGAGTTTCGCCGGCTCAACTGGGCCCAGACCGCCTGGGTACGCGACGCCTTGCATGCGGCTCCAGAAGCCGCTGCGTGAGCACCAGCGTGAGCACTGACGTGCGCATTGATGGATCGGCGCTCCCCGTGCTCTCGCGGCTCGCCCGGCTGCCAAATGTTCCGGGAGAGAGCGCTATCCGCGGTCGGCGACCGAATCTTTGCCATTCGCTCTCCGACGGAACGCTAGCAATGCGATGAGTCACCGGCAGGCTCGTCTAAGGCCGAATCTCATGCCAAACGCTCCTGTGAGGACGCGTATGGCGCGCACGAGCCGCGTGGGAGTGGCAATTTCTTGCCTGGCGTTCCTGGGGTGAGCGTTTGGCAAAGGCAACGCCGCGCTCATTGGCTCAAGCGCGCTCATTGGCCCGAGGCAGACGGCGCTCCTGATCGACAGCTCGATCGGCTCAGCAGATGACGACCGAGGAGGTCGACGGCGCCGTCTACGAGGTCTTTCGCCAGGAGAAGGACGGGGACCCCATGCGGCACGCCGGCAACCTCGTCGCGCCGGACCCTGAGCTTGCGCTTCATTACGCCAGGGAGTTCTACAGCCGAAGAGGGGAGAGCCACCGACTCTGGGTAGTGCCGCGCGCGGCCATCGGCGTCGTGGACGATCCCGATCTGCTCCGGCCGCCGCTGGATCGCTCGTTCAAGAAGCCGGGCGGCTACGTCATGCGCGACAAGCTCGAGGAGGCACGGCGCCGCGCAGCCGAGGATCACCCGTGACGCTCCCTGGCGCCTGGCCGGCGGAGCTGACCGTGGACGCCCTTCCACCGCTCGGGCAACTGCTGCTGAGTCTCGCGGACGACGAGTTCGTGATCGGCTTCTGGGACTCCGAGTGGACCGGGATCGCCCCCATGCTCGAGGAAGACGTGGCGATGAGCTCGCTCGCGCAGGACGAGATCGGCCACGCGAGGCTCTTCTACGACGAGTTGGCTCGTCTGACAGCCACCGACGCGGATGCGATCGCCTTCGGCAGGCCGATGGGCGACTTCCGCCACGCCCGGCTGCTCGACCACCCTCGCACGGACTGGGCCTTCACCGTGGCTCGCCGGTACCTGTACGAGACGGCAGACGCCGTACGGCTGGAAGCGCTCGTGGCCTCCAGCAACGCCCCGGTGGCGGAAGGCGTCGCCAAGATCAGGCGCGAGGAGCGCTACCACCTGATGCACGTTGACGCGTGGCTGCGGCGGCTGGCCGTTGGGCAGGGGGAGGGCCGGGCCAAGCTCGACGACGCCCTGCGCCGGCTGGGTCCTGAAGCGTCAAGCGTCTTCGCTCCGCTGCCCGGAGAAGAAGAGCTCGTCCGTGACGGCGTGATTGCCGCCTCCTTGGCGGATCTGTACGGCACATGGACCGGGGTCGTGGGACCGGTCATGAGAGAGCTGCGACTCCCCTTCGATCCGATTCCACCGACCACTGGGGGCCGCGGGCCCGATCACGGCCCGGACTTCGCCTGGCTGTGGACGGAGTTCACCTCTGTCGCCCGGTCGGAACAAGGAGCGCGCTGGTGAGCGCAATCGCACCGACGAGACGCGGCGCCGCGCAATCGCCCGTCGCTCCCGGATCCCCCGTCGCGACCGAGTCAGCCGTCTGGGCGCTCCTGCGGACCGTGCCTGACCCGGAGATCCCGACCGTGTCGGTCGTCGACCTGGGCATCGTCCGATCGGTGGCCGTCACACCCGAGCGGATTCGTGTCGAGCTCCTGCCGACCTTCGTTGGCTGTCCCGCGATCGAAGCCATGCGGGAGGCGGTCGCAGAAAAGCTGGTGACGCTCGCGCCCGAGGTCGAGGTGGTCGTGAGCTACGCCGAGCCGTGGACCTCCGAGCGCATCACGCTCGCTGGGCGTGAGAAGCTCAGGCGGAGTGGATTCGCCCCGCCAGCTGGCGGGGCTCCCACAGACGAGCTCGGATCCAGGGGACCGCTGCTCATCGTGGCGCCCGTGGCCCGGTGCCCGTACTGTGACTCGCCACGGACCCTGCTCGAGAACGGTTTCGGCCCCACCCAGTGCCGGTCGATCTACTTCTGCACGGCCTGCCGCCAGCCCTTCGAGCAGTTCAAGAGCGTCTGAGCGCCGAGCAGCAGCGGGCCCGCCGGTCCGGCGCGTCCGCATATCGCCTAGGAGCCGGCGGGAACCTCCACGCTGGGCGCTTCCACGGCCGGCGCGCTCGGGGCAGCGTTGTCGCTGGCGGCCGGTGTTCCACCACCGCCGCCGCCATTGCCGCGGTCGATGATGACTTCACGCTCTCTGGTCATGATGCCTCCCTGGCCCGCCGCGATTTCTCGCCCCGCTGGATCGATCCAGTTCGGCCGGCGACGTCAAGGGCGGTCAGCCCACCATGAGTCGAACGGTGTGATAGCCGCGGGCGCCGTCGGGAGCGGGTCGAGTGATGCGCTCCTCCTGGACCGCCCCCGACCCATCGGTCGCCCTGGCCCGGATCGTGTGGTCGCCGGGCGTCGACGCCCAATCGCGCCGCCACTGGACCCAGGTGTCCTCAGAGATGGGGCGCGAGATCTCGGCGGGTAGCCATTCGCCCTCGTCGATCGAGAGCTCGACGGCGCTGACGCCGCGATCCGGCGCCCACGCGACGCCGGCGAAGGTGACCGTCCCGCCCGCCACCCGGCTGCCGGGTCGGGGAACGTCGATGCGGGACTGGGTGAGGATCGGGCCTTCCTTCGCCCAGCCCAGCGGCACCCAGTAGGCATCGAACGCCTCCAGGGTCGTCAGCTCGATCTCGGCTAGCCATTTGGTCGCGCTGACATATCCGAACAGGCCCGGGATGATCAGCCGGGCCGGGTAGCCGTGGGCCGGCGGGAGCGGCTCCCCGTTCATCGCGATTGCGATGATCCCCTCGCGGCCATCGGGGCCACCGTGGGCGGTGGGAAAGCCGGCGGTCCAGCCATCGAAGGCTCGGCCGACGATCTGGGTGGCGCCTTCCTGGACCCCGGCCATGTCCAGCACGTCCTGGAGCGGAACCCCCGTCCACCTCGCGTTGCCGACGAGGTCGCCGCCCACCTCGTTGGAGACGCAGGCAATCGTGACAAAGCGCTCCACGAGCGGCATCGCCAGGAGCTCCTCGTAGCTGAGCGTGACCTCGCGGTCGACCATGCCGTGCACCCTCAGACTCCAGCCTTCCGTGTCGAGTCGCGGGACGATGAGGTTGGTGTCGATGCGGTAGAACTCTTCGTTTGGCACGACGAGGGGCGTCAGGCCGGCGATATCGAAGGTGCTCCCGGCTCCCGGGCTGGCGGCCGGCTCCGCCGCCGAGGGCAACCCGCCGGGGCGTGCTTCGACCGCCCGAACCTGGCCCGAGAGTGACCGCCCCGCCACTACCGCGCCAAAGGCGGCCAGGGCAACACCGCCGCTCGTGATGAGAAAGCGTCGGCGACCCGGCTGCTCCGTGGCGCCTCCGGAGCCGGCGTCCGGGCTCGCGTGGGTGTCCGTCCGCGATGCCGTGCCACGAGCGACCTGTAGCAGGGTGGGGAGCGCGATGATGCCCACCGCCACCGCGGCGCCCGTCGTCAGCAGGGCCAACGTCAATGACACGAGGGGATCCTGCGCGGCGGCGACCAGCCCCACGACCCCGAACAGCAGGAAGCCGAGCTGCGCCAGCCACAGCTGCCTTCGTCCGAGGATGCCGAGCGCTCCGCCGACCGCGATCGCGACGCCGGCGATCAGGACCTCCAGGGCCAGCTTGTCTGCCTCGCCGAAGAGCGCGACCGCGAAGTCCTTGGCTCCGGCCGGCTGAAGGTCGATGACCACGCCGCCAATCGCGACGATCAGCGAAGGCGCCTCTTCAACGAGGCCGCCGAGGAGCTCCCCCACGCCGAGGGCCAGCGCGGCGGCAACGGCGCCCGCAACAGCGGCACGCGCGTCGGCCACATCCGGCCTGCGCAGAAACGGCACGCGTCGCAACATTACGAGATCCTATTCGCTCGCCTGTGACGCGCGGTTGACGGACGACCAGCCTCCGTGAGAAACGTGCACGCCTGAGCGGCGCTTCGGTCAGGCGCCCTTGGCGTTGAGCTCCTCCATGAGCTCTGCGATGAGCCCGGGCGGCACGGGTCGCTGTCCGCGCTCCATCTCGGCGACCTCCTCCTCGCTGACGCCGGCGATTGCCGCCATCTCGGCCGTGGTCATCAGGAGCTGCTCGCGGATCTCCTCGAGATTGTGGCCTCCCTGACGGGCGTGGCCGGGAGAATCGCCGCTGGAAAGCCGTTCGGCCTCCGGCCTCACGGTCGATCCTTCCGCTCTTCGACTACGGGTGGCAGATCCCGCTCGTCGACCTGCTCCCCGACCCCCTCCCCGAAGTTGCCACCGACAGTCGCGTCCGCGGTCACGGCCGGCTGGTCCGTGTGAATCGTCTCCACGTCGCCGACTTCAGCTGCCTTCGAGGGCTCGAGCGCTCCCCACCTCGAACCCCCTGACCCGGCCCCGCCGGCGGGCGCCGAGGCCGGCCCGTCGCCTGCGTCTGTCCCATCCAGATCAGCCATCAGGGGCGCCACTCGACCCGGAGCCGTCTTCGGCCTCTTCGCGTCCGCCCTCAGCAGGCTGGTCGCTCATCGCGGGATCGGCTGTCTCGAGCGGTGCTGACGTCGACGTCACGGTCGGAGCCCCGCTCTCGCCCGCACGTCCGCCAGACCGCTGGTCCCCAGGCAGCTGGGCGCTCCCCGTGGATTCCTCGCCTGCTGGTCCGACTCCGACTCCGTCCATGTGCTGCTCCTTCTGTCCTGTGCTCCAGGCACGCGCCTCGGAGTGTGACCGCCCGATGCGCGCCTCGCTTGCGAGAGGCTCCTGCTCAGACGACGACGGGCCGCTCCTCGCCATCGACCGGTCGCGCGCAGGTCGGGCAGTACCAGTGCGCCTCGATGGGGGTGCCGCACACCTCGTGGCGCAGCGGCTCGGCATTCGGAGAAGATCGAGCCCCCCAGTCGGCCAGGAGCCGAAGCGCCCCGGCGAGCTCCCGTCCATCGGAGGTCAGCTCGTAGGCGAACCGGGGCGGGCGCTGCGAGTACGGGCGGGCAGCGAGCACCTGCGTTCCTTCGAGGCGCTTGAGTCGGTGGCTGAGGATGTTCGGCGCGATGCTCGGCACCGTCTCCAGCAGGTCAGCGAAGCGTTGAGGACCGTCGAGCAGCGCCTCAACGATCAGAAGACTCCAACGATCACCGACCCGTTCCAGCGCTGCGTCGAGCGCCCTGACCGGCGCCGGAGCCGACCGATGTCCTTGCGTGGCCACAGCGCGCATCGTAGGGGATGGATCCCCGCCCTTCAGCTCCGAACACGTCAGGCCTTGCAATGTCGGCGCCTATCGTAGTAACTTGCAAGTGACAAGTCACAAGTACGGTTTTCGGAGGCTCAAGTCGATGGCGGCGTTGGAAGAGATCCAGGCGGCGGTTTCATCCATCCAGGAGCGGGTCGGGCCCGCGGTGGTCGGAGTCGGGAATGGCTGGCGAGGCGGATCCGGGGTGATCCTCGCAGATGGAGTGGTCCTCACCAACGCCCACAACCTCCGCGGCGACGGGGTGACCGTCGTCTTCTCCGATGGCCGCGAGGTCGAGGGCAAGACCGGCGGGATCGATATGGATGGCGACCTCGCGGCAGTGCTGGTGGACACGGCCGGGGCGACGCCTCTGGAATGGGCGGCCGACGGAGCAGCCGGCGTCGGTCAGCCGGTGTTCGGGGTTTCAAATCCTCGCGGACAGGGGCTCCGCGTCACCTTCGGCCTTGTCTCGGGCGTCGAGCGAGCCTTCCGAGGTCCGCGTGGGCGCCGCATCACCGGCAGCATCGAGCACACGGCCCCGCTCTCTCCCGGTTCGTCCGGAGGACCCATTGTCAACGCGGCCGGCGAGCTGGTCGGCCTGAACACCAACCGTCTGGGTGATGGGTTTTACCTGGCCATCGCTGCCGACGAGTCACTCCGGGAGCGAGTGGCGCAACTCGGCCGAGGCGAATCCCCGAGCCGGCCACGGCTCGGCGTCGCGGTGGCACCAGGGGCGGCGGCTCGACGCATGCGCCGAGCGGTTGGCCTGCCGGAGCACGATGGCGTCCTCGTCCGGGAGGTCGAGGAGGGCAGCCCTGCTGCCGCGGCCGGGCTGCAGGAGGGCGACCTCATCACCAGGCTCGGCGATCGGCCCGTGTCCAGCGTGGACGAGCTCCAGGATGCCCTGGCGGCTTTCGGGAAGGACTCGCTCGAGATGCGCTTTCTCCGGGGTGCAGAAGAGCGGACGGTCAGCGTGCAGCTCAAGGATTCCGGCTCTTCCGACTGAGCGGGAGGGTAACCGCGCGGTTCGATCCTTGATCCGAGATCGGCCGCGCAATGCGTTTGCAACCCCCACCGGGGCCATCCATGGCGTGCGCCGGCGCGTAAGAGAGGCGTAACACTCGGCCGACGCTTTCAAGTGAGGGCGGCTTGCTGGCCGGGCGACATCCAGGAGGTTCCGCCCCCATGCGGAAGATCTATTCAGCGCTGCTCGGATCACTGGCGCTCATGGCGCTCATCGTGGTTCCCGTCAGCGCCGCCGAGGGCGATCCCGGCACGGTCATGATCATGACCCACAACTGCAACGCCACGCCCGTCGCCGACGAAGCCGAGTTCGGTGCCGTCGAGGACAAGGCCGAGGGCAATCCGGTTGGCGCGCTCGTGCAGACTGTTCTGGCCTGCCCGACGACCATCAACGACGGTGACGAGCCGACGGACGGGATCGCCAACGATCCGTCGACGTTCGAGTTCACGGTCACCGATGCAGAGGGCACCACGTACACGACGGCCGATGCCGAGTTCATGGCAGCCAAGCTCTGCGAGAGCGATGTCGAGCTCGACGCCGATGGCGACGGCGAGATCTCCGAAGACGTCTGCCTCGATATCTCTCACTACATCCTCTCCGACGTCGCGCAGGGCGAACTGACGGTCGAGGAGACGACGGTCCCGGAAGGCTTTGAGCAGGGCACGCTCCGCTTCACGCCGACCGAGGTCGACGGCAACATGGATGCTCAGGCGCTCCAGGGAGAGTTCGGCGACGTGCCGATCTCGCTTGACACGGCCGCTGACGACGACGGTTCGGTCATGCTCCATGTCTACAACTTCACCGCGGCCGCTGCCGGTGGTGAGGGCGAAGGCGAAGGGATGCCGAACACCGATACGATCGGATCCGAGCAGGGTCCCACAAACGGTCTGGCGCTGGTCGCCGGTCTCGTCGCGGGCCTTGGTGCCGCAGCGCTGGTGCTCCGCCGCCGCGTCGCCTAGTCCAGGTCTTCGGACTTCCGTACGTACTCGAGACCCCGGCCCGAAAGGGTCGGGGTCTCTTCCTGTCCGGCCGGCGCGGTCCCTGGTGCCCAGATCAAACCACCCCGACCGACGGTCGATACTCATGGGTCATAGCCGGGAAGACGCTGACGTTCGCTGAGCTGGACTCGGACAGCTGTCGGGGTCGGGTGGACACGCTCACCGCCGCGCCGTGGAGGCGCACTTCGCCCTGAGCCGGTGTCGGAGATGGCCGGGTTTGATCTCCGGCCGGAAATCGGACGGGAACAGGGCGGCCCGCAGCCGTAGGTCGTGCGGCTCGTATTCGTGGGTCCTAACCTTGGATGGCCGACGTTTTCGCCATACGCTCATCCCCTGAGCGCAAGAACCGTTTCGCCACGCCAGCGAGCCCGAATAGTCGCCGCATGGTCACGACGCGAGCGATTTGGCGACGAATCGACCGGTGGACCGTCCTCCCCGGCCCTCTTCGGGAGTCTTGCGTTCCTCCCAGGAGCGTATGGGCACGGATGCCGCTCCCGACCGCCATAACGCTCACCCTGTGACCACATGGCGGAAACCGGACCGTCGGGACGATTCCGCGGCGACGAGCGTCGGTCCTGCCCCTACCGAATGGGATCCTGGGCTGCAGCCCCAATGATCCGATCGACCTCAGCCCGCGTCGGCAGGCCGGCCATGTCTCCCACCGCCGCGACGACCGACGCCCCACAGGCATTCCCGAGCTCCAGGGCCCGCCCGGCTTCCAGGCCCTCCAGCCTGGCAGCGATGTAGCCAGCCGCAAACGCATCGCCGGCCCCCACGTGATCCACCGGCACGGGCACCTGGGGCGCCGGTCGCTCGACGGGATCCTGGCCCCTCACCACCTGCAGGGCGCCGCGCGAGCCCTGCTTCACGATGACCGTTGCCACGTCGAGCGAAGCGAGGGCACCACCGACCTCCTCGGCACTTGTCCCCGCATCAAGGCCGGCCACGAGCGCCGCCTCGTCCAGGCCGGCAAGGACGACGTCGGCCCTCCCGCAGAGGGCTCGCAGGGTCTCGGCGGCCTGGGTCTCCCTCCAGAGCTTGCGGCGCAGGTTGAGGTCGAGGCTGATCGTCAATCCGTGCTCGCGGGCCAGATCGATCGCGGCGTTCACGGCCCCGGCGCAGCTCGGGGAGAGCGCCGGGGTGATACCGGTCAGATGCAGCCAGCGGCTGCCAGCGAAGTGATCCGCTGCCGCGCGGACATCGTCGGCGCCCAGATGCGAGCCCGCCGAATCCGTCCGGTAGTAGACCACCTCGGTCGGGCCGAAGGTCCGCCGTTCGCGGACGAGCAGGCCCGTGGTGCCAGCGTCCACCGTGATTGTCGACGTGTCGACCCCTTCGCCCCGCAGCCGACGGATGATCGCAGTGCCGAAGCCGTCCCCACCGACACCACCGATGAAGGCGCTCCGGTGCCCGAGGCGCGCCAGCCCGACGGCGACATTGGCCTCCGCTCCGGCCACCTGGGCTTCGAAGAGGGAGATATCGGCCAGCGCGCCGGGTCGATCGGCAACCAGGGCAACGAGACACTCGCCGAGCGTCACGACCTCCGGCTTCACGGCTCCACCTCGTGCTGTTCCAGCGTCACGGCTTCCACGGGTCCGCCGGGCAGCGCGTCTCCGCGCATCTCCCAGCCCGGCTCGAACAGGCGCAACAGGTGCTGGCGTTCATACGGGTAGCTCGCCAGCCGCTCCCAGTCGAGGTCGATCCCGATGCCCGGTGCATCGGAGACCGTGACGTGCCCGCCCTGCTGGACCATCGGGCGGTCGACGATCTCGCGGCTCCAGCTCTCGTTGAACTCGTCGAACGACTCCTGGACGTAGAAGTTGGGGATGCAGGCGCCGAGTTGCGCCGAGAGCGCGCTGCATACGGGCCCCTGCGCGTTGTGTGGCGCCACGACGGCGTAATGCGCGTCCGCCATCCCGGCCAGGATCCGGGTGCGCCAGAGGCCGCCCAGGAAGAGCGGCTCCGGCTGGAGGATGTGCACGGCGTCGTGGCGGAGCAGGTCCGCGAACTGATGCAACGAGGTGAAGCTCTCGCCGGTCGCGACGGGCACCGGCGAGCGGCTCGCCACGGCGACCATCGCCCCGATGTTCTGGTGAGGAACAGGCTCCTCGAACCAGGCGGGTCGGAACTCGGCCAGGCGCTCGGCCACCCGCAATGCGGTGGCCACGCTGAAGCGGCTGTGTCCCTCGATCATCAGGTCGATGTCGTTGCCCACCGCCTGGCGAACCGCCGCCACGATCTCGATGGAGAGGTCTTCCTCCCGCCGGTCCATGACCCGGTAGGCGGCGCCGAACGGATCGAACTTCATGGCGCTGTAGCCGCGCGCCGCCACCTCGCGGGCACGATCGGCCACGAGCTCGGGGCGCCGCTCCGCGCGGTACCAGCCGTTGGCATAGACGCGGACGCGATCCCGCACCCGACCGCCCAGCAGCTCGTGGACGGGCTTGCCCTGGACCTTGCCGAGAATGTCCCAGCAGGCGACCTCGATTGCCGCAACGGCGGACATGTGGATCTGGCCGCCCTCGGTGTAGACGTCACGAACCATGCGCTGGAGGAGCAGCTCGATCTGAGCCGGATCGGCTCCGAGGTACTCGTCGCTGAGCTCGTGGATGGCGGACTCCACCGTCCGCGAGAACGCGTTGAGCGTGCCCTCGCCGATCCCGTGGACGCCCTCGTCGGTCTCGAGGCGGACGAACAGCCAGTTCTTCCAGGGGTTGCCGACGAGGTACGTGCGGGCCGCGGTAATCTTCATGGCGCTGACCGATCGCCCGCCGGTGGGACCGACGCGATCGCTGCGACCGCGTCCCTTGCACGCTGTTCGAGGCCGGCGGGCTCACCATCTCCCATCAACCAGCTGCCCAGGCCGATCGCCAGCGCGCCGGCCGCGAGGAAGGCAGGCGCGTTGTCCATCGTGATACCGCCGGTCGGAAAAAGCGGGATCTCGGGGAGCGGCCCGCGAAGGTCCTGCACGAAGGCCGGCCCGACCGATGAGGCCGGAAAGAGTTTGACTGCGCTGGCGCCCGCCTGCCACGCCCTGATGATCTCGGTGGGCGTGAAGGCACCGGGAAAGACGGGGATGTCGCGCTCGGCTGCCCAGCGCACGAGCTCCGGATCCGTATGCGGCATGACCAGGAAGCGCGCGCCGGCAGAGACGGCCCCTGCGGCGGCCGCGGGATCGAGGACGGTGCCCGCTCCCACGAGGAGCTCCTCAGGCTCGAAGCGTCGCGCCAGCCTGGCAATAGCCGAAATGGCGTCATCGCTATTGAGCGTGATCTCAAGGACGCGCACCCCACCACGCATGAGGGCATCGCCGATTGCCTCCACCCGGGTGAGATCGAGACCGCGCCCGATCGCGACGATGCGCCCGCTCTCGATCGCATGCGGGATGGACGGACGCGGCGGCCCCTCGAGCCGTGGCTCTAGCCCCGCTGCTGGCGCGGCACCTTGGGGAGGGCTCACGATTCGCGCTCGAATCCCGGCACGCCGTTCTCCTCCAGTTGCTCGAAGAAGCGATCAAAGCTTGCCACCTCGAACTCGTCCAGGGCGCGCGCAGGCGGCCGGAGGCCATCGTCACTGAAGACTCGCTGGCGTCGCAACAGGCGCTTGGCACCCGAAATGAGGAGCTCCAGCGACTGCGCCTCATAGGAGAGCAGCGGCAGGATGGCCTGGTAGAGCCTGGTGGCCCCGGGTCGGTCGCCCGAGCGAGCCAGCCGATCGACCTCGAGGAGCGCGGGCGCGAGGTCGCATCCGGGCATGCAGCCTGAGGCACCCCGATCGATGTTCTCCAGGTAGTGAAGTCCACCCCATCCGGCGACGACTTCGAGCCCCGCCGCGACCAGCGAGGTGATCTTCGGCCCGGATCCCGGCGCCTCGCTCTTCACCGCGCCGATGAGCGGGTGACTCGCGGCCAGCTCGACGATCGCTTCGATCGACAGAGTCACGCCGCTCGCCTGGGGAGAGTCCTGGACCAGGATCGGGACCCGGGCGGCATCGGCCAGCAGGCAGAAGTGCTCGATGAGCTGGGCAGTCGTTCGTGCCCAGGGCGGCGGCAGGACCATCAGCGCGCTGCACCCGCGGGCGGCTGCGGTACGTGCCCGCTCCGCCGCGACGTGGCTAGGCCCATCCACGCCTGCCACGAGCGGCACAGCTCCAGAGACCGCGTCGGAGATTGCATCGAGGATGGCCTCCCGTTCCCGATCGGTGAGTGTCCATGCTTCGGATGCCAGGCCGAGCACGACCAGCCCGTCCACCCCGGCGCCGAGCATCCGGCGCACCAGCGCTTTCAGCTCGTGGTCGGACACCCCGTACTGAAGTGCACTGCCGCGGCTGGAAAACGGAGTGTGAATCACCGGGCGGATTCCCGCGAATGACGCTGGCACGCTCCCTCCATCGGGTTGACGATGCTGGTTAAGTCTGATGCAGACGGCCGGGACCGAGACGTATCAAAGTACGCGGTGGCCCAGGCAGCCAAAGGAGGAAGGTCAATGACGGAGAACGAGCGAACCCCGCGCAGGCTGATCAGCCCGGCGGCACTTGCGGTGGCATTCCTGCTGGTGGCCTGTCAGAACCAGGGTGGCACCTCGACGGCGCCGTCTGCCAGCGCTGCCGCGACCACCGAGGCGACCACCGAGGCGACCACCGACGCGACACCCGAGGCGAGCCAGCCGGCCACCAGCGTGGAGCCGAGTGCGGCCGAGACCGCCGGCGGCGGCGGAACCGGCGAGGCGCCGAACATCGTTGTCATCTACAAGCTGGGCACGCAGCAGTACTTTATCGACCAGGCCAACGGCGCTACCGAGAAGGCCGAGGAGCTCGGGGCCGAGATCAAGGTGGTGAACGTCGAGGCCGACGCGAACGCAGCCATCACGGCCGTCAATGACGCGATCGCCGGCGGCGCCGACGGGATCGGCATCACGGTCCCGGATCAGGCCATCGGCCCGGCCGTCGCCAGGGCGGCGTCGGACGCTGACATTCCGCTCGTGGCGACCGACGACGCCATCGAGGACGATCAGGGCAACCCCGTCCCGTTCGTCGGGTTCAGCGGCACCGACATGGGCAACAAGGTCGGCGACGAGGCCTGCCGAATCCTGGAGGAGGAGGGCTGGCTCGACGACGACACGGCCACGGTCGGTGTGCTCAGCGTCGAGAAGGAGGACCTGACCGTCATCCGGGAGCGGACCGATGCGGAGAAAGCGAAGATCGAGGAGTGCGGCGTACCGACGGAGCAGATCTTCCCGGTAGCCTCGGATTCGACCATCGACGGGTCGCTCGCGGCCGCGGGCCCGGTGATCACAGCCCACTCCGACACGACCCACTGGGTCGTGATGGGCGGCAACGACGAGAGCGTCAAGGGCGCCCTCCAGGCGCTCACCAACGAGGGAGTCGATCCCGCCAACGTGATCGGCGTGGGCCTGGGAGCCTACGAAGCCTGCAAGGAGTGGCAGGCGGAGAACGAAACCGGATTCAGAGCAGCCCTCTTCATCAGCGGCATCGACGTCGGCCATGCGGCAGTGGAGATCCTGTACGACAACATCGTCAACGGGACAGCGCTGCCGGCGGAGACGATCGCGGAGACGTCGATCGTCAACGAGACGAACTGGCAGGACGCGCCGGGCCTCTGCGCGTCCTAGCCTCCACCCACAGCACGGGGGTCCGGGCAACCGCTCGGATCCCCGTATTCAGCACAGGTCGGTAGATGGCGATCGCTCCCCCCGAGGAACGCCTCGATCGTGACCCCGGCGTCCCGGCACCCGATGAGGTGCTGGAACTCATCGGGCTGAGCAAGGCGTTTGCCAACGTCCAGGCGCTCCAGGACGTGTCGCTCGACGTGCGGCCAGGCGAGATACTGGCCCTGGTCGGCGAGAACGGCGCCGGGAAGTCCACGTTGCTCCGCATCCTCAGCGGCGATTACCGGCCCGATGAAGGAACGATGCGGCTGGGCGGCGAAACCCTCTCCTTCACCTCGCCGCGCGACGCCAGGCGCGCGGGCGTGCGGGTCATCTACCAGGAGCCCGAGATCGTGCCGGGCGTCGACGTGGCCGAGAACATCTACGTCGGCGAGCTGCCACACCGCGGCCCCTTCGTCGATCGCCAGCAGCTCGATCGGCTCGTGGCCGATGGTCTGCACAGGTACGGTTTTGAACGGGTGCTGCCCGCCCAGCTAATGGGTGATGAGCTCTCGCCCGCGCAGCGCCAACTGGTCGAGATCATGCGCGCGCTCAAGTCGGACGTTCGCGTCCTTGCCCTCGACGAGCCGACCTCCTCGCTGACGGATGAGGAGGTCGAGCGGCTGTTCACGCTCGTGCGACGGCTGCGCTCCGAGGGCGTGGCCATCATCTACGTCTCTCATCGCATCAGGGAGATCCTCCAACTGGCCGACCGCGTGGCGATCCTGCGCGACGGGAAGCTCGTGGCCGTGCGACCGGCGGGCGAGACGAGCGACGCCGAGATCGTGCGGCTGATGGTTGGCCGCGAGCTCCGCGACGTCTTCAAGCGCCGCCGAGCGGTCCAGGAGCGCGTCGTGCTCGCCGTGGAGGATCTCCGCAGCGCCTGGCACCCGGGCGTCACGTTCGAGATCCATGCGGGGGAGGTCGTCGGGTTTGCCGGGCTTGTCGGGGCGGGCCGGACCGAGCTCGCCAAGGTCCTCTTCGGCGCCTATCCAAAGCACGGCGGACGCATCTCGATCGATGGCCACGAGGTGAGCATCCGACGGCCGCGGGACGCCGTTCGAACCGGCATCGGGTTCGCCCCGGAGGATCGCAAGGGCGAGGGCCTGGTTCTCGTGCGGAGTGTGCTAGAGAACGCCTCGATGGCCATCCTCGCGCGGCTGAGCCGGTTCGGTTTCGTGCGGCGGCGGCTGGAGCGTCGCGTCGGCAGGGAGTACATCGATCGGCTGCGCGTGCGGACGCCGTCCCTCGAGCAGGAGGTCGGCAAGCTCTCCGGAGGCAACCAGCAGAAGGTTGTGTTGGCGCGCTGGCTCGCCTCACGCCCGAAGCTGCTCATCCTTGACGAGCCGACCCGCGGCATCGATGTGGGGGCGAAGGCGGAGATCTACGCCCTCATTGACGAGCTGGCCAATTCCGGAATCGCGATCATGCTTATCTCCTCGGAGCTGCCCGAGATCCTCGGGTTGGCCGACCGCATCCTGGTCATGCAGAACGGGCGGATCACGGGCGAGCTGAGTGGCCCGGGGGCCACGGAGGAGAAGGTCCTCGAGCTAGCCATGGTCGACCATCTGACCGCGGAGGTCCCCGGCGGCGAGACCGCGCAGCCAGCTGCTGAGGGGCTGCAGCCATGGCTTGACGGCAACCAGGGAGAGGCGCCGTGAGCGAGATCGAGGCGGGCAGGATCAAAGAGGCTCGCCCACCCCGCGTTCAGGCCGCCGACGCCATCCGGCGCCTGGTCGGGTTCGTAGGAGCGGAAAACCTCTCTCTGCTGTTCGCGCTGGCGATCGTGGTCGTGCTGATCGCGGCGCAGAACAGCCGCTTTTTCCTGCCGGCCAACCTGCTCAATATCGGCGGCAACGTCTCGGTCGTGGGCCTGCTGGCGCTCGGGGAGACCGTGGTCATCCTTGCCGGGGCGCTGGACATCTCGGTGGGCTCGATCGCGGGCATCGCGTCGGTCGTCGGGGCGCTCGCGGTGACCTCGAGCGGGGCCATGCAGTTGGGAATCGTCGGCGGCATCCTCGCCGGGCTGCTCTTCGGGGTGGTGAACGGCCTGATCATCACCGTTCTGCGCGTCAACGCGGTAATCGCCACGCTGGCGACCCTCTCCGCATTCCAGGGCGTTGCCTTCCTCATCGCACCCAACGGCAAGCCCGTGGGGGTGCTCGATCGTGACTTTGCCTGGCTGGGCTCGGGCCGGATCCTGTCGAGCGAGACATTCGTCGGCATCCCCATCTCGCTGATCATCCTCCTGGTGGTTGCTGTAGCAGCGCACGTTCTCATGCGCTACACGCAATTCGGCCGCTCCGTCTACGCAATGGGCGGGAATGCCGCTGCCGCCCGCTTGGCGGGTATCAACGTCAACGGGATGAAGATCGCCATCTTCGGGCTGTCGGGCGCGGTGGCCGGCCTGGCAGGCGTCATTTCCACCGCCCGCACCACCTCCGGACAGCCGGGTCTCGGCTCGCAGGGGCTGGAGCTCGAGGCCATTACCGCCGTCTTCCTTGGCGGTGCGGCCCTGACCGGCGGCAAGGGCACCATCGCGGCGACCATGCTCGCCGTCGTGCTCATCGGCACGCTCAGCAACGGCATGAACCTGCTCGGCATCCAGACCTTCTACCAGGACGTGGCGAAGGGCCTCCTGCTGGTGGTCGCGGTTGCCATCGGGCAGTGGCGCGCGGCGCGGGCGGAGCGGGCGCGGACCAGGCTCGCCTGACCGCAGCGGGCATCGACACCGATGAAGATCGAATCAGTCACCGCGCTGGTCGTTAACGCCCGACAGCGCAACTGGGTCTTCGTCAAGATGGTCACCGACCAGCCGGGCCTGATCGGCTGGGGCGAGGCGACGATCGAGTGGAATACCCGGGCCGTCGTGGGCGCCGTAGAGGATGCCGCGGACTTCCTGGTGGGCGAGGATCCCCGCCGAACCGAGCACCTCTGGCAGGTCCTGTATCGCCAGCGGTTTTTCCGTGGAGGCGCGGTCGTGATGAGCGCAATCAGTGGCATCGACCAGGCGCTTCACGACATCAAGGCCAAGGACCTCGGCGTGCCCCTGTACCAGCTCTTGGGCGGCCTCGTACGCGATCGCGTGCGCCTCTACGACCACCTGGGCGGCGGGGATACGGATGCCGTCTACAACGACGCGGCTGCGGACCGGTTTGCGGAACGCGCACGCGAGATCGTGGGACGCGGCTTCACCGCGCTCAAGATCCTCGCCGTGCCGCGCACGGGCATGCTGGATGGGGTCTATGGCGTCCGGCAGGCGGTCGGGCTCATGAGCGCGGTGCGTGAGGCAGTGGGCGACGACGTGGAGGTCATGGTCGACCTGCACGGGCGGACGACGCCGGCGATGGCGATCCAATACGGGCATGCACTGGCGCCATTACGGCCATGGTTCCTGGAGGAGCCCTGCCCGCCGGGCAACGTTGCGGCTCTCGCGGAGGTCGCCCGTGCCTTGCCAATCCCGATTGCGACCGGCGAGCGTCTGGTCACGCGCTACGAGTTCCGCGAGGTCCTGGAGCAGCGCGCTTGCGCAGTCATCCAACCCGATGCCTGCCACTGCGGCGGGATCTCGGAGCTCAAGCGGATCGCGGCCATGGCGGAGCCTTACTTCGTCTCCGTGGCGCCGCATAACCCGGTCGGCCCGATCGGCACGATGGCCGCCATCCACTTTGCGCTCAGCACGCCGAACTTCCTCATCCAGGAGGTCATGTCGGCAGATGTGCCGTGGCGCGCCGAGGTCGTGGATCAGCCGCTCGAGATCTACCAGGGGCACGTGCTCCCGCCGACCCGCCCCGGGCTCGGGGTGGAGGTCGACGAGCGGGCTGCCGCCCGGTACGCGCAGGGACCCGAACCGAAGCTGCGCTACTTCCATCCCGATGGGGCGGTGGCCGACTGGTAGAGCGCGCGCCGCG
>JACDFU010000005.1:28746-35989 GCA_013815585.1 Chloroflexota bacterium
TCGGCGTCCTCCGCGCTGATGCTCGAGAGCGCCGAGCTCTTGCTGGCCAGCGACCCGGGTCGTGGCTGCCAGATCACGAGCCTCGTTAGCCGTAACAGCGGACGCGAATGGCTCGCGCAGTCGCGGGGCGCACCACGCAGGACGCAGCCCGGCGATCCTTTCGACGGGGAGGCCGCGTACGGCTGGGACGAGTGCTTCCCCAGCGTGGCTGCGGGGACCCATCCCTCAGGGCCATGGCAGGGGAGGCCGCTGGCTGACCACGGCGAGCTCTGGAGCCGCGCCTGGCACGTCGAGGCAGCGACGCCGACGACGCTCACCGCGACGATCGAGGGCTGGCGGTTTCCGTATACCTTCCAGCGCCGCCTTCGCCTGCGGGACGGCACGATCCGCGCTGACTACGAGGTGGAGAACCGGAGTCCCGCGGACTTCCCCGCCGCCTGGTCCATGCACCCGCTTCTGCGACCCGAGCCGGCCATGCGGCTGGCCCTTCCGGCGGCGGTCGAGATGCGGGTGGAGTCCTCGAGCCGCGGCGACCTCGCGACCGCAGGCGATCGGTTCCGCTGGCCGCGGCTCGGTTCTCTCGACCTGAGCAACGTGCCAGCCGACCCAGGCCGTCTGGCCCTCAAACTCTTCAGCGCGCCACTGACGGTCGGTCGTGCCGCGCTGGTGGCACAGGACGGCTGGCTGGGTCTCTCCTTCGATACCGACGTTGCTTCGTTCCTCGGCGTCTGGCTCGACTACGAAGGCTGGCCGGCCGGGGCGCCGCTCGAACAGCTGGCGCTCGAGCCGACGACCGGAGACGGCGACGATCTGGGCAAGCTCGCGGCCCGAGGACGAACAATGGTCGTCCCCGCGCGCGGCTCGGTCGCCTGGTCAGTCACCATCCAGGTTGGGACCGGCCCGCGGGAGCTGGAGGCCTTTCTCGGCAGCCGGCCCGCTGGGGTCACCCTCGGTGGCTGATGGTTCAATTCCCCCCATGTCGCAGCCCGAGCTCGTCGTCGACGCGCGGGCCCAGCTCGGGGAGGGCCCCGTCTGGGACGAGCGAGCGCAGGAGCTGATCTGGGTCGACATCGTGGGACAGATGGTGCACCGCTTCCGGCCCTCGGATGGCCGGGTCACCTCATTGTCCGTGCCGAAGGCGGTGGGAGCGGTGGCGATCCGCTCGCATGGTGGGCTCGTGCTCGCACTCGAGGACGGGTTCTGGATCCTCGACCTACCCGACGCGGAGCCACGGCCCTTCGCGCTGCTGGATCCTCCAGCGCCGGGCATTCTTCGCATGAATGATGGAAAAGTCGACCGAGAGGGTCGGTTCTGGGCGGGCACCACGGCCTGGGACGACCGGGCCGGGGACGGTGCCGGTGCCCTTTACCGACTCGACCCGGACGGCGGCCTGCGGCGCATGCTGGACGGCGTGAGCATCTCGAATGGACTGGACTGGGACCCCGACGGCCGGCTGATGTATTTCGTCGACACGCCCACGCAGCGGATTGACGTCTTCGACTACGACGGCCTCAGTGGTGAGATCGAGCGCCGGCGAACGCTCGTGGAGGTGCCCCATGCGGCAGGAGCTCCGGACGGCCTGACTGTCGATGCCGAGGGTGGCATCTGGGTGGCACTGTGGGGCGGCTCGGCCGTGCACAGATATACGCCCGAAGGCACGCTGGAGCGCACCCTTCACGTGCCGGCCAGCCAGGTCAGCAGCTGTGCCTTCGGCGGCCGCCAGCTAGACGAGCTCTACGTCACGACTGCCGCGATCGACCTTCCGCCGGACGAGGCGGCCCGCCAACCCCATGCCGGAGGGCTGTTCCGGTGCCGTCCCGGCGTCCGGGGCCGGCCGGCCGGCCTGTTCGCCGGGTGAGGAGCAGCGCGGCGGGCGGCACCCTGTCGGGTCGTCGAGCGCTGGTTACCGGGGCCGGCGTGGGCATTGGCCTGGCAACCGCGCGAGCACTGGGTGAGGCGGGAGCATCGGTCGTCCTCCACTACAACTCGCACGGGGAGGAGGCGCGCGCGGCCGTCGCCGAGCTTCGAACAGCTGGTCGAGGAGCGGACGCAATTCAAGCGGACCTGTCCTCGGCTCGCGCGGTCGAGGGGCTCGTGGATCGCGCCCTGGAAGCGCTCGGCGGGCTCGACATCCTGGTCAACAATGCCGGCGTCACCGTCTCGCAGATGGTCGAACGGACGCCCGTGGAGACGTTCGACTGGCTCTACGCGCTCAACGTGCGCGCCATGTTCGTGACCATCCAGCGCGCGCTCCCCGCGCTCAGAGCGAGTGGACATGCCGCGGTGGTCAACATGAGCTCGACCCACGGCGTGGCAGGATTTCCCGGTCATGCCGCCTATGCAGCCACCAAGGGCGCCATCATTGCCCTGAGCCGCGAGCTTGCGGTGGAGCTGGCCGATCGGTCCGTGAGAGTGAACGTCATTGCCCCCGGCATCATCGAGGTGCCGCGCTACTTCGACATCCCCGGCTACAACCGCGAGCTGGGCGACAAGATGGTGCCCATCGGCCGGGTGGGGCTGCCGGAGGACGTGGCCGCGGCGGTCGTGTTCCTTGCCTCGGACGCGGCCTCATTCATCACCGGTCAGACGCTCCTCGTGGACGGTGGAGCCAGCGCGCAGATGGCGCTTCGCTGGGAGCGTCGGGACATCTCCGGCGAATGAGCCCTTTCCTCTGCGACCGAGGCAGGTGACATGGATCTGGGTATTGCGGACCGTGTCGCGCTGGTCACGGCATCATCGGCCGGCCTTGGCAGGGGGGTTGCGCAGGCCCTCGCGGCGGAGGGGGCTCGCGTAGCGTTGACGTCGCGTTCCCGAGAACGAATCGAGGTCGCCGCCACGGAAGTCGGGGGGCGGGGCTACGTTCACGACACGGCCGACGTCGGCGAGATCGGGCGGCTCGTCGCCGCCGTGGAGAGCGACCTGGGTCCGATCGACATCGTGATCACCAATACCGGCGGCCCGCCGACAAACCCCGACGCGCTGGCCTTCAGGGACGAGGAATGGCAGGAGGCCTACCGCGATCTCGTCGTGGCTCCGCTCGGGCTGGTGCGGGCGGTCCTGCCCGGCATGCGGGAGCGCCACTGGGGACGGGTGCTCAACCTGTCGTCGAGCGTCGTGCGAGAGCCGGCCCCGAACCTGGTGCTGTCCACCGCACACCGCAGCGCGCTACTCGCCACCTTCAAGACACTGGCCCGCCAGGTGGCGGCGGACGGCGTCACGGTCAACACGCTGCTCCCCGGACGGATCGAGACGCAGCGCATGCGCGAGGTCTACGGGTCGGACGAGGCCATCGAGGCCTTTGCACTCGGGCACATCCCGGCCGGGCGACTGGGAACCGTGGAGGAGTTCGCCGCCGCCGCTGCGTTCCTCTGCTCCGATCGCGCGAGCTACATCACCGGGGTGGCCCTGCTCGTCGATGGAGGTCTGACCCACCACATCTGACTACCAGTTGAATGTTCCCCGGCCCACGATGACGGCATGACCGCCGACCTCGACGCGCTCGATGCGCTCGGCCGAACCGGTGGCGCGAGCGTAGAGCGTGCTCGGGCGGCCGACCTGGGCGCCCTGGGCGATCTCGATCTCCTGGCCGAACGAGATCCGTCCGTGACGCGCTAGGTGGCAGGAGAGCGGCCCGGCAGCCGAGCCTGTTGCGGGATCCTCCGGCGTGCCATCCGCTGGCGCGAACATTCGCGTCGTCCAGCGGTTGCCTTCGCCGGCGAAGCAGTTGATGCCGACGCGAACCAGGTCGAACGTTCGCGCGAAGCGGACGAGGGCCGCTGGGTCCGGCTCGAATGCTGCCACCGCCTCGGGGCTCGCCAGCTCGACATAGACATGCTGCATGCCGTTGTCGTACATCGCCACCGGCAGCTCCGATCGCGCGAGACCAAGCGCAGCCAGGAGCTCGCGCTCATGTGGGAACGGCTGCAGGGTCGGAATGGGCTGCTTCATCCGGCCGAATGGCGCCCTGTCGGGCTTCCGGGCGACGACGATGGGGATCGGGCCCGCGCCGGTCTCCAGCGTGACCGTGTCGAGCCCCCGATCCTCTGCCAGCAGGACTGCCGTCCCCAGCACCGGATGGCCGGCGAAGAGCGGCTCGGATACGGGCGTGAAGATGCGGATCCGCGCGTCGGCACCGCTCGTGGGCGGATAGACGAAGACGGTCTCCGAGAAGTTGATCTCGCGGGCGAGTGCCTGGAGGCGTTCCTCGGCGATCGACCGCGCCTCGGGAAAGACGGCCAGCTGGTTTCCTTCCAGCGCGCGATCCGTGAAGACGTCGAGGAGCGCGAAGTCGATCGCCATGCTGGCAGGATACCTTGACATTTATCGCTCCATGGACAGGATGTCTAGACATGGGCAGGCGTCAGAGCAACACGTCAATCCGTATCGGTCAAGCTGCCGAGCTCCTTGGCGTCTCGGTTGAGACCCTGCGCCGCTGGGAGGCGAATGGCCGGCTCCAGACGACCCGCAGCAGCGGGAGACAGCGCCTCGTCTCGATCGCGGACCTCAGCCGCATGCTCGGCGAGCGGCGTCGTGCCAGCCCCGATCGGCCGATCGTCGCCCAGTCGGCTCGGAATCGCTTCAGCGGCATCGTCAGCCGCATCGAGCGAGGCGACGTGGCGGCTGTCGTTGAGGTCGTAGCCGGACCGCACCGGCTGGTCAGCCTCATGACAGCAGAGGCCGTGGACGAGCTGGGACTCGTTGTTGGAGCAGAGGCCGTCTGCGTGGTGAAGGCGACCAGCGTCATCGTCGAGATACCCGGGTAGCCGGCGGTGGGCAGGTGCCGGTCCACCTGGGCCGGGGTGCCCATCCTGGTGGTTGCCTTGTTCTCCGGCTGCCTGAGCGCGGCAGGCAACCGGGAGGATGGGCTCACGGTCTTCGCCGCGGCGTCGCTGTCCGACGCAATGGCGGACCTCTCGGCGGCGTACGAGGCTGAGACGGCGGCGACCATCATGACCTCGCTGGATGCCTCGAGCACACTCCGTGCACAGATCGAGAACGGTGCTCCGGCGGACGTGTTTCTGTCCGCCGACACGACGAACCCCGAGCTGCTCGTCGCAGCCGGGCGTACCCAGGGACCCGTCCGAGTTTTCGCCCGGAACTCGCTCGCGATCGTGGTGCCGAGCGCCAATCCCGCTGGGATCTCGAGCCCCACCGATCTGGCCCGCGAGGGGGTTCGGGTGGTTGCGGCGGGCGACGAAGTCCCGATCACGCGGTACGCCAGGCAACTCATCCGAAAGGTCGCAGCCAGCCCGAGCGCGCCTCGCGCCTTCGCCCAACGTGTGGAGCGCAACGTCGTCTCGCGGGAGGACAACGCCCGCGCAGTGCTCGCCAAGATCGAGCTTGGCGAGGGAGATGCTGCAATCGTCTATGCGAGCGATGCCGCGGCATCGGACCGAATCGAGACGGTCAGGATTCCGGACGACCACAACGTTACTGCTGCCTATGGAGCCCTCGCTCTGACCGCCGGCGAAGGTGCCGCAAGCGGCGAGCCCTTCATCGACTGGCTTCTGGGTCAGGAGGGACAGGCGATCCTGGCTCGATACGGCTTCCTGCCTCCGCCTTGAGGGCAGCCACCGTCGCAGCATGGCTCCTCGCGCTCTTCCTCGGCTTGCCGGTGGGGGCGCTCCTCGTGCGATCCGTGGCCGGTGGAAGCCTGCCTGGGGCGTTCGCCAGTCGGGAGGTCCTCGATGCGCTCGTCCTGAGCCTCGTCACGACGGCGGCAAGCCTGACGCTCGCCGTGCTCCTGGGTACTCCTCTTGCCATGGTGCTCGCGCGACGCCGGTTTCCGGGCGCAAGGCTCGTCGAGGTGCTGGTCGATCTCCCGATCGTGCTCCCGCCGTCGGTGGCCGGCCTGGGCCTGCTGCTTCTGCTCGGCAGCCGGGGACTGCTCGGCGGTCCGCTGGCGTCAGTCGGCCTGGAGCTTCCCTTCACGACCGTCGCCGTGGTGCTGGCTCAGCTCTTCGTCTCCGCCCCGTTCTTCGTCCGGTCCGCCCGCACGGGTTTCGCCGGAGTCGACCGCGACCTGGAGGACGCGGCCCGGGTCGACGGCGGGAGCGAAGCCTCCGTCTTCCGCTTCATCACGGTTCCACTGGCGGCGCCGGCCCTCGCCGCCGGCATGGTCATGGCCTGGGCACGGGCGCTGGGGGAATTCGGCGCCACGATCATGTTTGCGGGCAACATCACCGGCCGCACGCAGACGCTGCCGCTCGTCGTGTACTCGCAGTTCCAGTCCAGCCTCGACGCATCGATCGCAGCCGCGGCGATCCTGGTGGTGGCGGCTTTCGGCGTGCTGCTTGCGGTCCGGCTCATCCACTGGAGACCCGTGGGCGAGCTGCGCTCGGTTGTCTAGGCCCGGACCTCCTGGCGCATGAAGACGATGTAGGCCGCGGCGAACGAGACCACCGTCAGCGCGACCAGCGCCACGACCTGCGGCCAGACCAGCAGCAGGCTCTGTTCCAGGGGTAGCAGCGAGGCGATCGCCCGGTCCGCCTGCTGGGGCAGGATGGCCCCGAGGCTGCGCACATTCGGGTTGAGCAGGACAACGGTTGCTTCCTGGTAGAGGGTGGTCGGGGAGAGGCGGGCGATGGTTTCGCGGAACTGCTCGGAGCGAAGGATCTCCGAGTCGGTGCCTCCGGTCGGGGTAGGTGCCAGGGTCCCGGCGACCAGGTTGACGAGCAGCGCCCCGAAGAGCGTCAGCGCAAGCCAGACGCCGATCGCCACCAGCGCGGACGTGGCCGCCCGTCGCATCACCACCGAGCAGAGCGTGGCAAAGGCGAGCCAGAAGCCGACGTAGACGACCGACACGGCCAGCCAGAGCATGATCCGGACGATCTCCGAGCCGGTGGGCACGACCCCCAGGCGCAGGATCCCGACGCCGGCCACCAGCAGGGCCAGCGCGACGAGCATGAGCCCGATCACGGTGAGCCCGGCGGCAAATTTTCCGTTGATCACGTCGTCGCGGTGGATCGGCTGAGCGAGCAGCCGAGGCAGGGTTCCCTCCGATCGCTCGCCGTTCACCGCGTCGAAGCCGAAGGCAATGCCGAGCAGGGGGGCGAGGAAGCCGACCAGGGCGTAGAAGGCAGGGACCTGGTCAGCGCCGAGGGTGAACAGGTTCAGGAAGAGCGCCGGGACCCCGGTGGCCTCGGACGCCACCTCCCTGATGCCGGCCGCCGCGGCATAGACCGTGGTCGCCGCCGCCAGGCCGAGGATCGCCACGAGCACGATGAAGCGGGCGCTCGAGAGG
>JACDFU010000184.1 GCA_013815585.1 Chloroflexota bacterium
GCCGCCGACCGATACCGCGCCGGCGACGGCGGCGCCCGGCTCGCTCAGCGCCACCACCGCGGCGAGCCTCATCCTCGCAGCGGCGCTGGGCCTGGCGCTCAGCGGCGTGGTTCTTGGCCGGCGAGCGCGAGAAGCCTCCTGAGCCCTTCTCCGCCGTCGAGCGCTGGCGCTTCGGGTGACTAGCTCGGAACCCGGGCAGCCGATCTGCGGCGATCGGCGCCCGGGATGCCCGCTGCTTGGAGGGCCGCCGCGAAGCCCTCGAGGTCGTCGACGGTCACCGTGAGCTGTGTCGGACGCACCGGCCAGCATCGAACGGCACGGTGGAAGGTCAGGCAGACGCCGCCGTGGGCGCTCGTCCCGTAGGAGAAGTCGCCGTTGCGGACGCTGCGGCGCGGTCCGATGGCCGCCCACCAGCGGTATGGCCCGGTGATGTCGTAGCGGGCCACGTTGTCGAGTCGCGTCGCCGTCCGCCAGGGCCCGTAGCGGATCTGGAGGCGGTCCTCCATGAGATCGACATAGGCCGTGCTCGGCCGAACGCCCCAGAGCATCAAGGCCAGCTTCCACGGCATCCGCATGCGCAAGGGAAAACGGTGGACGCTGCTGCTCACCGTCAACGGCGGCTCAATTCCGCTTACGGGGAAGGTCGAGGAAGGGCAGCTCGACGACGGTCCCCGTGACCGATCCGCGGCGAGCCTCGACGGTCCACTCCATGCCGAGGCGGATGCCGGGCCGCTGGTAGGCGGCGTCCACTGAGCCGAGCGCGATGTTTCGTTTGAGCGTCGGGCTCCAGGTCCCGCTGGTGGCACGGCCGACCTGGCGCCGCCCGTCGTAGAGGGGCACAGCGGTCCGCCAGGCGGCCGCCTCCATGACCGGGCTCAGTCCCTGCCGGGCGTACATTCGCTCCAGGTCGGTCCAGTCGAGCTCCAGGCCCACGAGGCGGCGCCTCGGTCCGCCAGCCTCCTGTTCTGCCCGGACCGCCCTCCGCCCCACGAAGTCGGCCTTGTCGAAGTCCACCAGGCGCCCCAGTCCGATCTCGAAGGGGGAATAGGCCTGCTCGGCGATGACGGCGTGGCGAGAGCTCGTGTAGTCGACGTCCAGCAGGATCAGGCCTGCCTCCAGCCGACAGACGTCCAGAGCGAGCATTCCGGCTGGCCGAACCCCGAAGGGCCGGCCGGCCTCGACGAGGGCGTCCCACAGCTCCACGGCCTGCTCGGCCTCGACCCACAGCTCGTAGCCAAGGTCACCGGTGTAGCCAGTCCGCGACACGTCGACATTCATCCCGCGGATCGTCGCGGGCCGGCGGCGGAAGTAGCGCAGGTCCTCGAAGGGGTCGTCCGCGGCGGCCTCCAGGACCGCGCGGGAGAGGGGGCCCTGGAGCGCCAGGGCAGCGGTTGAGTCGGTGATGTCCTCGACCTCGACCTCGAGGCCCCGGGCGTTCTGGGTGATCCAGCGCAGGTTCGGCTCCGCGGCGGTCCAGCGGAACGTGGTCTGATCAAGGCGCGCCACGGTGCCGTCATCGACCACCTTGCCCTGCTCGTCGCACCAGGGCGTGTAGTAGACCTGCCCGACCTTGAGCCTGGACGCGTCGCGCGTGATCACCCGGTCGACCAGTCGCTCGGCGTCCGGCCCGCGGACGAGGTACTTGTAGAGCGGCGTGACATCGATCAGCGCGGCCGCTTCGCGGATCGCGCTGTACTCGATGTCGTGATGTTCTGCGTAGGCGCTGGCGGCGAAGTAGCCGGCCCACTCCCGCCACTGCAGCTTTCGATTGAGCACCGAGGTGCGGGGGTGGAAGGCTGTGCCGATGGTCACCCGGACATGCTAGAGGGCACCGCACCGTCGTGCGACGTGCGGCCGGGCGACCTGGACGGCGACCGGCGACCTCTGGCGGCCAGCGTCGCCCCAATGGCAGCCAGTGCGCGTGTGATGCGCATAAGCAGGGGATCCCAGGCCGCAAGGGTCCGGTAAGCGGCCATTGGGGCTCTGGTCGTACCCATCCACGAGGCGCTTCAAGCTCAGCCGGGCCTCCGCTGCGGCCGCTCTACCCCGTCCGATCCCCAAAACGGGGAGCGATAGCGGCGCCCATCCCCCGGTAACGCGCATCAGGTGAACAGCGACGGCCTCAAAGGTGGGGTTAAGGTGCCTGTGGGCTTCGATGATCGCGTCGGCTTCGCGCTCCGAGATCTCCTCGCCAAGCATGTCGGTGATCTTCACGCCGACGCCCGGCGAATCGGGAGGAAGGTCGATCTCGTATTCGCCGGCCACCAGGTCGGTCTTGCCCTCGGGGATGTCCATGACCCAGTCGGCCGCGATGTCCGCACTTGCTTGGCGTTCGCCCTCCTGCCATTCCTCGGTCCAGAACCGGGCCTGGGAGCGGAGGCGGTCACACTCGACTTGCCGGATGAGTGCGGCCCGGATGTAGCGGCCGCGTCGTCGCTTCCCTACTATCTATCGACCTGTTCGAGCAGCTCGAGCGGAAGCTCAACGCTGAACCGGATCTCAGTAGGCAAGGACGGGAATTCCCTGCTGGACGAAGTCGCGGGGATTGCGCGTAACCACAGTGGCGCCGAGGGATTGGGCGACCCCACCGATGAGCGCGTCCCCCAGTGTCCTGCGGCCGTAGGCGCCGCGACTGCGCCGGCTCTGGCCGGCCCTGCGAGCTGCATCGGGAATGGTTGAGACGTATTCCAGCACGTCGAGAAGCCGAACGACGGTCTCCCGGTGATCGTCGTCCCCTCCCGACAGAGCCTCCGCGGTGACCACGTCGCAGGTATACAGGTCGTTGGGGTCACCGAACAGGGATTCGAACACGGTCCGCGCAGCCGCTGTCCCGTGGGCGAGGTCCACAACCAGAGTCGTGTCGAGCAGGTACTTCATGGCGCCTGGTCGCTTGCCTTGCCTCGCTCGGCGTCCTCGGAGCGGACGTGCCGAGCGAATTCGAGGATTTCGTCCGGTGACATGTGGCCAGGCTTGCCGATCATGGCCCCAAAGTTTTCCTCGAATACCCGTCGCTGACGCTCCCGCCGGACGTGGGCCCGAATGAGTTCGGCGAGGTAGGCGCTGCGACCACGCGGGCCTGCAAGAGCGTCGACGTCATCGAGTACATCCCCGGGTAGCGTGATATTCGTTCGCACCAGCGCCATGGCAGACACCTCACCACGTAGGTAGGGTATGTAACCATATCACACGATATCTCACACCGATTAGCCGCGGGTAAGGAACTCCTGAAGGCGGGCGCGCTCGAGCCCCGTACACCGTGAGTCAACTGCGGGGCTCGCTGTCGGGCGAGCGGGTGGACGGTGCGCGAGGGCGCGCCGGACCTCTAGCCACTGGCTGTGATCGTGTGATGCGCATAAGCAGGGGATCGGTGGGCTTAAGCGTCGAATGTCCGGCTGTCAGGGGCGGGTTCATCCGAGGAGGCGAGGTGCCCCACGCATGATCCGGGCTCACGTGCGGCGGCTGAGCAGCGCTGGGGCGTGGACGATCGGGCGTAAGAGGCCTCGATCCCCTGGTAATGGGCATCAGGTGCGCAACAGTGGCCTCAGGGCCGTGATGACGGTCGCGCACGCGGCTCGGGCCGCACGGTCCCGCACGCGGCTGGGGCCC
>JACDFU010000095.1 GCA_013815585.1 Chloroflexota bacterium
GCGTTGACGTTCGCGGGACCGGTGACCGTGCCGTCCGCCCGGCTTCCCGCTCGCTCAGCCAGGGCCGCCAGGTGCTCGGGCGCGAATTTGGCGGTTTCGGTGACGTCCAGGCCGAGCGCCAGTGGTCGCGCGGGCAGATCCGGCCGGCCGAAGGCCTCGAAGACCACCGCAGCGGCGTCGGGATCCACCGCGATGTTCCACTCCGTGGTTGGGGCGGTGTTGCCCGCCGAGCGATAGCTGCCGCCCATCATCACGAGGCGGCGCAGGAGTCGCGGAAGCTCCGGCTCGCGCAGCACGGCGAGCGCGAGGTTCGTGAGTGGCCCGAGCGTTACCAGGGTGACTTCACCTGGCCGCCGACGCGCCTCCGCGACGAACAGATCGGCCGCGTGCCGATCCGAGATCTCTCCCGAGGCCGCGGGCAACTCGGCATAGCCCAGGCCGCGCGGACCGTGGGTCTCGGGCCCAGTGCGCAGCCGACGCACCAAAGGGACTTCCCGTCCCAGGGCGACCTCGACGTCGGCGCGGCCGCCCAGCTCCAGCACGGCGAGCGTGTTCTCTGCGACCTGACGCGCCTCGACATTGCCCGAGACGCAGGTGACCGCCACCAGCTCTGCATCGGGTGAGGCACTGGCATAGAGCAGGGCGAGGCTGTCGTCGATGCCGGTGTCGACGTCCAGGATGAGCGGCATCGGCACTGTGGCCACGCGGGGATGCTACCGAACCTGTTGAGATACCGGTCGCTGCCGGCATGCCTCGGCTAGCATCGCACCATGAACCCTCAGGTGGCGATCGTGGTGGGCAGCCGATCCGACGTCGAGGTGATGTCCAGGGCGAGCGACCTGCTTGGCTCGCTTGCCGTGGCCAGCGAGCTGCGCGTGATCTCGGCCCACCGCGCCCCTGCCCTGCTCGGCGAATACATTCGCGGGGCCGAGGGTCGGGGCATCCGGATCTTCATCGCCGCCGCCGGGCTGGCGGCGCACCTGCCCGGGGTCATCGCCTCGCAGACGCCCCTTCCGGTGATCGGCGTCCCCATGGCCGGTAGTGCGCTCGGCAGCCTGGACTCGCTCCTCTCCATCGTGCAGATGCCGCGCGGTGTGCCGGTCGCCACGGTGGGCGTTGGCAACGCCGAGAACGCTGCGCTGCTCGCCGTGCAGATCCTGGCGCTGGCCGACCCAGCGGTGCGGGAACGCCTCGTTGCCTGGCGAGCGGCCCAGACCCAGCAGGTCCTCGACGATCCCTCCAACCAAAACGGGCCGGACTGACCGGGGAGCGCATGAACGACGAGCGTCATCTGCCCGGCATGCCGACCCTGGACCGCCAGGAGCGACCCGTGGCCCGCGACGCGGACGGCCGACCACTCCGCCCCGGCCGGGTGCCGGAGACCCGACCCACGCCGCTCCAGGATTCGTTCATCTACATCTCGCTGGTCGGCCTGGTATGCGGCGTGATTGCCATCTCCGCGCTCGAGCTCGGGGCGCGGCTCGCCTCGCCGGTCGTCAGGATTCCGGTGCTCGTGGGCGGCCTGCTCCTGGTCCTGGTCACGATCGACGCGATCGTCCGCATCTGGCGCTCGGCCGGCGCCTGGCTGGCGGTCGATCGCGGGGCGAGCCTCTTTCGAATGGTCTGGATCGGGGTCCTGCTCGTTGTACTCGCCGCTCTGCTGGCGGCGATGTGGCTGGTCCTTGTCGCCTGAGGGGGGGCAGGGGGCCGGTCGGTCGGTCGTCGCCCGCTCGGACGTTCAGCGGACCGCGGTCGTCCGACGGAGCGGCGTTCCGGCATGGCTCGCCGAGAGCCTCAACTACTGCACTCGCTGTGGCGCGGACCTCGACTTCGGGCCGATCGACGGGGAGGAGCGCGAGCGTCTCTCCTGTCCGAGCTGCGGGTTCATCGCCTACGTCAATCCGCGCCTGGTCGTGACGACGCTGCCGATCACAGGGAAGGGCGAGGTCGTGCTGCTGCGACGGGGAATCGAGCCCGCCTACGGCACCTGGGCGCAGCCGGGCGGCTTCCTGGAGATCGATGAGACCGTCATCGAGGGAGCCGTTCGGGAGACCCGCGAAGAGGTCGGCCTGGTGGTTGAGCCGAGGGAGATTCTCGGGATCTACTCGCGCCTCAAGGCGGCGATCGTGGTCATTGCCTTCGAGGCCTCCATCGTGGGCGGGGAGTACCGAACCTCGCGCGAGGCGTTGGAGGTCCGGCCCTTTGCCCCCGAGACGATTCCCTGGAGTCAGATCACGCTCCACACCGCGACGTGGGCGCTGCGCGACTGGGTCGCAAAGGTGCGGCCAAATGCGCTTCCAGCTGTCGCGCGTGCGGCCCCGGCCGAGCGCCGCGAACGACCGGAGTCCTAGTAGCCGTTCCCGTCCCAGTACCAGAGATATTCGCGGAGTGTCAGGCCGCGGTCCCGGATCTCCTTGGCGCGCCAGGGGCCCACGTAGCGGTAATGCCAGGGCTCGTAGATGTAGCAGGTGACCGTCGTCTTGCCCTTCGGGTAGCTCATTACGAAGCCGTAGCGCCACGCGTTTGCCTTCAGCCACGTGCCCGCCTTCGTCGTGCCCCAATCGGTGTAGTTCCAGGCCGGCGTCGTGTTGCCGTAGCTGCGAAAGTCGATCGTGGTGCCGAGCTGATGCTCCGAGTGTCCCGGCCGCGCGCTCTGCTTCACCGCCCTCGCGTAGCCGACGCGCCGAACCTCGGCTGCGAAGGCGCTCTCCTGGGTCGCGTAGCTCCGGTACGCGGACTGGACGGCCAGCGGCGCACCCGCGTTCCTTGCCGCCGTGCCCATTGCGCGCAGCCGATCCCTGACCACCGACCGCACGAGGTAGCCGCCGTTGAGCCCGGCGTCCGCCGTTGAGAGGAGGTCGGTGGGGGCGTAGCTCCGGGGGACCATGTAGATGGGATCGAGCAGGGTGCGACGCCAGTCGGCGTAGGCGCGGTACTTCGTCAGGTCGTCGTCGTAGCGGCAGTCAGGCAGCGGCCTCAGTTCGGCGCTCGCGCCGGGCGCGGCAGTCGTCGCCAGGGCGATCGCGGCCAGCAACCCCGCTGCGAGGCGCCGAGAGATCTGCATCGGGCAAGGCTGACGACGCCCCCGGGATCTGTCCAGCGCGCGCCGTGCCGATCGCGACTGCTCCCCAGATGAGGCTAGCCAAGATCGACGAAGACGTTCTTCAGCTCAGTGTAGAGCCCGAGCGCGTGCATCCCGAGCTCCCTGCCTGACCCCGACATCTTGTAGCCGCCGAACGGTGCTTCTGTGTGCACGCTCGCGTTCGTGTTGATGGACAGCACGCCCGACTGAACGCCCTTCGCGACCCGGATCGCGCGCGCGATGTCGCGGCTCCAGATGGAGCCCGACAGGCCATAGGGCGTGGCGTTGGCCAGGCGAACGGCCTCCTCCTCGCTTTCGAACGGGATCACGGCCACGACCGGACCGAACACCTCCTCGCGGGCAATGCGCATATCGGCCCGACAGTTGTCGAAGATCGTGGGCAGCACGTAGGCCCCTGCCGCGAGCGCCTGGTCGTCGGGGGCCCGGCCACCGAGGACGAGCTCGGCGCCTTCCCTCTGCCCGACCTCGACGTAGTCGAGCACGCGCTCCCGCTGGCGTTGGCTGACCAGGCTGCCGACTTCGGTGGCGTCGTCTGCGGGATCGCCCACGATGACGCTCCGGGTTGCCTCGACAAACAGCCCGACGACCTTTTCGTGGACGGAGCGCTCAACCAGGATGCGGCTCCGCGCGCAGCAGTCCTGGCCGGCGTTGTCGAAGACGCTGTAGACCGACTCCTTGGCAAAGCGCTCCAGGTCAGCGTCCGCGAAGATGATGTTGGGGCTCTTGCCGCCCAGCTCCAGCGAGACTTTCTTCACGTTGTTCGCGGCGAGGCGCATGATCTCCTGGCCGGTCGTCGTCTCGCCGGTGAAGGCCACCTTCCCGACGCCGGGATGCGCCGCGAGCGCGGCGCCCGCGGTGCCACCGGGCCCGGTGACCACGTTCACGACGCCGGGTGGAAAGCCGGCCTCCAGCGCCAGCTCGCCGAGCCGGATCGCCGTCAGCGGGGAGTAGCTGGCGGGCTTGAGGATGCAGGTGTTTCCGGCGGCCAGCGCCGGTCCCAGCTTCCAGCTGGCCATGTTCATCGGGAAGTTCCAGGGCACGATCAGCCCGACCACGCCGATCGGCTCACGCAGCGTGAAATCCAGCCCGGGCCGGCTCACTGGGATGGTCTCGCCGAAGTGCTTGTTCGCAGCGCCGGCGTAGTACTCGAAGACGAGACTCACCGCAAACGCCTCGCTGCGTGCGCTCGTGATCGGCTTGCCGACGTTCTCGCTCTCCAGGCGCGCCAGCTCCTCCTGGCGCTGCTTCACCAGCATGGATAGCTTCTGCAGCGTCCGTCCGCGCTTGGCGGCGGACCAGGACGAGAACCCCTTGGGATCCTCGAACGCCTGGCGCGCGGCCTCCACTGCGCGATCCACGTCCGCCTTGCCACCCAGGGGAGCGGTCGCCATGACTACCCCCGTCGCCGGGTTGACGACCTCGAAGGTCTGGCCGTCCTGCGCGTCGACCTGCTCGCCCCCGATGACCATCCGGACCGCCTGGGGTCCCGGGGTCATCCCTGAAACATCGTGCGCCACTGCCTCGGGCTGGGCGGGAGCAGGCGACTGGGACTCGGTGGTCATCGGAAGGTCCTCGGCGGGCACTCTACGGGCGCCGCGATCATACGACCGCTTCTACCGCTCGATGATGGACTCCGGTGGCCGTGGACTCGTTATCGGATCGGCGTGCCGATGGTCGATCTTCCACTCGCCGTCTTCCCGTCGAAATATGGTCGTCACGCGGAGCGCAACGGGCGCGATCTGCTCGGAGCCACCGACCTTCACTCGGACCCGCTCGATCTCAAGGATGTAGGCGAGATCGGCTGTCGCGTACTCCGAGATGCGCTCGAAGCGAAGATCCTCGCCGTCTCGGAGTTGCGCAGCGCCACGCTCTACTGCCTTCTCGATGTCGTTCCAACCGCGGGCGGGCGGGCCGAAGGGGTTGGCGAGCGTGGCCCCGTCACGCCGCGAATAGAGCTTCTTCACGGGCTCGGGATCTCCCCGACGTACGAACGCCTCCAGCGCGCGGTGATACTGCTCGATGACCTGCTCGAGATCGGACGCGGACATTCGATGCCTCCCGGATCGGCTTGCACGTGCTGCGAGTGCCCTTCCATCATGAGCGTTCAGGTCGCAATACGTGATGCACCCTCCGCCTTGGGTCAGAAGTAGTTGATGCTGATGCCGCCGTCGACGACGAGTGCTGCGCCGTTGGTCCAGCGCGATTCGTCCGAGGCGAGGTATATCGCCAGGCTCACGACCTCTTCGGGCTTGCCGAAGCGGCCGGTCGGATTGCGAGCGAGCCGGATGCGCTTGGCCTCCTCGTCTTTGACGAGCCAGTCCATCAGCAGCGGCGTCTCGATGGGCCCCGGGCAGATGGCATTGGCTCGGACGCCCTGCGGCGCGAACTGCACGGCCAGGCTGCGCGTGAGCGACAGGACGGCACCCTTGGAGGCCGTATAGGCGTCCTGGGGCACGGAGCAGCCGAGGAGCGCCACGAAGCTGCTGATGTTGATGATCGATCCGGTGCCCTGCTCGGCCATTTGCGGGATCGCGTACTTGCAGCCCAGGAAAACCCCTCGCAGGTTGACCGCCATGACCTGATCCCAGGTCGCGACGTCCGTGTCCACGACCGAGTGGTCAGCGGCGGGCATGATTCCAGCGTTGTTGTAGAGGACGTCGATCCGGCCATAGGTTTGCACTGCGTGATCGACCATGCGGCGGCAGTCGCCTTCCATGGAGACGTCGACGAGAACGGAGCTTGCCTCGCCACCCGCCTCGGTCACCAACCCGACGGTCTCTTCAGCTGCGGCCTGGTCGTACTCCGCCACGACGACCTTGGCTCCCTCCGCCGCGAACTGCTGTGCTGCCACTCGGCCCATCCCGCTTCCCGCCCCCGTGATCACGCAGACCTTGCCCTCGAGTCGCATCCGTTCGCCCTCCTGCGCATTCCCTGGCGAGATGGCCGCCACCTTGTCGCCCTCGGGCCGCCTTGCCTACAGTGCCATCTCTATGAGCGACGACACGGCCCGCGCGGACCCCGAGACTCGGGCGCGCACTCACCTCGCGAACGAGCGGACGTTTCTGGCCTGGTTCCGAACCGCATGGCGCTGATCGCGCTCGGCCTTGCGGCGGTGCAGTTTCTGAGCTCGGACGTTCCCGGCGACTTACCCGTGACCCCGCTCCTGGCGTCGACCGTCGTGGTGACTGGCATGGTACTGATCGTCCTCGGCACAGTCCGCTATCTGCGCGGCCGTGACCGCATCGAGGCAGCCACCTTCACGCCGGCCGCACGTCGGTCCTTCTTACGGCCGCCCTGGCGCTCGGCGGAGGGCTGATCGCCATCGGCTTCGTCTGGCTGATCGGCTTCAGGTGAGCCACCTTCAGCCTGTGCTCACCGTAGGAAGCCAATCTTCGTTAGTCATGCGCCCTGCGCATGCCATCCAGGAGGTCGGGACTGACCAACAGTCAATGATGCAGCCGGCGCATCAGCGGCAGCTCTGCCGCGGTCCTTTCCGGACCCTCAACTGCCAGGCATGCGCCACGCGCATCACCGGCGGCAGGCGACGAGCGACGGCTCACCCAGGCTGGGCGCGGATGCGGTCAGCGCATGGATGAACGGAACAGACCCCGAATCCGGTCGCACGAAACCGGCAAGAGCACCCCCGATGCGGTCAGCGCATGGGTGACACGAGCCGCGTCCGCATGAGAACGCGGGAGAACCGCTGGCGACCCGCCTCGAGGCCAGCTAGCGCCAGCCCTGCTCAGCCGCGCTCGAGGTAGCGCTCGCGCTCCCAGGGATGGACGACCGCGTCATAGGCCTGTTGCTCGACGCGCGCGGCGTTCAGGTAGTGGTCGACGACGTCCTGACCGAAGATCGTTACGGCAGCCTCTGAACGCTCCAGCTCGGAGATTGCCTCGTAGAGCGCCCGGGGCATCCGGTCGCAGCCTGTAGCCAGGTAGCCGTTGCCCTTGTACTCGGCGAGCGCCTCAACCTTGTTCTGGATGCCCCACAGGCCTGCGCCCACCATGGCCGCATACGTGAGATACGCATTCATGTCGCCGCCGGGGAATCGGTCCTCGATGTGCAGCCCTTCGCCATGGCCGACCACCCGGAAACCGGTCGTCCGGTTGTCGCGGCCCCAGACGACATTCACCGGCGCCCAGCTGGCGACCGCGAAGCGCTTGTACGAGTTGATGTTCGGAGCGAGGAAGACGGCCAGCTCGCGGGAGAGCGCCATCATCCCGCCGAGGAACCATTTCATCGCCTGCGACATGCCGTAGGGCTCGCCCCGCCGATCGTGGAACAGCGGCTTTGATCCGCCGCGATCCCAGAGGCTCATGTGCAGGTGCCCCGACGAGCCCGTCCAGCCGTGGTCGGGCTTGGCCATGAAGGTCAGGCCGAAGCCGTTGAGCCAGGCGATCTCCTTGGCCCCGTGCTTGAAGATGACGCTCCGGTCGGCCGACTCGAGAACGTCGTCGTAGCGGATGTTGACCTCGTGCTGGCCGGGCGCCGCCTCACCCTTGGAGAACTCGATCGGGATGCGCGCCTGGGTCATCAGGTTGCGCAACTTGCCGTGGATCGGCTCGGCCTTCGTGCCCTGCAGCAGGTGGTAGTCCTCGTTGTACCAGCCGAAGCGCTCCAGGTCGACGAAGCCCTTCCGGTGGGCTTCCTCGTAGGTGTCGGTCAGCAGGTAGTACTCGAACTCGGAGCCCGCCTTGACCGTGAATCCCATCTCCGTTGCCCGGCCGACCTGCCGCTTCAGGATCGTGCGCGGTGAGACCGGGATCTCCTCGTGCGATCCCTCGTCGATCGTGTCGCTCAGCACGAGCGCCGTCTTGTCCAGCCAGGGCAACACCCGCATCGTCGACCAGACTGGCGCCGCAACCCAGTCGCCGTAGCCCGTCTCCCAGTTCATCAGGCGGAAGCCGTCGGGCGTGTTCATCTCCATGTCCGTGCCGAGCAGGTAGGTGCAGAAATGCGCCCCGTGGTCGATCACCCCGCGCAGGAACGCATCACCCTGGACGCGCTTGCCCATGAGGCGGCCCTGCATGTCGGTGAAGGCGACGATGAGGGTCTCGACCCTTCCGTCCCGGACCATTTCCTGGAGGGCCGCGAGCTGGTCGCGACCCTCACTATCGGTGCTCGTCACGCCGGGCTCAGGCTGGCGCGGGGCCGATTCCTCGAGCCGCCTGATCGAACTCGCGCTCGAGCTCGGTCAGCTCCTCCTCCCGGCCCATGACCCGTGGACCCTGAAAGCCCGCCCGTGCCCAACCGTAGTAGTAGACGAGCAGGAAGAGCACAGTCGCGATCATGAACGGGAAGCTGATGTTGCCCGAGGTGGGGAACGAGAACAGGATCATCAGCACGACGACCCAGAGCAGTGCCACCCAGGCGATGGGCTTCGACCAGCGACCCAGGCTCCAGACCCGCTCGCGCCGCCACTCCTCCGTGGTGGCGCCGAGGTAGATGACGATGCCGTAGGCCGCGTACAGGAAGATCGTGCTGATCGCGGTGACGATGACGATCGCCGTGCCGCCGCCGACGATCCCCGCGGCCACACTGAACAGCCATGCCACCACGACGATGGCCACGAGCGAGTTGGCCGGCGTCCGATACCGGTGCGAGACCTGCTTGAGCCAGCCCGAGGCGGGCAGCCCGTCGTCGCGGCTGAAGGCGAAGAGCATGCGCCCGGCAGAGGCGACCGACGAGAGGCCGCAGAAGGCCATCGCGACCGCGATCCCCGCGCTCAGCAAGTCGCCCATGGCGCCCAGGTTGTAACGGAGGATGTCGATGACAGCGACGCCACCGCCGAAGTAGTACTGGCTGGCCGTTGGCAGCGTGTTGTCATCCAGGGCCGCGGGGAAAAGAGTCGCCAGGTTGGGCAGGTGCGTCGTGAGCGCAAAGAGGAAGAGGAAGCCGACCACGGCTGAGACGGCCACCGAGAGGAACAATCCCCAAGCGCTCGCCACGCGGGCGCCGACCGTCTCCTCGGCGACGTGTGCGGAGGCGTCATAGCCCGTGTAGGTCCAGTTCGCCTGGAGGAGCGAGAAGAAGAAGGCGAGGATCACAGGGTAGGTGATCGCCGCGCCGTAGTCGAACGTCACCACGCCGAGGTTGTTCTGCCAGCTGCCGGCCACGTCCTGCGGCTGGACGGCGAAGAGCGTCAGCCCCGACTGGTCTGGCTTGCCGATGAGGATCAGCAGCACGACGACGGCCGCCACGATGACGATGTGCCACCAGACGCTGACCTGGTTCAGTAACGCCACCAGGTTGATGCCGGCGATGTTCATGGCGAGCTGCACCAGCATCAACAGCCCCATCGTCAGGAGCTGACCGGTGAGCAGGCCTCCCAGGAAGACAGAGGTGTTGCTGTAGTCGATGCCCACGTTGGAGAGGAGCGGCGTGAGGATCGTCGCGTTCAGGAAGGCCGAGGCCGCGAAGTTGATGCCCGCCACGATCGCGAACTGGCCGATGAGGTTGAGCCAGGCCGTCCACCAGCCCCAGTTCTTGTTGCGCATCTTGCTGGCCCAGTAGTAGAGCCCGCCGGCTGTGGGGTAGGCGGAGGCGACCTCGGCCATCGAGGCGGCGATGAGGAGAACGAAGACGGTGACCAGCGGCCAGCCGATGAGCACGGCCGCGGTGCCCGCCCAGGCGAGGCCGTAGTCGTACAGGATGACCGCGCCGGTCAGGATCGAGATGATGCTGAAGCTGATCGCGAAGTTGCTGAAGCCGCCCATGGAGCGGAACAGCTCCTGCGCATAGCCCAGCTGGTGCAGGTCGCGGATGTCCTCTCGGATGACGTCGTCGCGCGTGCGGGTCTGGGCCATGACCATCCTCCTCCTGCCGGTCGCGCGGGTGGCGGGATGGGTCGGCAGCGGGACGGAGCTGCGACTCTCGGGCCGAGAGCGGACGCGGGCCACGAATATAGCGGCCCGGCGGGGCTGACAAGAGGCAAATTCGCACGCTCCAATCAAGATTGAACCGCTGAGATCTCAAACGGCTCTTGGCCCTGTGATGGCGGAGTGTCTCCGCCGGCACGGAGGGAGCGAAATGCTTCGAAAGATGTCAGTAGCCCTGGGTGCGTCCGCGCTCGGTCTCGCCTTGGCCCTTCTACCGGGCGGTGCGGTTCGGGCGGCCGCGTCGACGTTTACGGAGGTCATCGAGATCGACCTGACCGGGACAGTAGTCCAGGGCTGCGAGGAGCCGATTCTTCTCGATGGAAGCCTCCGGAACACGTTCCACATCACGGAGGACGGGGCCGGCGGTTTCACCATTCACGATGTCTCACATCCTGCCGGCCTCTCGGGCACGGGTCTGATCAGCGGAGACCGATACCAGGCCGCCGGAGCCACCTCGAACGGTGGGCACCTGTCGGCCGACTTCGGCTTCGGCACCGGGAAGAGCAACAGCACCCTGATCGACCGGACCCGGCTGGTCGGCACGGGCTCCGCGCTGACGCTCGACATCCGCACCACGTTTCACTTCGTGAAGATGGACGGAGTCAATCGAATGTTCTTCGAGCGCTCCAGCATCACGTGCAGCTGATGCTTACCAGAGGTCGAGCCACCAGGCGTGCTGTGCCGTTGGGCTTCGTCGTCGCCTTCGCGGCGACTGCGTGTGCAAGCGGCGGCGTGCCGTCCGCGCCGACCGGTGGCCCGGGGGCAGCATCAGTGGAGGCGACGGCGC
>JACDFU010000185.1 GCA_013815585.1 Chloroflexota bacterium
CTCGGGAGCAGGCGCCCTTCCCCTGGCACCCCAGGAGGAAGGCGAAGGCACAGACAACGCGCCGACCAGCGGCCCAGGCGGCCCAGGTGGCGGCTCGTGACCGCTCCGGCTGGTGCAGCCGCCGCCGTGACCGTCGGCTCGGCGGCCGCAGACAACGGTCTGCTGCACGTCACCGGCCTGAAGGTCCATTTCCCGATCACCGAGGGCGTCCTGGTTGAGCGTCACGTGGGCGACATCCGCGCCGTCGACGGCGTCGGCTTCGAGCTGAAGCGTGGCGAGACGCTGGGTCTGGTGGGCGAGTCCGGCTGCGGAAAGAGCACCACGGGCCGGGCGATCATCCGGCTCTACCGGCCCACCGAGGGCTCCATCATCTTCGACGGGACGGACATCACGGAGCTGGAAGGCGAGCCTCTCCGGCGGATCCGCAGGAAGATGCAGATGATCTTCCAGGACCCCTACTCGAGCCTCAACCCGCGCATGAACGTGGGCGGGATCGTCGGCGAGCCGCTCGACGTGCACGCCGTCGGCGACCGCCGTGGCCGTCGGGAGCGGGTCCGTGAGCTGCTCGCCACGGTAGGGCTGGACCCGAGCTTCGAGGAGCGCTACCCTCACGAGTTCAGTGGCGGCCAACGGCAGAGGATCGGCGTCGCGCGCGCCCTGGCACTCAACCCCGACCTGATCATCGCGGATGAGCCGATCAGCGCGCTGGACGTCTCCATCCAGGCCCAGATCATCAACCTGCTGGAGCGTCTGCAAAACAGCTTCGAGCTCACCTACCTGTTCATCGCCCACGATCTCTCAGTCGTGCGGCACATCAGCGACCGGATCGCGGTGATGTACCTGGGCCGCATCGTCGAGCAGGCGCGCTCGCGCGAGCTGAACCTTCGGCCCCTCCATCCCTACACCGTGGCCCTGCTCTCGGCGATCCCCATCCCCGATCCTGCAGTGGAGTCGAAACGGAGGCGCATCATCCTCAGGGGTGACGTGCCGTCCCCGGCCAACCCACCGAGCGGCTGCCATTTCCACACCAGGTGCTGGCTGCGCGAAAAGCTGGGCAACCCGGAGCGGTGCGTCAGCGAGGACCCGGCCCTTCGAGCCCTGGAGACGAACCACGAGGTGGCCTGCCATTTCGCAGAGGACGTCGAAGGCTCGAAGGAGCAGCTTCAGGCAGTCGGCCGCAAAGCGGAACCCGCGGCAGGCCAGACAGCGGCGCTCGCCTAGACTCCTTTCATGAAGCCGCTGCGGGTCGCGCTCGCGCAGATCGCGCCGCGCCTTGGCGTCGTGGACGCCAACATCGAGCGCCACCTCGAGGTGATCGCGGATGCTCGGGCCGAAGGCGCCGACCTGGTCGTCTGCCCGGAGCTTGGTCTGACCGGCTACCTGCTCCAGGACCTGAACGCCGACGTGGCGATGCGCCTGGATGATCCGCGCCTGACGAAGCTGGCTCGGGCGACGCGCGGCCTCTCCGCGGTGGTGGGCTTCGTGGAGGAGTCGGCTGATCATCGGCTGTTCATCGCCGCCGCTCTCATGGAGGATGGCTCGATCCGGCATGTGCACCGCAAGGTGTTCCTGCCGAACTACGGGCTTTTTGACGAGCGGCGCTTCTTCGCGGCCGGATCGATCCTCCGCGCCGTGCCGAGCCGGCTGGGCGTGGGCATCGGGTTGGCGATCTGCGAGGACTTCTGGCATCTGTCCACGGCGCAGCTGCTCGCGCTCGACGGCGCGCAGCTGCTCATCAACATCTCCTCCTCGCCGGGCCGCGACGTGGCCGCGATCAACGAGGTCGGCCTGGGCACGGCGAGCTCGTGGCGGACCCTCCTTCGAGCCTACGCCCAGCTCACGACCACCTTCGTCGTCTACGTGAACCGCGTCGGCGTCGACGAGTCGATAACCTTCTGGGGCGGCTCGGAGATCGTGGGGCCGGCGGGCCAGACCGTCTTCCAGGCGCCGATGCTGGAGGAGGGAACCTACCTGGCGGAGATCGACCTCGACGAGCTCAGGCGCGAACGCATTGCCCTGCCGCTCCTGCGCGATGAGCGCCCGGAGGTCGTTCTGCGACAGTTGGAGCGCATCATCCGGGAGCGTGGCGGCGATGCGACCGACACGACAGCGGATCCGGACGCTGAGCCACGGCTGGACGTCGCGCCGGAGCCGGCACGGTGAATCAGCCCGAGGCGAGCAGCGCCGCGACCCGGCTGTTCGAGCTCCCCGCGGAGCTGGAGATCGACACCGACCTCGCCCGCCGGATCATCAGCGGCTTCATCGGTGGCCAGCTCCGCCAGGCAGGCTTCGAGCGGGCGCTGGTCGGGCTCTCCGGCGGCATCGACTCGGCGCTGGTCGCGTATCTCGTGGCCCACGCCATCGGGGCCGAGCGGCTCTTGTGCGTTCTGATGCCCTACCGGACGTCGGCGCCCGCATCGGAGAGCCATGCCCGCGAGGTCGTGAAGCACCTCGGCTGCGCCAGCGAGCTCGTGGACATCAGCCCCATGGTGGATGCGTACTTCGGCGGAATGGGGGACCTGGACTCAGACGGCGACGCTGCGGAGACGCACGGAGTTGACCAGTCGGCGAAGGGCGAGACTGGCTCCCTGCGCCGCCTGCGGATGGGCAACTTCATGGCGCGCACGCGCATGGCGGTCCTCTACGACCGATCTGTGCCGTGGCGCGGCCTTGTGGCGGGGACGGGGAACAAGACCGAGACGCTGATCGGCTACACGACAGTCTTCGGTGACAACGCGTCGGCCTTCAATCCCATCGGCGACCTCTACAAGACCCAGGTTCGCCAGCTCGCAGCCGCGCTGGGCGTGCCGGACTCGATCATCGGCAAGGCGCCTTCGGCCGACCTCTGGCCGGGCCAGACGGACGAGGCCGAGGTCGGCTTCTCCTACGCGGAGCTCGATCGGCTGCTCTACTGGCTCGTCGACCGCCGCCTTCCGGTCTCCGAGGTCGTCAGCAAAGGCTTCCAGCCCGAATTCGTCGAGCGCGTGGAGCGCATGATCGCGGGCAGCGAGTTCAAGCGGCAGGTGCCACCGATCGCCAAGATCGGCCCGCGCACGGCGGGCGTGGATTATCTCTATCCGCGGCGTCGCCCGGGCTCCACGCGGGGGTGAACCGCAGGCCCGCCGGCTCCGCCGATCTGGACTCTCCGCCGGTCGGCGGCACGCTCTTCGTCGTGGCCACGCCGATCGGCAACCTCGGAGACATCACGCTTCGGGCGTTGGAGACGCTTCGGGCCGTGCCGCTGGTGGCTGCTGAAGACACTCGGCTGACACGCCGGCTCTGGGCGCGGCACCAGATCGAAACGCGCTTGATCAGCTATCACGCCCGCAGTCCCGCAGCGCGCGAGGCGGAGCTCATCGCCCACCTGGAGCGCGGCGGGGACTTGGCTCTGGTCACCGATGCGGGGACCCCGCTCGTCAGCGACCCTGGGGAGGGGCTCATCGGCCGCTGGGCTGCGCGGGACGGGCGCGTCGTGCCCATCCCCGGGGCATCGGCGGTCCTGGCGGCTCTGGTCGCCAGCGGGCTACCGGCGCCACGCTGGAGCTTCGAGGGCTTCCTGGCGCGCAGCGGAAGGGAGCGCCGCGAGCGCCTGGCG
>JACDFU010000006.1:0-20957 GCA_013815585.1 Chloroflexota bacterium
TGCTGTGTGAGAAGCTCGCCCTGTGAGCGAGCAGAACGCGATCGCAGGTCCGCCGGTCCGCCGACTGAACTGGGCGTGCGGCGCCGGGGGCGAGCCGGGTTGGATGAACTCCGATCGCAAGGAGGGGCCCGGCATCGACCTGTGCTGCGATATCCGTGATGGCCTGCCCCTGGCCGAAGCCTCCATCGACTACGCGGTCAGCATCCATGGCCTTCCCGAGGTGCCCTACCCGGAACTGGTCCCAGTGCTCGCCGAGCTGCGCCGTGTGCTGAAGCCGGGCGGGACGCTGCGGCTCGGGCTGCCCGATCTCGAGCGCGCAGTGGCTGCTTATCAGCGCGGGGACCGCGACTACTTCCTCATCCCGGATGACGAGATGCGCTCACTGGGCGGCAAGCTCGTGGTGCAGCTGCTCTGGTATGGCTACTCGCGCACCGTGTTCACCCATGACTTCACCACCGAGCTGCTGCTCCGGGCCGGTTTCCGTTCTGTCCACCGCTGCACATATCGCGAGACAGCCAGCGGTCAGCCGGGCATCGTGGAGCTCGACAACCGGGAGATGGAAAGCCTGTTCATCGAAGGCGTGAAGTAGCCGCCCGTGGTCGAGCGCCGGCTGATCGTCAATGCCGATGACTTCGGGCAGAGCGAGGGAATCGTGGACGGCGTGGCACGCGCCCACGAGAACGGCATCGTGACGAGCGCGAGCCTCATGGTCCGCTGGCCCTCGGCGCGCCGCGCGGCGGCCTATGCGTTGGAGCATCCGAGCCTTAGCGTGGGGCTTCATCTCGACCTCGGGGAGTGGTCGTACCGGGCCGGCGAGTGGCGCCCGCGCTACATGGTCGCCCCGACCGATGACGCAGCGGCTGTGCGCGCGGAGACCGAGCGGCAGCTGGATCTCTTCCGCCGCCTGCTCGGGCGCACGCCCAGCCACCTCGACTCGCATCAGCACGTCCACCGCCACGAGCCGGTTCGCTCGGTCGCCCGGGAGGTCACGCAGGCGCTCGGCATCCCGCTGCGCCATCACTCCCCATACGTCCGCTACGAGGGCTCGTTCTATGGCCAGGCCGACAAAGGGGAGGCACTTCCCGGCGCTGTCGGAGTCGAGGCGCTGATCGATCTCGTCCGTGGCCTTCCACCTGGCACCACCGAGCTGGGCTGTCATCCCGGCGACGGCACCGATGTCGAGTCGATGTATGCCTACGAGCGTGCCCACGAGGTGGCGACGCTGTGCGACCCGCGGGTGCGGGCCGCCTTGAACGAGGCGGGCGTGGAGCTGATCTCGTTCGCCGACGTCTCGGCGCCGGCCACGCGGTGAGCGCGGGCAGCGGGGAGCCCTGCCAGCGCAAGGGCGCCGCCTACTACGCGGCCGACCGCGTGGACTTCCTCGACTGGGTCGGCGGCAATCACGAGCGAGTCCTGGACGTGGGCTGCTCGAGCGGGTCGAACGCCGCCTGGCTGCGCGCGCACGGTGCGCGGCAGATCGTGGGCATCGAACCGGACCTCGCCAGCGCCGAGCTGGCCCGTGCGCGCTACGACCTGGTGCTTCCCATGACCGTGGAGGACGCGATCGGTCGGCTCGATGGACCAGTCGACCTGGTCATCTGTGCCGATGTCCTCGAGCACCTCGTTGATCCCTGGTCCGTGGTGCGCAGCCTGCGCCCGCTGATGGCGCCGGACGGCCAGCTCGCGATCTCCATCCCGAACATCCGCTACGCGCCGGCTCTTCTGCGGATCGCCTTCGGCCGCGGCTTCGAGTACGAGCCGGAAGGGATCTTCGACGCGACGCACCTGCGTTTCTTCGCGCGCCTCAACGTGTCCGCGATGCTCGGCGCGAGCGGCTGGACCGCCCGCCGGTGGGGCGGCTCACCGGGGCGGTTCGGTCGGCTGCAGCGGGTCGCGGGGCGGCTCACGGGCGGCCGCGCCGACGAGTGGCTGATATTCCAGTGGTACGTGGTCGCCGTGCCCGGCTGAGCTACGGTGGGTCAGCCCTGATGCGGAACGAGTCGGTGAACTCGGAGCCGGACGTGACGCCCACGAACTCGGCCCGCAGCTCGTCCAACGCGATCTCCACCTTCAGGAAGCCCCACCGTGGGTCGGAGTTGCGTCCGCTGAAGGTCGCGATGTAGCCCGCCTCGGGATCGTCACGATGGATGGGATAGAGGTCCACCCCGGCGGTACCCACGGTCACGAAGATGGGTCCTTTGTCCTTGGCGTAAACCCCGTCCTCGCCTTCCTCGGTCACGCAGTCCCGATCGAACTCGTCGATCACGACCGCCGCGCAACCCGAGCCCTCGCTCAGCTGCCGACTGCGCTGGTAGACGTGATCATGCCCGTGCAGGACGAGATCGACCTTCTTCTCGACGAGCAGCGTGAGCAACTCCTGGTAGAGGTTGCAGTAGTACTCCCCGACGCTCAGGCAGCTCTTGTGCATGCCGACGATCACCCACTGGATGCCGGCGTCGTGGGCGCCGTCGATCGCGTCGGTCAGCCAGTCCTCGTGTTCGTTCGACTCACCATAGAAGTAGTGCTTCCCGTCGATCGTGAGGTCGGGAGCGATGATGATGAAGCGAGCGAGCTGTCCGACCTCGAAGTAGTACTCAGCTCCATACGCGCCCGTGGAACCCATCCGGTCAGGAAGGCACTCCCGGAAACGGCTGATGTGCCCGTCGCCGGCTCCGTCCTCCTCGTGGTTCCCCGCCACGACCTGTATCGGCAGCTCCTCGCCGACGATGCCGCGGACGTACGCACACCACTCGACTTCGGGCTTCTTCGAGTAGCTCAGGTCGCCGAGCGCAAGGTGGACCTCGCTGCCTGAGCGACTGATGCCTTCCAGCGTGGCGGTGGTCCGATCGGTCCAACCGTAGTCGCCGGCCGCCGTGAACACCAGCGATGCTGCGAACGTTGGCGCCGCCGGCGTGCCCGTCGGCGCCGGGCTGGGCGAAGCGGTCACGGTCGCGGTCGGAGCCTGTGACGTGCAGGCTGCCCCGACCACGAGGCACATGCCAAGCAGCGCGGCGATCTTGTGCCGGCTACTTGTCATCGGCCGAGCGTACCCCACCCCAGCCACGCGGCGAGGCGTGCTTGCGCGCTGAGCGCTCGAGATTTCGGCCAGTCGCTCGTGCTCTGTCGGGGGTCACGAGCGCATTCGCTGTCTGGGCGTAACGGGATGATGCGTTCATCCATGACGCTTCTTGGCCGACTGCTGGCAGGGCTCGACGCTCGTCACGTAGACAGCGCCGAGGTCGTCGAAGACCTTCGGGGCATCGGCCAGACGCATGGGCCGAGCTTACGAGCCCGACGGCCACCGTGACGGCCACGACGGCGGACGTAGGCGGACGGTGGCAGAGCAAGACTCGCATCCGTCCCCTGTCTGGAGCACGGAAGGCGTCTCAGCGGACGTCGGCGGACGTCGCGGCGAGAACTCAAACACCGTTGGGTGCAAGCCCGTGCCGGTTCAAAATCCGGCCCTTCGGCACCACTACTGGTAGCTTCGCGGCAGCATCGGCGTCCTGGCGGACCGTAAGAGGCGAGAGCCTGGGCATCGGAGAGCGATGACGCCGAACAATGCGAATGCCCGGGACGCTACTGGTCAAGCACCCACCGCTAACGAAGCGCAGCCGGAACCCAACAAGAACCGGGCTAGGCAATCGGTTGCTTAGCCCGTAGGATGCGACTAAGAGGGACGGCCCTGTTCGCTGATTTCCCCCCAGCTCGGGAGCCGTCCCTCTACCCCACGATCATCCTGCCCGGCTTCTTTCGGCACATCCGGGGAACTACTGATCAACCTACGGGTTTGGCACTAGGGGTACCTATCCGGCGAGTCCGTACCAGAGATCAGCGCGTCGGGGACCAGTGTTCCCCGCTGGTGGCAACAGAAGGGGGCCGGGCGGTCGGACGCACTGCCCAGGGATGGCCAGTTTCACGCTCAGACGTGCCAGCGGGGGACCGCGGACGCCATCGGGTGACCTCGAACACCATGGGTGTAGGCGTGCCGGTTCAAATCCGGCCTTCGGCACCAGCCAAAGGTAATGGTCGTCAGGCCTCCCCTCGGTGGCAGATACTCGGGTACCGCTGCGAGAGGTTTTCGTGAAGGTCGCGCCCCTGGATCCGCATCGCGCCACGTCCTATCCGAGGGCGCTCCCCGACCTCGGCGCGCAGGCGCTTCGGCTCGTCACGGCACTGCGCGAGGCCGCGCCGGCGAACGGACACGCGCCGAGCGCCGATCCTGCCTGGTACCACGCCGAGCTGATGAACGCGCTCGGCGTCGCCATGTACACGACCGACGCCGCGGGGCGCATCACGTTCTTCAATGACGCAGCTGCGACATTCTGGGGGCGCCGCCCCTCGCTCGGCGAGGAGTGGTGCGGCACCTTGCGCCTCTACTGGACCGACGGAACCCCGATGCGGCACGACGAGTGCCCGATGGCCATGTCACTCCGCGAGGACAGGGCCGTCCGTGGCTACGAAGCCATCGCGGAGCGGCCGGACGGGTCCCGCCGCTTCTTCGTGCCATACCCCACGCCCCTGCACGGTCCTGACGGCGACCTCATCGGGGCCGTCAACGTGTTGGTCGATGTCACAGAGCGCAGGCAGGCCGAGGAAGCGCTACGCACCGCTGCGGAGTCGCTCGCGGCGTCCAACGCCGTCAAGGATCAGTTCCTTGGTCTGATCTCGCACGAGCTGCGCACACCGGTCACGACGATCTTCGGCAACGCCGAGCTCCTCCGGGACAGGGGCGACCGCCTCGAGACGGACGTCAAGCAGACGATGATCGGCGCTATCGCGCACGACTCCGAGCGCCTGCTCGGGATCATCGAGAACCTTCTTCATCTGACGCGCCTCGAATCCGCGCCGCAAGTCGAACTCGAGCCGCAGGTGCTGGCCCACGTCGTCCGGACGTCGATCGAAGCCTTCGGTCGACGCCATCCCGAGCGCGAGATCCGGCTGCGCTGCGAACCACGCCATCTCATTGTGGACGCCGACCGCACATCACTCGAGCTCGTGCTCGAGAACCTGCTCGGCAATGCCAACAAATACAGTCCCCCGGGCAGCGAGGTCGAGGTCGTAATCCGCAGCCTCGAAGGTGCCGCCGAGGTGGTCGTGCTCGACCGTGGCATCGGCATAGACGAGTCCGAGGCGGCGTTGCTCTTCACGCCGTTCTATCGAGCGGCCGCGGCAAAGACGAGGGCGGGGGGCTTGGGTATCGGGCTGGCTCTATGCAAGCGGATCGCTGAGACCCAGGGCGGCCGGGTCTGGGCAGAGGCTCGGCCCGGTGGTGGCTCCGCGTTTGGCTTCGCAGTGGCGCTCGCCACCGAGCCTGCAGGCGAGAGCTAGACGGTGTCTCGGTTTCCGGAGGGGCGGACCGGGATCTAGGGCAGTTCGCGCAGGATCTGGGTCGCCAGTGGGCGGCTTCCGGTCTGGACCTGGAACACGGCGTCCCGGCGAGCGTAGACGTAGCGGAAGGTCTTCTTCCCCCCCTGGTTCGGTCCGGGAATCCTGGTGACCTGCTTGCCACCGACGTTCATCTTCTTGCCCCTGTTGCCGGCGCCAAGGAAGCGGAGATACTCGCGCAGCAGTTTCGCGGGAGGGGCACCAGGGACCTGCAGGCCCACGAGGCGGACTCGGTCGCCGTCGGCACTGGTCGCCCGAGCGTCGGCCGTGCTGATCTCGGCATAGGAGGTCCCGAGCTGTCGCAGCAGGCGACGGGCGGTCTGCTTGGTACCCAGGGCGTCACGCGGATCCTGGTCGCGGGCCACCAGCGTCACGCCACCGACTTCGGTGGGAAAGAAGCTGCCGACGCCATCCCCGTTCCCGTTGCCGCCGCCGTCGCTTCCGCTCGGCTCGGCGGTCTGGTCGCCAGTCGGCTCCTCGCCGGTTGGCGAGTCCGTCTGAACAGCGATCGTCCCGGACGCTGTGGGGCTGGAGCTTGACGTGCTCGAGCTGCAGGCACCGACGATCAGGGCGGCAAGCAGCGCGATGAGCACGGCGCTCCTCAGTGACTTCACGGGGGCAGTGTACCCGCCTACGTCCCGCTCGCGGCCCGGGACACGGCACCGGGTGCCGATGGCGTCCGGCTAATGGCCACGCGGCAGCGAGCTCGCGCGCTGCGTGATGTTGCTGCGAGGCTTCGTCCACCGCTCGTCCACCACGGCGACGATCTCCCCGCCAAGCTCCTCGACGATGGCGCGGACGTCGCCGATCCGATCCTCGAGAAACCTTCCCGCAAGCACGACAGCATGCGAGTCCTCGGCTCCTGCCGTCCCCCGGGCCGCCACGTCGATGTCCGAGGGGCCCAGCTCATAGCGACGTCGCAGCTCCGCCTCCACCGTGCGGGCCGTATGTTCGTTTGCGAACGTCGCCGCCAGGACCTGCACTGCCCCCGATTTCCTCGCGTAACTTCAAATCCGAGCTCGATCGTGCGCTTGCCCGAGTTGCCGCCAGACCGGCCCTCTCCTTGGCTGAAAGTTTCAAAGCTCTGACAGTTGGCTCGGCTCCCTCAGGCACCCGCAATCAGGTCGAGGTGGACAACTTCTCCGAGCTGCCGACGAACCTCGGCAACGAGCTCTGCGTCGTAGGCGACGCCGCGACGCAGCTCCAGCGGTTGCTCGCGGCCGCCGCTGGATGGGATGTGGAGGACGACCCGTGTCTCGCCGGAGCGATCCCGCACGATGGTGCGGATCGTTTCGAAGGCGCGAACGATGGTTTCCGGCGCGGCGGCCTGGAACCGTACGTGCAGGAGTCCACCCGGCGCGGCCTGTACCGCCTGGGTCGGAAGGTCTCCAACCGCAATCGCGGTCGCGCGAGCCTCGTCGGGCAGGGGCGGGCCATCGTCGTGGTCACCGGCCATCCCGGCGACAGAGACCGGCTCGGGGGCCTCGACCACCGGTTGGACGGGCCTGGGCGTGGCGCGCCGATCAGCGTGGCCATTGCGTGTGCCGCGCCCGTTCCCGAGCATCACGTCGAGGTACCCGTCGACGACGCCTCCACGCAATGGTGAGACGCGTGGAATACGGCGCACGAGCGGGCCGGGCTGCTCCGGTTCCCTGCTCGGCCGGTTCATGGCCGAGGGCTTCGTAGACCCGGCAGCCGGGACCGCTCCCATGGCGGGCGCCGACATGGACGCGTCGGTCGGCGCGAATTCTCTCGAGGGCATCTGGATGGATCCGCCCGGGCCAACGGGCATACGTCCTCGCCCGTCGGGGGTGCCGACACCCCGAGCACCTGGGCCGCCCCGCTGCGTTGCCGTGGCGATGCGCCGAAACGCCTCGACACCCATCTGCTGCGCCTCTTCCCAGGTCCAGACGGCATCGGTGAGCAGGACCGCGCCGTCGGCCTTGTGGTCGACGCGTCCGGCAACGAGGAGGATCGCGTCCTCCTGCCAGGTCTGGTCCGTCTGCTCGAGCGTCCTGGGAAAGACGATCACCTCGACGGAACCCTGGAGATCCTCGAGCGACGCGATGCCCATGGTCGCGCGGGACTTCGTGATCACCCGACGGAACCCGGTCACGACACCGCCGACCACGACACGTTGCTGGTCTAGCTCCTCGCCGAGCTCGCTGCTGTAGGTGTCGACGAGCGAGCCCAGCTCGTCCGCGATGTCGCCGAGTGGATGGTCCGAGAGGTAGAGCCCCAGCAACTCCTTCTCCCAGCGCAGGCGCTCCCGGAGCGGCGCCTCCGTGGCCGGCGGCAGCGGGCGCTCCATGGCAGCCGGCTCCGCCGAGTCGAAAAGCGACGTCTGTCCACTCTCGCGGTCACGGTGCACCGCCTGACCCGACGCCAGCGCCTCGTCCAGGCCCGTCAGCAGCTGTGCAGGATGGCCGAACCGCGATAGCGCCCCGACCTTCACGAGCGACTCCATCACCCGCCTGTTGGCAAGGCGAAGATCGATCCGACCGCAGAAGTCCGCGAGCGACCGGAACTCGCCGGCCTCCGTCCGAGCCGCAACGATCGACTCGATCGCTCCGTGTCCCACGTTCTTGACCGCCAGCAGGCCGAAGCGGATGGCGTCGTCCTCCACCGTGAAATGAAGGCCGCTGCGGTGGACGTCTGGCGGCTGCACCTCGATGCCCAGCCGGCGGCACTCGGCCACGCCCGCCGCTACCCGGTCGGTGTTGTCGCGGAAGGCCGTCAGCACGCTGGCCATGTACTCGACCGTGTAGTTCGCCTTGAGATACCCGGTCTGGTAGGCAATCAAGCCGTAGCAGGTGGCGTGGGCCTTGTTGAAACCGTAGCGCTCGAACGGCTGGAAGGCGGCGAAGACCGCCTCGATGACCTGAGGGGTCACGCCCCGCTCGGCGGCCTGCCGGACGAACTTCTCCCGCTGCGCCCGCAACACCGACGACTTCTTCTTGCGGATGGCATAGCCCAGGGTGTCCGCCTCCGGCCCGGTGAAGCCGCCCAGCGCCCGGGCGGCGGACATGATGTCCTCCTGGTACACGAAGATCCCGTAGGTCTTCTCCAGGTAGGGCTCGAGCAGCGGGTGGAGGTAGCTGACCTTCTCGAGGCCGTGCTTGCGCCGGATGTAGGCTGGGATATTGTCCATAGGCCCCGGGCGGTACAGGGCGACCATCGCCGCCAGGTCGAGGACAGACGTCGGCTTCAGCTCGCGCACGTAGCGTCGCATCCCGGGCGACTCCAGCTGGAAGATGCCGGTCGTCTCGCCGGATGCCAGCAACTCGAAGGTCTTCGCATCGTCGAGCGGGATCGCGTCGAGGTCGATCCGCTCCCCTCCCCGCGTCTCGGCGATGAGGTCCACGGCCTGGCGCAGGATCGTCAGGTTCGACAGCCCCAGGAAGTCGAACTTGAGCAGACCCAGCGCCTCGACCGCGTGCATCTCGTACTGCGTCATCAAGGCGTCGGAATTGGTGGCGCGCTGGAGCGGCATCAGCTCGGTTAGCGGTTCGCGGCTGATTACGACGCCCGCGGCGTGAGTTGAGGCGTTCCGTGCCACCCCCTCGACCTGCTTCGCAAGCTCGATCAGCTTGGCCACCTGGGGATCGCTCTCGACCTGCTCCCGCAGCGCGGGCGCCAGCTGGATCGCCTCCTCCAGCTTGATCCCGAGCTGGTCCGGAACGGCCTTGGCGATGCGGTCGACCTCGCCGTAACCGAAGCCGAGTACCCGGCCAACGTCCCGGATGGCGGCCCGGGCGAGCATCGTGCCGAAGGTGATGATCTGGGCGACGTGATCCGAGCCGTACTTGCGCGTGACGTAGGCGATGACCTCGTCGCGGCGGCTGTCCTCGAAGTCGACGTCGATGTCCGGCATCGTCACCCGCTCGGGGTTCAGGAAGCGCTCGAAGGGCAGCTCGTAGCGGATGGGATCGACCGGCGTGATGCCGAGCGTGTAGGTCACGATGCTGCCCGGCGCGGAGCCCCGGCAGGTCGTGGCAATGCCGTTCTCCCGGGCGAACCTGGTGAAGTCGGCCACGATCAGGAAGTAGCCGGCATAGCCCATGCTGAGGATCACCCCCAGCTCATACTCCAGGCGGGCCCTGGCCTCCTCGGTTGGGGCGCCATAGCGGTGGCGCAGGCCGCGCTCACACTCGGCTCGCAGCCAGCTCTCGACGGTGTGGCCCTCGGGGACCGGGAAGTCCGGCAGGCGCAGCTGGCCGAACGTGAACTCGAGCTCACTCATCTCGGCGATGCGGCGGGTGTTCGCGATCGCCTCGGGCAGGTCGGCGAAGAGCGCGCCCATCTCCTGGGCGCTCTTGAGATACGACTCCTGGGTATCGAACTTCAGGCGGCCGGGAGTATCCAGGTTGGATGCGGTGCCGACGCAGAGCAGGACGTCATGCGCCTCAGCCTGCGACTTGTGGACGTAGTGAAGGTCATTGGTGGCGACGAGCGGCAGGCCGACCTCCGGGCCCAGCCGCAGGAGCTGCTCGTTCAGGCCCTTCTGCTCGGGCATGCCGTGGTCCTGGAGTTCGAGAAAGAAGTTCTCGGGCCCGAAGATGTCGCTATAGGAGCCAGCCAGCCGTCGCGCGCTCTCCCAGTCCTCCACCTCGAGCGCGCGGGGGATCTCGCCGTTGAGACAGGCGCTCAGGCCGATGAGGCCCTCCGCGTGCTGGGCGAGGTAGTCGCGGTCGATGCGGGGCTTGTAGTAGTAGCCGTCGAGGTGTGCGTCGGTGCTGATCCGGCAGAGGTTGCGATAGCCGGTCCAGTTCTTCGCGAGCAGGATCAGGTGGAAGGGCTGGGCGTCCGCCTTCCCTTCGCGATCCGCCATCGAGCGGCGGGCGACGTAGGTTTCGATGCCGATGATCGGCTTGATCTGCTTCTCGCGGCAGGCCTGGTAGAAGGCGACAGCGCCGTAGAGCGCGCCGTGGTCAGTGATGGCCAGGCTGTCGAAGCCCTGGGCGCTTGCCTGGCCGACGAGGTCATTGATCCGCCCCAGCCCGTCGAGAAGGCTGAACTCGGTGTGCGTGTGCAGATGGACGAAGTCGCTGGGCGCGACGGTCTGGGACACCTGGGCTGGGCGGCTCCTGGCTCTGCGTGTGGCTGCGCTCGGCGGGCGTCCCGGCTGCCCTGCCCGAGGCTACCACGGGCGGGTGGCCGGGTGGCCGGGTGGCCGGGTGGCCCAGTATAGAACAGGTGTTCTCAAGATGGCCGACGGCGCAACCCGCCGACGCCGGAAAGAACAATCTCCGCGCCTGCGCAGCGGCCAATCGCTCGCGCTGATCGTCTAGTGTGCATGCCGGGGGCTTAAGTGACGACAACGGAAGCCAGCCCGGCGCTTCTGCACCCCGCTGCACATGGACCATTTTGGCCAGGTCGGGTCGATAAGGGTGTGCTCGAGGGTCGGGTCTCCCGCCTAAGTGACCGGTAAGCGCCCGCGGTGAACATGAGGCGATCATGGCGGGGCGCAAGCGGACGGTGCTCTGGCTCGAGGCTGAGCGGGTCAGCCGCGAGCAGCTTGCCCGCGCCGGCAGTGACGTGCGCAGGTCCCGCAAGGGACGGAGGCTGACTCAGCAGGCGCTCGCCCAGCGGGTCGGTCTTTCGCGGATGGCGGTCTCGCGGGCGGAGCTTGGCCGCGGTGGCGGCATCACCATGGACGCTTGGCAGAGGCTTGCGGTCAGCCTGGGGTGCCCGATGCGGATCGAGTTCGGCCGCGACCCGGAAGATGAGCCCGTGGATGCCGGCCACCTGAAGACGCAGGAGCTGATCCTGCGGCTTGGTCGGGAGGCCGGCTATCGCGGGACGTTCGAGCTCGCGACGAGACCCGCGGACCCGGCGCGATCCACCGACGTCGGTCTTCGCGACGACCCACATCGCCGCCTGGTCCTGGTCGAGGTCTGGAACACGTTCGGTGACCTGGGAGCCAGTGCACGCTCATCGGCGCGCAAGGCAGCCGAAGCCGAGCAATATGCGGTGGCGATCGGGCACGGCGCGGCCTACACCGTCCACAGCTGCTGGGTGGTACGAGCGACGAAGCGCAACCGGGCGCTGGTGGCGCGATATCCCGAGATCCTCGCAGCCCGGTTTCCAGGCTCATCGCGAGCCTGGGTGAACGCGCTGACCAGCGGAACGGAGCCGCCAGGAGAGCCCGGGTTGGTCTGGGCCGACGTCCGAAGCGGCCGGCTCTTTCCCTGGCGGAGGCGCCTGTGAACGAGAAGAGTTGTCAGCCCTCGGTCTGGGCACGCATGATGGGGAGCAATCGCCCAACCGCTTCGCGACAACATCAACGGAGCGTGCCCAATGGATCGCAACGATGCCTTCTCGATGCTGGAGTCGATCACGGCCGCCTTCGACCGGCACGATCTCGACGGCATCTTTGAGCACTTTGCCGAAGGCGCAATCTACGAATCCCCGCGCGGCCCCGAAGCATGGGGTCAGCGGTATGTCGGCAAGGAGCAGATCCGCGAGGCCTTCGCCGGTCGCTTCTCCGGGATTCCCGACGTGCGGTATCAGCAGGACAGCCACTTTGTCGACGGTGACCGTGCCGCGTCTGAGTGGACGCTGTCCGGCACAGCGACGGACGGCCAGCGGATCGAGGTGAGAGGTTGCGACCTCTGGACCATCCGGGACGGCAAGATTGCCAGGAAGGATTCCTACTGGAAGATCCGGACGACTGAATAAGCTGGTGCCCTGGCTCGGCCGTGACTTCGTCGACTGCGCCCAGGTTTCCCGGCGTCCGACGACTTCGTCTCTAGGTGCCTACGCGCGCGCGGAGGTTCCGAAAACGCAGAAGGCTGAGAAGCCGGTGCCCACGGCCTCCAGAAACAGCTCAGTCCGCGCCAGCTCAGCCTCCCGACCGAGGGATGCTCGGCGTGGCTGCTGTCATGGCGACGCGATTATCGACCCGCGATCGAGGGCAAAGATCCCTTGAGGCCGGCCGCGCCACTCCATCTCGCGCTCGAGGCGCATGCCGATGGCGCGGGCCACGTTGGCTGAGGGCTCGTTTGTCGGCGCGATGATGGCCACCAGGCGCGCCAGCCCGAGCTCCGCGAAAGCCCGGTCGCGAGTGGCGCGGGCCGCCTCGCTCGCGAGACCCCGTCCCCAGAGCTTCGGCACAAGGTGATAGCCGATCTCGATCTCGTCCTCGTCCTCGATGCGCTGAATCGTCAGCCCGCAATCGCCGGCAACGCTGCCGTCGGCTCTGAGGGTGAGCATCCAGAGGCCAAGGCCCCGCTCCTCGTACAGTCGCTGGTTGTGCTCCACCCAACGGATGCACTCGTCCCGTGTCCAGGGCCGCGGGTAGTGGCGCATGACAAGCGGGTCGCTCATCAGGGCGTGGACCGTGTCGGTGTCGCCGGGGCTCATCGGGCGCGCCGTCAGGCGCGTCGTCTCGAAGACGCTCGGGCTCAAGCGCCCTCGGCCTGGGCGGCTGTCGGCAGGGAGGATGCCTCGCGCGAGCTCCCGCTGCGTGATGCCGCTTCGTGGCGGACGACAACCGCCACCGAGGCGACGATGAGCACAGCGCCGGCGAGCATGACCGGCGTGATCTCCTCGGCGAGGATCGCCCAGCCGAGGATGACGGCGACGACCGGATTGACGTAAGCGTAGGTGGCAACCTGTGAGATTGGCGCGTTCTGCAGAAGCCAGCTGTAGGCCGTGAACGCCAGCAGCGAGCCGAAGACCAGCAGGTAGGCGACGGCGACCAGCGATTCTGGGGCGAAGGCGGCGACGTCGAACTTGGTGCCCTCCCCCACCAGCAGCCCGACGATGGCCACCAGCAGGCCCCCGGTCGTCATCTGGAGCGCAGTCGACAGAAGGAGGTCCGCTGGCAGGCGCAGGCGCTGCGAGAGGAACGATCCCGAGGCCCACGAGGCGGCGGCAGCAACCAGCAGGAACAGCCCCAGCGCGTGGCCGGCGCCACTCAGGCCGGCTGGCAGGACGAGCACGGCGACGCCGACGAACCCGATGAGCACGCCCGCCAGGGCTCCCCGCGCGACGCGCTGCCCGGTCGCGGTCCGCAGCACGACGACCCAGAGCGGCACCGAGGCGATGATCAGGGCGGCCAGGGCCGACGGAACGTCTCGCTCGGCGAGCATCACGAGTCCGTTGCCGCCCGCGACGAGGCCGGCACCCACGATGCCGGCGCCGACGAGCTCGGTTCGAGTGACGCGCAGGCCGGTCAGCCCGCGGCGAAGGCCGACGATCGCCAGGATGATGAGTCCGGCGACGAAGAAGCGAACCCCGGCCGTGAGCAGTGGCGGCATCGTTGCGACCGCCACGCGGATGGCGAGGTACGTCGAGCCCCAGACCAGATAGATGACCAGGAGGGCCGCCCAGACCAGCCAGGCAGGCTGCTGCTGGCGGTCGAGGTTGGAGGGCACGCTTCAGGATACAGACGAAGGCCCAGGCTTACGCCCGGCCTCTGAACAGTCCTGCCGTGGTGCCCCGGTGTACCCCTCAACGCCGCGTCGCCGTTGCCGCAAAACGAAAGAGGCCCGAGCCTTGCGGCTCGGGCCCCTCGCGGTAAGGATTACTTGCGGGCGGTCAGGGTTACTTGAGCAGGAAGTAGGCCGTGATCGTCGACCCGTCCGCGGTGGTCAGGACCACCTTGTAGGCCTTGTTGGCGCTGTTCTTCGGCGTCTGCCAGTTCTGGATGAACTGACCTCCGGCGCCGTCGTAGCGGAGACTGGTCCCTCCGGTGGTAACGAGCTCGATCTCATCCATCGTCGCGGAGCCTGATGGCGTCGCGGTCTGGAAGACCTTGAAGCTGGTGATGGCCGAGACGTCGGTGAGCTCAGTCGTGCCCGAGAAGATCTCGAACTTGAGCGGCACCGTTGAACCGCTCTTGACGGTGTTCCAGATGGTGGTCGTGGCTGTTGACATATCGACCGGGCTGTAGAACCCCTTCAGGTTCCAGGCCAGGACGGTGTACGAGAGGGTGGCCGTCGACACGTTGCCGGCGTTGTCCGTTGCGGTCGCGGTGAGGGAATGACTCCCGACGGCCGCGACGTAGCCCGAGACCACGCAGCCTGCGAGACCGGACAGCGCATCGCTGGCGGTGCAGGTCGGGGCGTTCGGGACGCTACCGAAGTTGTAGCTGCCGCCAGCGCTGACGCCGCCACCGCTGAAGGTGACGTTCGTCGGTACGTCAGGTCGATCAGTGCGGAGAGCGTCCGGGTGGTCGAGTTGCCGGCCGCATCGAAGACCGTCTTCGAGACGGTGGTCGGGTGGCTCGCGTCCGCTGATTCGGCCGAAGCCGTCAGCGTGAAGCTCGCGTCCGTCGAGTCATCGAGGCCGGATGTCACGTCGGAGGCGGTGAACTGACGCGAGACTGAAGTCTTGCTCCAGGTCGTGATGTTCACGTCGCCGGGTGAGACGACCGGGTTCACGGTGTCGACGCCGAACGACCGCGAGGCGGCCTCGCCGTCGGCGACGACGTTGCCGGCCTGGTCCTTCGCCCTGGCGTAGAGGGTGTGCGTACCATCTCCGATGCTCGACAGGTTCACTGTCGTGGCACTGCCGAAGGCACTCCAACTGCCGCTATCCAACTTGTAGGAGTAGACGAGGTCAGCTGTCGCGGTGACGGCATCCGAGCCCGAGAGCGTGAAGGATGCGCTGTCGACCTGGAGCAGCCGCTGGGGCCGGAGATGGAAGTGCTGGGAGCGGTCGTGTCCGCGACCGTCACCGTGAATGTGGCGCTGCCCTCGTTTTCGGCGGCGTCGGTCGCCGTGCAGGTCACGGTGGTCGTGCCCAGTGCAAACGAGCTGCCCGAGGCGGGCGTGCAGACCGCTGCGATGGAGCCGTCAACCAGGTCGCTGGCTGTTGCGGTGTAGGCGGCGCTGGCGCCACTCGCGCTGGTCGCTTCCTTGGTGATGTTGCCGGGAACATGGACCGTCGGCGGCGTGGTGTCCTGGACGGTGACCGAGAACTGGCCCTGCGCCTTGTTGCCGGCGGCATCCGTCGCCGAGCACTTCACGATGGTGGTGCCGAGCGTAAAGGTGCTGCCGGAGTCGGGATCGCATTCGACCGCGACCGAGCCGTCGACCAGGTCACTGGCTGAAGGCGAGAAGCTGTAGGCCGCGCCATCGGGGCCGGTCGCCTCGATGGTGTCGGAGGCCGGGAGGGGCAGGCTCCTGCAGGTACCACGTGCCAACGGCAACGAGCTGTCAGGTCTCCTGCATGTGGTACATCGCACCTTCCGCTCCGGTGAACACCACATGAGCTTTGCCGAGGGGACCGACGCCCACGTCCGGATTGTCTTCCCAGCCGTCCATCAGCGGGGTCTTGATCCAAGAGCCCCGCTGCGGTTCGTCGTGTGCTGGCCGCGGGATGGGCCGTCGGTGACGATGTGCGCCTTCCCGTCGCTCGAGACGGCCACCTGGGGGTTGTACCCGTCCCCGACGTTCACCGACGCGCTCCACGTCCCGCTCCGGTTCGTCGAGTAACGGTTATGGACTGAGCAGTCGGACTCGGAGACGCAGACCTCTCGGGACCACGCCAAATGGACCTTGCGGTCGCCGTCCACGCCGAGGCGGGGTTGCATATCGCGCCCCGGACCGGACCATCGGTCGCGGGTGCTGGTGGATCGGGAGCGCACCGGGTCCGTTGTTGCGTCCGTAGGGCAGACAGCGAAGCGCCCCAGGAACGTCGGCTCCTGGGGCGCTTCGGGGTGGTGCAGCTACTCAGGCGAGGCAGCCGCCGAGTGCGATCTGGCCGTCTATCGCGGCGATTCTGTCCAGCACGGCTGCGTACTGGCTCTGCAGGCCGCTCAGGATTACCTTCTGGGCTGCCACGGCGTCGCGGTTGACCTTCTTGGCGCTCTCCAGTGCCCGCAGCGTCGCGGTCTGGGTGACGATCTGCCCGTCGAGCGTGTTCAGGTCCGCCTTGGCGGCGGTGAGTGCCGCCTCCTTCAGGCTGATCTCCGTGTTGAGCGTGTTCAGCGCGGTCTGCAGCGGGGTGAGCCGGTTCTGCAGGTCGAGGATCGCTTTCTCCGCAGCAGTGATCTGGGTGTTCAGCCCAGCCAACTTGGTCACTAGCGCGTTGACCTCACCGTCGAGCCGTGTGACCTCAGCAGTCTCCTTGGTCACCACGGCGTTCGCCGCGGTCAGGGCAGCCTGCAGGGCTGGGAGAGCGTCCTCGAGGTCCTTCAGCTCGCCCTGCTTCTTGGTGATCTCCGCCTGGGCGGCGGTGAGGTCACCGGTCAGGCCGGGAAGGGCGGCCTCGAGGGCGGCGATCTCCGCCTTCTTCGCCGTCACCGCGGCGTTGGCGTCTGTCAGCGCGGTGTTCGCGGCGGTCTGCGCTGCCTTGGCGTCGGCCAGGGTCTCAGTTGCGCTGGTGAGCTGCTGGTTGGCACCGGCCAGGCTGGTCTGCAGCCCAGCGAGCTGCTGCTGCAGGTTGCTGGACTCCTGCTGCTTCGCCGACAGCTGCGAGTTCAGCGTGGCGAGCTCGCCCTGCAGCTTGGTGAGGTCACCATTGAGCGCGGTGATGAGCGCCGTGTTGGCGGTGGTCTGCGCAATCGCGATGTCAAGTTGCGCGTTCAGGACCTTGATCTGGTCCTGCAGGCGCTGCTTTTCGGTGCCGGTCGCTGCCTGACGCAGTTCCTTCAAGCGAGCGATCTCGGCCTCCAGCGCCGTGACTGTCGTCGTGCTGGTTCCCGACGTGGCAGTGGCTGCCGCGATCTCCGCCTGCTTGGCGGCGATCTGCGCTTCCTTGGTGACAATGTCGCCCTTCAGGGCGGCGATCTCAGCGTTCAGGACGGGCAGCTTCGCCTCGATCGTGCTGATCTGCTGGTTCAAGGTGGTGACGCTCTGCTCGGCCAGGCGAAGGTTTTCCTCGGCTGTGAGCACCGCGGCGGTCGCCGCAGCAGCGTTCGTGTCCGCGGTCTTGGCGGTGGCCTCTAGCCCTGGCAGCGCGGCGCGGGCGTCGGCCAGCTTCTTCTCGGCGGCGTCGACGAGGACCTGGGCTGCGTCGCCCTGAGCGACCAGCACGGCCAGCTCCTGGGTCGCCGTCTCGATCGCGGCCACCTGAGCGTTGACGGCGTTCTGAGCAGTGGTCGCGGCCGCGGTCGCGCTGGCCAGCCGGGTGGTCGCAGCGGCGAGCTCAGCCCTCTTGGTGGCGAGGCTGCTTTCGACGCTGGCCTTCTGAGTGTTCAGCCCCGCGAGGGTCTTCTGGGCCTCGGCGAGCTCGCTCTGCAGCGGCGTAATCTGGTTGATCAGCGTGGTGCGCTGGCTCTGAAGCGTTGCGAGCTCCAGCTCGGCGGCCTTGATGGCCGCGTCCAAGGTTGCCCGGTCCTGAGTCATCTTCAGCAACTGCATCTCAGCAGCGGCGATGTCGCCGTCCAACTTGGCGTTCGCGGCGTCAAGGTCAGCGATCTGCTTCTCAGCCACAGCAATCTGAGCGGCGAGGGAGGCCTGGGTCGTAACCAGTGCGGCGCGGTCGGCCTGCAGCTTGGCGATCAGCTCAGCGTTCTGCCGGGCAGCGGCCTTCAGCAGGTTCGGCTGCACCATCCCGCGGTGCGCCAGCTGGTTCGTCACACCGTTGCAGATGCCGGTAGTGTCGCCGGCCCAGACGGCCGAGGACGAAAGCATGAGCGCGCCGATCGCGAGAGCTCCGGCCCGCCTCAACAAAGTGGAGTGCATTCCCCCGGTCCCTTCTGTTTTGCCAGGTACTGGGCCAATGAGCACTGGCCAGACGGAGTACCGGTCATTCCGCTCGATACTGAGCACCCAGCTCAGGCCCGTCATGCGTGGCGGTACGCAGCCTGTTACGTAACCCAGCCTGCGGATACGTAGCGGCCGAGTACGTACGGGGATACGTCGCTTGGCGTAGGCGGTCCGCAGCCGCGGGAATCCGCGCTCAGCGGAGGCGCTTCCGACGGAATGCTCTCGCGGTACGCAGACCGGAATCCGTAGCGCACTCCGTAGATCTACTGATGTGCGCAGGCAACGGGACTCTAGCCTTGGTGGTGTGACTGCCGATCTACCGCCGAGCGATCCACGCCCTGGGGCTGATCCTGGCGCTGGCCTCCCGGCAGCGGTCGCGTCCGCCTCCGAGCGCGACGCCGCCGCAGTACTTGCCCGAATCGAGGCGGATGAGGCTGCTGCGGAGGCGGCCCGTGGCCACTACCGCCGGGCAGGTAGCAGGCCGATCGAGACCGCACCGGAGCTCGACGGAGCCCTCGGTCCCGCCGAGTCACTCCTCGCTTGGCGGACGGCCGCGATTGTGCAGCAGGTCCACGGCGGCCAGCCAGGCCATCGCGGACAGCAGGTCGATGGACTGGAGCTACTCAACGAAACGCATGGAGCCGGCGGGCCATTGGTCCTGACCTCGTCCAGGCTCATGCACCTGTCACGCGTGCCGCAAACCAGGGCGCTGGAAGAGATCGTTGAACTGACGGTGACGGGCGAGCGACTGCTTGTCAGTTTTCGCAGCGGGGGGGGCTGGAACGTCCAGGTAAACGAGCCCCGCCTCCTCCGGGTGCACATCGCTGCCGCGCTGGCTGCCGTCAGGGATAGCCGCTAGATCCGCGGAGCCCTCCCGCGCTGGCGCGGCAGCGGTTTCGCCGCTTGCGCGTGGGCACCTACCTCAATCGCAGACCGGCGGCGGGCGGCCTCGAGAGCGTCCCATGAGCGGCCTGGGCAATAGGACCAGCCCGGAGCCGGATCAGCCGCCCTCGCGGTAGCGCTGGGCTGCCTCGGCCCGGTTGCGGACCGCGAGCTTGTTCAGGATATTGCCAACGTGCGTCTCGACCGTGCGCGGCGAGATCATCAGGACCTCAGCGATCTGCCGGTCCGTCATGCCCTCCGCGAGCAGCCGCAGAACTTCGTCTTCACGGTCGCTGAGGCCCATCTGGCCGGCGGGCGCAGTCCGGCCCTGCCGAGCTGATTGCGACAGCTCCTTGACGACCTGCGCGGCCAGCTTGCGGGGCATGGCCAGATCGCCTTGGCGCAGCCCCCGGACCGAGCGCTGCAGCGCCTCCGGCGTCAGATCCTTGGTCAGGTAACCGCTCGCGCCGTGGCGCACCGCCTCGAGGGCATGCCGCTGGCCGCTCGAGACCGTGAGCATGACGATCTTCGTATCGGGTAGCCGGGGCGCGATCTCGCGGAGCAGCTGGACACCGCTCATGCCAGGCAGGTCGATGTCCAGCAGCAGCACGTCCGGACGGAGCTTCAGTGCAAGCTCAAGCGCCTCTTCCGCCGACGAGGCCTCTCCTACGACCTCGATGTCAGGAGCGCTGACCGCCTGCCGGATGGCCGAGCGCACCATCGGGTGGTCGTCGACGAGCATGACGCGAAGCGGCTGTGCCGAGTGGTCCGCGGTCACGGCGATACTTCCGCGGCTGCGTCGAGAGGCACGTCGACCGTGACGCGAGCGCCGTCGTGAGGTTGCGATTGCACCGACACCGTCCCTCCCACGAGCTGAGCGCGCTCGCGCATGCTTTGCATTCCGAACCTCCGCCCGTCTATGTTGGCCGGATCGAAGCCGCGTCCATTGTCCGTCACGGTGAGGACGAGGCGGCCTGAGTCGGCGCTTGCGTTCACGTTCACGACCGTCGCATCAGCGTGCTTCTGCACGTTGTTGAGCGCCTCCTGAACAATGCGCAGGAGCTCCGCCTGCGTTCGCGGCCGGAGCGGTGGCAGCGGCGTGTCGGAGTGAAACTCGGCGCGGATCCCGAAGCGGTCGTCGAAGTCGTCCACATAGCGGCGCAGCACATCGGGGAAGGCGGCGTCCAGCTCGTCGCCGCTGGAGCGCATGGCCATCACGGCCTGTCGTGCCTCCGCGAGCGCGTTGTCGATCGCCCGGCTGACCTCTTCGCCAAGCTCGCGGCCTGGACCGGGCAAGTCGGGCATGGCGGTCAGCCGAGCCTGCTTCAGCTTCGCGAACCAGAGCTCTTGCGCAAGCCCATCGTGTACCTCCCGCGCCAGCCGCGCACGCTCCTCCAGCCCGGCCCGAGCGACATCCACCTCGCGAAGGTCCTCCAGCTCCACGTTGGCCTGGCGAAGTGCCCGGAGCTGGTCGCGCGCCTCAATCTCGATTCCGAACAGAAGGGTGGCGTAGAAGGCGACCCGAAGGAGGTCCGCCGTGCCGACCACCGACGTATAGGTCGACGGGTACAGCGCGAAGTGGATCTGGCTGAACGACGCGAAGACAAGGCCCAGCGAAACGTATTTCGTGATGGCATGGCTCTGACGAATGAAGAGTCGTCGAAAGAGCACCGCCCCCAGGAGGTAGACGGCTCCGATGGAGAAGTGGAGGGCGAGGAACTCGGGCGTCGTGCCGGCGAAGGGCGAGCCCCCGGAAGAGCGAACGGCCGGATCAAGAGCCGGAAGGTCCAGCAGGATGGGCAGATCGACCAGAACCGGCAGACCGCGCGCACCGCCCAGGAACATCGCCGTGAGGATCACCAGGATGACGCTCGGCAGAAACAGCACGGTCGCCCGCCGCTGACCCTGCACCCGCCCGGTGCGCAGCTCAACGAGAGCGCCTAGAGCCAGCAGGAACGCTGCGACCAGCCGTGCCGCCGTCTGGGCGTAGATGGGCCCCTGGGTCGGCGCCACGGCCGAGAACCC
>JACDFU010000006.1:20967-35759 GCA_013815585.1 Chloroflexota bacterium
CAGCTACTCCGCCGACGGCAAGCAAGACGAAGAAGCCATTGATCGTCGACAGCGCCAGAAAGGCGCTGCTCTGATACAGCGCGGAGGCTCTGCCGGCCTCCCGGTAGTGGAACCAGGCAAGCCCCGCGATCCCGGCCCCGACCACTGTGGCGGCCGAGTTGATGATGAGATCGAGACCCGGCGCCACCACGAATGGCGGCACCTCCGGAACCACCATGAGCAGCACCGTCCCGACAGCCAGAAGAACCGCCGCAGCGATCAGAAGGCGGTCGAGCTCGCGAGCGTCCCGGGTCACTTCTGAACGAAGCTATCGCGCAGCAGGTCGAAGATGGCCGGGCCCTCGGATCCTTCGAAGCCGAGGGCCCACAGGCCGACGCCTGCCAGCTGCCTCTGCTTGACCAGACTGAACTTGGCCCGGATACCGCGGGCGTCGTCGTAGTAGAGCTGGCGCCAATTCGAGCCGGATCGATACGATATCCAGGCGACCTGCTCGACCTTGTCGTAGCCTGGCTTGGTCCTCCCCGCCATTTTCACGGCATCCCGGTAGAAGACGGCCGCGGAGCCACCCCTGGTACGCGCATGGAGGCCAGGCCCGGTCGTCAGCCAGGACCAGCCGTAGAGCGGGGCCCCCAGGATGACCTTGCCCGCAGTGGTGCGCTCCAGGTACTCGTCGACCGTGTCCGTCACGTCGTACCCCGGGCCGCCCAGCGGTGCCACAGAGCCGGCCTCCTTCGACCACGCGCCGCGGTACTGGTAGCCCATGATGTAGACGGCATCGGCGGCGCCCTTCCTGGCCAGCGAGGCGACGTCGTAGTTGGCGATGTGGCCGGTCGCGGAGTAGGTCAACTGGTATCCCCGCCGCTTCGCGTCCAGGGCTTTCCGCACGAGCCGCACGAAGGTCACGAAGTTCTCGCTCTGTCCGCTCGGGATCGGCTCGAAGTCAATGTTGACGCCGTCGACCCCTCGCTCGTCAACAGCGGCGGCGATCTCGCGCGCGGCGGTCCGCCGGGCGGTTGCGCTGCCGAGGAGAGCCCGTGCCTCTGTGGCCCCGGCGCTGCTCCAGGCAAAGCGCTCCGCTGTCAGCACGACTCGCGTGCCCTTCCGGTGTGCCCGCTCGATCAGCTTGTCCATCGTCGATCCGGTCCAGCCGGCCCAGGCCGGGCCCCGCTTGTCGAGTCGTCCGCTTCGAAGCAGGCTGACGCTGAAGTAGGCGATCGTCGAAAGCGTCTCGTACTCGAGCATGGGGAGGACGGTGTTCAGATCACCGTAGTTGACAAAGGCCAGCACCTCGCCGGTCATCCGTTTCTGGGGACTCCGGAAGGGGCCGTCGCCCAGCGGGATCGGTCGGAGCGTGGGCCGGGGAGTGATGCTGGCAGTTGGCGCGGCGGTCCCAGAGGTGGTCGCGCCGCCGATCGTGGATGCGCCGGGGGAGCCGTTCGCCTCGCCCGAGGGTGCTGCCAAATCGCCCTCAGCGTCGTTGCCCAGGCAGCCCGCGGCGAGGACGGCGACCGCACAGATCGCAACCACTCGCATGAGCGCCACGAGAGAAGCGTAGGCGAGATGTCGAGTGCCGGTGCGATAGCCTTCCCAGATGGTCGAGCGAAGGGATGACATCTCGTTCGAGGAGCTGGTGGAGCATGCCCTGGCCGCGCTCCCCGATCCGTTCGTGGAGCGGCTGGACAGCGTGGCCATTGTGATCGAGGACGAGCCCACGGCCGACCAGCTGGCGCGGCTTCAGGTGCGCGGCCTCTACGGCCTTTACGAGGGCATCCCACGCACCCGCTGGGGCGCGGACGCAGCTCCCGTGCCCAGCAAGATCACGATCTTCCGTGCGCCCTTCGAGCGCCAGTATCGTGACCCCGTTGCCCGCGCCAGCGCGGTCGAAGACACGGTCAACCATGAGATCGCCCACCACTTCGGAATCAGTGACGCCCGCCTGCGCGAGCTGAAGGCCGGCCGCTAGGACCAAAAGCCCATGATCCTTCCATGGCCGACCGGGTTACGCTTCCTTCCAGCATGACGCCCACCTTCCGAACGAAGGCCTCCGCCAGCCGCCGCCTGGCCGGTCTCCTCGCTTTCGCGCTCGCCCTGACCAGCTCGCTGCCGGCGACGGCCTGGGCGGCCGAGCCCGACGCCGCCTTGACTCCGACAGCCTCGGCCAGCCCGAGCGGCTCGCCCCCCGAATCAGCACCCCCGGCGCCTGCGGCAACGGATCAGGCCGAACCGACACCCGCACTCTCCGAAGAGCCGACGCCGGTCGCCACGGAGACGATCGCGGCGACCGGAACCGCGACCCCGACAGCCGCGTCCGCCACTCCCACCGCGACTCCCACGCCGAGCGCAACCGCCACGGCCACGCCGGCCGCCACGGCAACACCGACCGCCACGGCGACGCCGACCGCCACGGCGACGCCGACCGCCACGGCGACGCCATCGGCTACGCCGCGCCTGACGACCAGCGGCACAACCTCCACGACGGAGCCCCTGACCGGCTACCGCTACACGATCGCCTGGTCTCGCCTCTATGCCGAACGCGATGCCGGCTCTGCGGTCCGCACAACTCTGAGCACGAACACGAAGCTTGCGGTGACCGAGCGCACACTCGTCGACGGCATCTGGTGGGTGGCCGCAAGCAAGGGCACGACGTCGGGCTTCATCGAGCTCTCGCGGCTCGCCCGGGTTTCGGCTCCCGTTGCCTTCGCATCGACCCGCAACGTGACTCGACCGAGCGAGATCCGGGAGGCCGGTACGACCGACGCCCCCATCCTGCGGCGCGTCTACGCCCGCACCCGGGTGACCAGCACCTCCTACGTGCTGGACCACCTCGCCCGGCGGTGGATCAAGGCCTCCTTCACGGCTGACGGAGTCAAGCGGACCGGCTGGCTTCCCTACTGGCACACGAGCACGCTGCCGGCGGCTGTCTCGGGCCTGTGGACCGTTCACGAGAACACGATCCTCTACCGCTACGCTTGGAGCGGCGGCCCGACCGTTCGAAGCCTGAGCGACGGCATCAGAGCAGACCGTCGAGAATCGGTCACGGATACCAACGGCATCAGCTGGACGCTGGTCAAGGTCGGCAGCACCTACGGCTGGGTCCGCAGCTACCTGTTGACGGGCCCCTTCCGGCAGTACGTCTGGAACGGCAGCAACCCGGTCACCCAGCAGTACACGAACTACTGGTGTGTGCCGGCGTCGGTCCAGACGGAGCTCAACATCGGGCTCAACCGGTACAGCACCTCCTACGCGTTCCAGCAGTCCGTGTACGCCTACGGCCGGCAGAACATGGGCTACTCGCTCCAGGCGCTGGGCCTGGATCCGCAATCCTGGGCGAGAAGCCTGAACTACTTCAGCGGCGGTCGCGTCCGCTATTCCGACGTCACGTACAGCAGCTATACCTCCGCCCTGCGCAGCGGCGTCTACCGGATGCGCAGCACCGGGCTCCCGGTGGGTCTGCTCATCTACAACGGCGGGCACGCCTGGACGATGATCGGCTACACCGCCAGCGCCGATCCACGGCTGACCAGCAACTTCACGGTCACCGGCGTGTACGTCGCGGCGCCCTTCCGGGCCTGGACCGATCCGCCCGCGGGCACCTACTACACGGCAGCACAGATGAGCTACAAGCTCACCCCGTACTGGGAGGCCGAGCGCTGGACGCGCTGGAACGGGCGGTACACGCTCGTCCTGCCGGGCTAACGCAAAGCCACCGGAGGGAGGCCACGGGACCCCTCCCCTCCCCATCCGAGACCCGCTACCTGACCGCCACTCGCGGGGCCGCGCGCGCAGTCCTCATCACGGCAGCGCTGTTGACCGCCTGTGCGACCGCCCCGCCGGCCCCCACGCCAGCCGCTTCCTCGGCAGCGGCCACGGGCTCTCTGGCCAGGGCCAGCGAAGAATCCGGCACGACCCCGGGCGGCTCGGCATCGGCGCAATCGTCGGCGACGCCAATCAGCCTGGGCGGCTGCACCGTCGAGGCGGTCGAGCTGGTCTCCGCGGCCGTCGACCAGGTGCCTTCGTACCGCTATGACGCCTCGGGCTTCACGTATGCCGACGTGTTTTCGCCCGATCCGAACGAACCGCCTGCTACCGAGCGGCAGGAAACGGCCTTCGACGGCGCATACCAGGCGCCTGATCGAAGTCTGCGCCGGGTGAGCGAGGGCTCCGCGGGGCCCGAGCCCGAGGAAACCATTGCGATCGGTCAGGACCTCTGGATCCGCGGTCCGCAAGGCTGGCAAGAGCTGCCCGATGCGGCTCAGCCGCGACTGGCGAATGCGCTGGGAGCGCTCCTCGAGGATGTCGCGGGGGATTGGCAGGTGGGCCCTGAGACGGACCTCCAGGCGAGCCAGGCCGTCGAGGACGCGTGCATCCTCCAGGCTTCCAGCCCGACACCGGGCGAGGGTGGGGTTCGCGAGGTGACGCTGGTGGTTGATCCAGCGACGGCCCTGCCACAGGCTGTACGGGTGGAGCTACGGAACGTGAAAGACCCGCTGGGCAACCTGCACGACAGCAAGATCGACTACCTGTTTGACTACGCCGAGCCGGTCACGATAGAGCCGCCCAGCCCCTGAGATCGTTCACTCGGTCCGCCGTGGTCGAGGTCCGTATGCCGCTGGTGACTCTACGGACTGACGTGTTGGACGACGTATGCGGCCAGTGACTGAGAGACCCCTGAAGAGCGGCGTCTGGGCCTTTTCGTGACCCTTGCGCAGGGCGAAACCCGGCTCGGTCGGTCGGTAGAGGCGCCCAGCGCATAGGAAGCTCAGGCTCGTGATTCCTTGTAGTACGGCTGCCCCACCGCGGCAGGAGGAATGCTGCGGCCCACCACTCCGGCCAGGATGATGATCGTGATGATGTACGGCAGGGCTCCGTAAACCTGATTCGGGATCGCGGTCATCACGTCGCCCAGCGCGGCCAGGTCACCGTCCGGGGGCCGGAAGCGGATCGCAACGCCGAGTGCCTCGGCGGCGGTGAACATTAGCGCCGCGCCAAATGACCCGATCGGCGTCCAGCGCCCAAAGATGACGGCGGCCAGCGCGATGAAGCCACGGCCGCTCGTCATGCCGTTCTGGAACGAGCTGGTCGCCTCGAGCGTGAGATATGCACCCGCTAACCCGGCGAAGGCGCCACCGATGATCACGTTGCGGTAGCGGAGAGCGATCACGTCGATGCCCACCGTGTCGGCCGCCTTCGGATGCTCGCCGACGGCCCTCGTGCGCAGCCCCCATCGGGATCGGAAGAGCATGATCTGGAGCACGATCACCAGCACGATGACGATCATGGCGATCGGGCCCTGGTCCAGGAACATGTTGAGCACCCAGCCGATGATCGGCAGGTCGACCAGCGCATCCGGCGGATTGAACGACTTGAAGGTTCCTGCTCCCGCTCGTGGGTTGGCCGAGATGATCAGCCGGTTCAGGTATCCCGTCAGGCCCAGCGCCGCGATGTTGATGATCGTGCCACTGATGATCTGGTCGGCCCGGATGCTGATCGACAGCCAGGCGTGCAATAGCGACACGAGCATCGCCGAAATCACCGCGGCGGCGACACCGATCAGCAGTGCCGGCGTGACCCCGAAGACGTCCGATCCCTCGGCCGGGAAGGCGTCAGCGGCAAAGGCCCCCGCAACGAACGCCACGAAGGCGGCGATCAGCATGATGCCCTCGATACCGATGTTGACCACGCCCGAGCGCTCGTTCATGACGCCGCAGAGCGCCCCGAGCGCGATCGGAGCAGCCAGACCGAGCACGATCGGCGCGATGCTCGGGAGGCGGTCGACAAGGTAACCGCCCAGCTGGAAGACGAGCCCCAGAAGCGGGATCCCATAGAGCGTCTGGAACAGCTGCTCCATCAGTTGGCGGCCATCAGCACACGCTCATCAGCGCGCCGCCTGCTCGCCGTACGAGCGGGTCACCGTCTGGATCTCGTCCACCCCCGATCGGGCAGCTCGGAGCCGCAGGATTCGACGGACGATCACGTCAGCGGCCAGGAAGAGCAGGATCACCGCCTGAATCACGTCGATGATCTCGACTGGAATCCGCGCCTCGATCTGCATCAGCCCCGAGCCGGCGCGCATGGCCCCGAAGAGCAGCGATGCGGCCAGGATGCCGACCGGATGGGCACGGCCGAGCAGCGCCACCGCGATCGCGTCGAAGCCCGTCGCCGTGCCATACGAGGCGTTCATGAAGCCGCTGGTCCCCAGGATCTGGCCGCCTCCGGCAAGCCCCGCCAGGAGGCCGCAGAGCGAAAGCGTAAAGATCGTCAGCAGACCGGGACGCATGCCCGCGTAGCGCGCCGCGTTGGGATTCGCGCCGACCGTCCGAAGCTCGAAGCCGAGCGTGCTCCGCCAGAGAAGCCAGTACGCGAGCGGCACGGCCAGAAGTGCAATGAGGATGCCGAGGTGACCGTTGCGCCCCAGGATGATGGGGAGGGCGGCGTTGCCCACCGGCCCGGTTCGGGCGAATGAGAAGCCCGGTGCCGCCAGCGGGCCCGTGATCAGGTAACCGATCACGGCGGCCGCGATGTAGTTGAGCATGATCGTGGTCACGACCTCATGGGCCCCCGTCCAGGCCTTGAGGGCGCCGGGAATAAATCCCCAGAGGCCGCCCCCGATCGCGGCCGCCAGGAGCGCTCCCCCGATGGCGATGGGCGGCGGCTGCTGGGCCAGCGCTGCTCCCGTGCCGGCCGCGGCCAGGGCGCCCATCAGGAACTGACCCTGTGCGCCGATGTTGAAGAGCCCGGCCTTGAAGCCGATACCAACCGCCAGCCCCGCCAGCACCAGCGGCGTCGCCGCGACGACCGTGTTGACCAGGCCGTTGACGCTGCCGAATGAGCCTCGCAGCAGGCTGCTGTACGCCTCCACGGGCAGCAGGGGCTCAAAGCCGCCCACCGCGAAGAAGCTGGACGCCAGGATGATCAAGGAGCCGACGAGCAGTGCCAGGACCACCGCGGCAATCGGGACCGCAGCCACCGACCAGAATCGGGCCACGGGATCTCGCGGGAGCGGCGGGGGAACCGCTGCCTGGGGTGAGGCTGCCTGTGGCGCCTCCGCCTCGATCACGGGGCCCGCATCGGCGCTCGGATCCATCGCAGGCTTCGGATCCGTGGCGGGCTCCTGGTCGGGCCCGCTGGGCCCGCCGCTCACACCTCCGCTCCGATCGGGGACTTAGACTCCTCCCGCCGGCCGGTCGCCATCAGCAGGCCGATCTCCTCCCGGTTGGCCGTGCGTCCATCGACCACGGCAACCAGCTCTCCCCGGTACATGACAGCGATCCGGTCCGACAGCTCGAGGATCTCGTCCAACTCGGCCGAGACGAGCAGGATGGCGGTGCCGGCATCGCGCTTGGCAAGGGCCTGGCGGTGGATGAACTCGATGCTGCCCACATCGAGGCCACGCGTCGGCTGATCGAGCACCAGCGCCTTCAGGTCCCGGCTGAACTCCCGAGCCACGACGGCCTTCTGCTGATTACCGCCCGACAACGTGCCCGCCGGGACGTCGCAGGAGGGCGTGCGGATGTCGTACTCGGCGATCGAGCGGTTCGCCCAGTCCTCGCATGCCTGGTCGTCTCGCACGAGTCCACGGGCGAAGGGACTCTTGTGGTAGCTCGTAAGAACGAGGTTGTCCTGGAGCGGAAAGCTGAGCACGAGCCCGAACCGGTGGCGGTCGCCGGGCACGTAGGCCAGGCCTGCCGCCCCAAGCTTCCGGGGTCCCGATCCAGTGACGTCGCGTCCCCCGAGAGTCACGCGCCCCTGTTTCGGCTTGCGCAGGCCGGTGATCGCCTCCACCAGCTCGTCCTGCCCATTCCCCGCCACACCGGCGATGCCGAAGATCTCGCCAGCCCGCACCTCCAGGGTGACTCCCCGGACCGCCTCGTGCCCGCGGTCGTCCTGGACGTGGAGGTCCTCCACGGTGAAGGCTGGCTCACCGGGGTGCGACTCGCCACGGTCGACGGTGAGTTGGACCTCCCGACCAACCATGAGCTCGGCGAGGTCCTCCTCGTTCGTCTCGGCAGGGGTCCGGGAGCCGACGACGCGGCCGCGGCGGATCACCGTGATCCGGTCCGCGACGGCGAGTACTTCGTACAGCTTATGGCTGATGAAGATGACGCTGTGGCCCTCGTCTGCCAGACGGCGCAGGACAGCGAAGATCTCCTCGGTCTCCTGCGGCGTCAGGACGGCGGTGGGCTCGTCCAGCACGAGGATGCGCGCCTTCCGGTACAGCGCCTTGAGGATCTCGACGCGTTGCTGCCAGCCGACCGAGAGGCTGCCGACCGGCGCATCGGGATCGATCTCAAAGCCGAAGCGGGCACCAAGCTCGCGGATCCGACGACGCGCCTCACTTCGATCCAGGAAGATCGCGTTGGCCATCGTCTCCTCACCGAGGAGGATGTTCTCTGCGACCGAGAGGACGGGCACGAGCATGAAATGCTGGTGAACCATGCTGATCCCGCGCTCGATCGCATCGGACGGTCCGGAGATCGTGACCGGGACACCGTCGAGCAGGATCTCGCCCTCGTCGGGCACGGCCAGCCCGTAGAGGATATTCATCAGGGTCGACTTGCCGGCCCCGTTCTCGCCCAGCAGGGCATGGATCTCGCCCGGCCGGACCTCCAGGTCGATGTGGTCGTTGGCGATGACGCCGGGGTAACGCTTGGTGATGCCGCGCATCTCGAGCGCGGGCGCGTTCTCGACAGGGGCGGCCAGGGTTCGGTCAGGCGACGGCACAGCCGATGGTGCGCTCGGCTGGATGGCCTGCGGCTCGGTCATCGGGACCTCCCCTGGCGCATGGACGACTGATCGGTGTCCGCGAGCATAGCGCGGCAGAAAGGAGGAGAGGCGGTCCGGCCGACGCCGTCCCGCCTCTCGAAATCACGCTATGGCTGTCACGGCTGAGGCTACGGCGCAGCCTTGGGGTCGAGCGTGCCCGCCTTCATATCCTCGAGGGCCTTGTCGAGCATGGCCTGGACCTCGGGGGTGATCTTGTCGGCGAAGGCTGCTCCGAATGGAGACAGACCCACGCCGGGCGGGTCAGCGCTGGCGTCGTTCATGATCGTGCCGGCCTCGTCGGTGCCGTCAGCGACACGCTGGATGGCGTTCGAGATGGCGTCCTTGATCTTCTTCTCGGCGCTGGTGGCAATGCAGTCGGCCAGGTTCGGCAGCGACTGGGACTGGTCGACGTCCACGCCGATCCCGGCGATGTCCGCGTCGCAGGCTGCTTCGAGCGTTCCCTGGCCGCTTAGACCGGCGACCTGGAAGAGAACGTCCGCGTCCTGCCCGATCATCTGCTCGCCGATCGACTTGCCGGTGGCCGGGTCGTTGAAGGCCTTGGTGATGTCGTCCGAGACGTAGGTCGTGAGCACCTCGATGTCGGGGTTGACCGACTTGGCGCCGTTCTCGTACCCGGTGATGTAGTCCACCACGGGCGGAATGGTGTCGATGCCGCCGACCGCGCCGATGACGTCCGACTCGGTGAGGTGGGCGGCCACGATGCCCGCCAGGTAGCCGGCCTGTGCCTCAGCGAAGATCAGGCCCTGGTAGTTCGGCAGGAGCTCCGCCGCATCCCCTTCGCAGGCGAAGGTGGGGTCGGGATCGCCGTTGGCATCCACGCAGACGCCCTGGTCGAGGCCGATGAACTTGACCTCCGGGTTCTCCTTGGCCGCGATCGATGTCGCGTTGCCCAAGGCGAAACCGTACGTGACGATGATGTCGAAGTCCTGGTCGATCAACTGCTGCATGTTGGAGGCGTAGTCGGCCGGGTCCTCGGTCACGATGACCTCCGCGGAGCCCCCGACCGCCGTGGCGCCAGCGATCGTGCCGCACCAGCCGGCCTCGTTGAAGGACTTGTCCTCCAGCTGACCGACGTCGGTCACGCCGCCGATCTTGAAGGCGTCGCCGCTGTCCTGGTTCCCGCACGCTGCGAGGCCGCCGGTCGTCGGCGCGGAGCCGCTCGGCTCCCCGCTGGGCGACGCTCCGTCACCGGATGCAGCTTCGCTGGGCGATGCCGCCGCCTCTGACGGCGATTCGGCCGCCACCGACGGCTCGGCGGCGCTGGGCGACTCAGCAGCCGGTTCTGAGGCCGCCTGGGAGACGCTCGGCGCTGGGGCCGAGGGCGTCGCGCCCGTGGACGCACACGCACTGAAAATGAGGACCGACACCGCGAGCATCGCGATGAGGGCACGTGTCAACCGCAAACTGAAATCCTCCTCTGAAGTCGCTGCCGGCACTGAGTCCAGCAAGCCTTCGCTTCACCGCCTCAAGCCGGCCAGCAGCCGCTCTGACGACGGAAATCGGCCTTCTTCCATCCTCCGGCCGATGCTCCGCGCAGTATGCACTTCGACGCCATCCGCGCAACGGCTGGACGATGCTCGTGTGGCGGACGATTGTCTTGATCGGGGTGAGCCCACGCCAAGATCGGTGGTACTGAACGCCCGGCGTGGGGACGGAGGAGGCGAAAGGCGGGCATGGTGGAAGGCAGCGACGAGGCGCGACTGGCGGATCGGGGAAGGGCCGCCGACATCCTCGACCTCCAGGAAGGTCGTGGCAGCGTCTCTCTCCTCGACCAGGACCAGGTCCTGGATCTCCTGACCGATTCGCGGCGCATATGCATCGTCGGTGCTTCTCCGGATCGCGCGAGACCATCGAACAGCGTCATGCGGTATCTCCAGCATTTCGGCTACGAGTGCGTGCCCGTCAACCCGTATGCTCGGGACGTCCTCGGAATCCCCTGCCATGCCTCGATCGAGGACGCGGTCGCAGCCACGGGCTCCTTTGACATCATCGACGTGTTTCGCCGCCCGGAGCACACGCCCGCCGTCGCCGAGAGTGCGGTCGCCACCGGAGCGCGAGCGCTCTGGCTGCAGCTTGGCGTCGTGAACTGGGAAGCGGCTCGGATCGCGCACGACGGCGGCCTGGGCGTAGTCATGGACCGCTGCACGGCCATCGAGCACCGGCGGGTGCGCGCCCGGCGCTGATCAGCGAACGGCGAAGCCGATGAACACGAGCATGAAGCCTGCCCCGACGACGGCGCCCCACAACTGGAGCTGACCGCGCATCTGCTGGCGCATGACGTCGGCACCGGTGACACCCCGATCTGACTCGCTGAGACGCGAGCCCCGCCAGCTCTCGTAGCGCCGCGCGTTCTCATCGGCAGCCTGCAGAGTACGAAGGCGAGCCAGCGGGCCGCGAAGGCGCGCGAAGCCGAGCGCCATCAGTGCCGCGCCGGCCGCCCAGAGGGCGACGTTGACCGGAGTCATCCAGAGGCCTCGGGAGTCCCTTTCGGCCGCCGGGGAGCGGTCGCGGCCGGGGGCGCGGCATCGAGGCGTGAGCGAATCAGCTCCCGGACCATTGCGGCGTTCGCCCGGCCGCGCGTCTGCTTCATGACCTGGCCGACCAGGAAGCCAATCGCCTGGGCCTTGCCGGCCCGGATGTCCTCGACAGCGGCAGGATTCGCCGCCAGCACCTCGTCCACTGCGGTCTCGAGTGCCCCACCATCACTGATCTGCGCCAAGCCCAGTTCTTCCACCACAGCAGCGGTTCGCTCGCCGGCGAAGATCCGGGCGAAGACCTCCTTGGCGCTGGTGCCCGAGAGGGTGCCCTCGTCCACCAGCCGGAGCAGCCGGCCGAGCTCAGCCGGCTCGAGGGCATCGATCGCGTCCGAGCCTTTGGCGAGCCTGAGGTACTCCCCGGTGACCCAATTCGCGACCCGCTTCGCGGGCAGTGCCGATTCAGCGGCCAAGGCGCCCTCGAAGACGCGCGTCGCCTTGAGATCCCCGACGATCACGTTCGCGTCGTAGGCCGAGAGGCCAAGCTCGGCGCGGTATCGCGCGCGACGCGCGGCCGGTAACTCGGGCTGCCGAGCGCGGATCTCATCGAGCCACGCCGGGTCAGCCTTGAGCGGAGGGAGATCCGGCTCTGGGAAATAGCGGTAATCCTGCGAGTCTTCCTTCAGGCGCATCGTGTAGGTGGCGGCGCGGTTCTCGTCCCAGCCGCGTGTTTCCTGGATCACGTCGCCTCCGTTTGACAGGACGCCAGCCTGCCGCTCGATCTCGTGCCCGATCGCTCGCTCCACCGAGCGAAACGAGTTCATGTTCTTGACCTCAACGCGGGTTCCGAACGCCTGGGCGCCGATGGGTCGCAGCGAGATGTTCGCCTCCACCCGCATCTGCCCGCTCTCGAGCGCTGCCTCGGAGGCACCGATCGTCAGGAGCAGCAGCCGGAGCTCCTCCGCGTAGCGCCGTGCCTGCTCCGCGGTGCGAAGGTCGGGCTCCGTCACGATTTCCATCAGCGCCACACCCGACCGATTGAAGTCCACCAGGCTGGCGCGGTCGCCCGAATCGCCGGTCATATGCAGGAGTCGGGCCGTGTCCTCCTCCAGGTGCGCCCGCCGGATGCCGACCGTGAACGGTCCCTCCGAGGTGTCGAAGGTGAGCCGGCCGTTTTGCGTCAGCGGCAGGTCGTACTGGCTGATCTGATAGCCCTTGGGCAGGTCCGGGTAGAAGTAGTTCTTCCTGTCCCAGCGGGTGACGGGCACGATCTCGGCCTCGAGTGCCAGTCCGGTGGCCAGGACATGCTCCACCGCGAGCCGGTTCGCGACCGGCAGGGTGCCCGGCATGCCCAGGCAGATGGGGCAGGTGTGGGAGTTCGGGGGCGCTGCCTGGAAGTCCGTCGAGCAGCCGCAGAACATCTTCGATCGTGTCCGAAGCTGGACGTGGATCTCGATGCCGATGACCGCTTCGTAGCGGCCGGTGGCGGACGGTGAGGCGACGGGCGCTGTCACGGCGAGAGCACCGCCCTCCTCAGCCGAGCTTGCCGACGAACCGCTCGATACGCACGAGGGCTTGCTCCAGGAGCTCGTAGGCGGTGGCGTAGCATGCCCGGACGTGCCCGTCGCCCGACGGTCCGAACGCGTCGCCCGGGATGACTGCCACCTGCTCCTCGAAGAGCAGCCGCTCGCTGAACTCGGCACTCGTCAGGCCGGTCGAGAGGATATTCGGGAAGGCGTAGAAGGCGCCCCGCGGCTCGATCGTCGGCAGGCCGATGCGGTTCAGCCCCTCCACGAACATCCGCCGGCGACGGTCGTACTCGGCCACCATCCGCTGCACGTCCTGCTCGGCACCGAGCAGCGCGCTCAGGGCCGCGTCCTGGGCGGTCGTCGGGGCGGACATGATCTCGTACTGGTGCACCTTGAGGATTCCCTCGAGGATGTCGCGCGGTGCACAGACGTAGCCGACGCGCCAGCCCGTCATGGCGTAGGCCTTCGAGAAGCCACCGATCAGGACCGTCCGCTCGAGCATCGCCGGGAGCCCGCTGATCGCCTCGTGGCGGTGGCCGCCGTAGACCAGCCGGTCATAGATCTCGTCGCTGACGACGAGGAGGTCATTGCGCCGGGCGATCTCCGCGATGGCCCGCAGCGACTCGGACGAGAGCACTGCGCCGGTCGGATTGCATGGATAGCCCAGGAAGAGCACCTTGGTCTGCGGCGTGATGGCGCGCTCAAGGGCGGCTGGATCGAGGGCGAACTCGGTCTCGGCGCTCGTGGGCACGGGCACGGGCACGCCCCCGTTGAAGATGATTGAAGGCAGGTAAGCGACGTACGACGGGTCGTGAAGGATGACCTCGTCGCCAGGATCGACGATCGCCGACATCGTCGCCGCGACGGCCTCCGAGGCGCCGACGGTGACGCAGATCTCAGCTGTTGGGTCGTAGGAGACGCCGTACAGGCGCTCCAGATTGCTCGCCAGCGCCCGCCGTAGGTCGAGCGTGCCGTGATTGCTCGTGTAGTGCGTGCGGCCTGCCCGGAGCGACCGAACGCCTTCCTCGACGATCTGCGGCGGCGTGGTGAAGTCAGGCTCGCCGACTCCCAGACTGATGACGTCCGGCATGGTGGCGATCACGTCAAAGAAGCGCCGAATGCCTGAGGCGGGCACTGCGCTGACGCGCTCGGAGAGGCGGCGGCGCGTCGAGACCAAGGGCTCAGCTGTCACGTGGGAGTCCCCGCGGCGGAGTCGCGCCAGCGCGCGCTCGAGGCGTGGGCGCTGGCTGGAAGTATAGGCGCCCGCAGGCAGGAACCCGAACCGGCTGGCATCCTGTTGCTCGTGCGAAAGCGACTTGGCGCAGGCTCGGCCGCCCTAGTCGTGGCCTTCTCCTCGTTTGCCATTCCCGCCGCCGGAGCCACGCCGGTTGCCATTGCCACGGACGACGGCCTCCGCCTCGCGCTCAACCAGGACGGTTCCGTCTCCAGCATTCGGCTGGGCGGAACCGCCGTGCCGCGGCTCGCGAACGGCGGCGGCCTGTCGCTCCGAATGGTCGGCGGAGGAGCCGACCTGCTGGGCAATCCCGGCTTCAACCGCGATGACGACGGGGACCGCGTGCCCGATGGCTGGCGCTTCGCGGGCACCGATCGACGGCCGGTCCTCGACCGTCAGGTTCGGCGCGGCACCAGCGGAGCGTCGGTCCGCCTTTCGGCAGGAACGGACCCGGGCTCGGGCACGGTTTCCACCACGCTGACCGTCGAGCCCGCCACGAACTACACCCTTTCGGCGTGGATGCGCAGCAAGGACATCGTCCCATCGATGGCCACCGCCAAGGTGACCACCTTCCGCGTCATGGTGGAACAGCTCTCCGGCACCGGGGCCGTGGTCGCTACGGATCTGGCCTCGGGCTACAGCGGCACGGCGGACTGGCACCGGCAGTTCGGCGGCTTCGAGACGCGAGCCGGGGTGACGCGCGTGCGCATCACGGGCCTGCTCTCGGGGGGCTACGGGACCGGCTGGATCGACGACCTGCACGTCGAGCGG
>JACDFU010000007.1 GCA_013815585.1 Chloroflexota bacterium
AAGCCCGACCGTCACACCACGCGCCATGACCGCCGCGCGGCCCCTCTCCCACGACCGCCGCGTACGCACGGGGGAGCTGCTGGGAGCGCTGTCCGAGGCCCTCGACCTTTCAGAGGGAGCGGCCCCCGGTCACTCGCTGCGTGCCTGTGCCTTCGCCATGCGCCTGGCCGACGCGATGGAGCTTAGCGAGACGCAGCGCGAGAGCCTGTTCTACGCCGCGATGTTGAAGGAGGCCGGCTCGTCGGCGACGGCCTCAGCCGCGGCGCGTGTCACTGGTACGAGCGACATAGACCTCAAGCGCGACTTCGGTCGCCTGAACCCGACTGATGGCCTGGGAGCCGCGCGCTTCGCGCTTCGCCACATGCCAGCGGAGGCACCGACCGCACGAGCACGACGGCTGGCCCGCCTCGCGGCGCGCATCGACAGCCCGACCCAGGTGCTCCGCTCCGGGCGCCGCGAGCGAGCAGCAGCGATCGCGCATTCTCTCGGCCTCGGCCGCGGCGTGGCCGAGGGGATCGCCGGTCTCGACGAGCGCTGGGACGGGCGGGGAAAGCCGGACGGCCTTCGCGGCTCGGCGATCCCGGTCGTGTCGCGCGTCCTGACCATCGCGGACGTTGCCGCACGCAGCAGCACGGCTGGTGGGCAGCGGGCAGCCGTGCGAGCGCTCCGGCGCGGCCGGCGCCATGCCTTCGACCCGGAGATCGTCGATCTGCTCGTGCGGCTCGGTCGCCTGGGGCTGTGGCGCGAGCTTTCCGCTCCCGGCGTCGAGGAACGGACCATTGCGCTCGAGCCGGGCGCCGCTTTGCGCTTGGCCGAGGAGGACGAGATCGACGCCATCTCCTTCGCCTTCGCGGGAATCGTCGATGCCAAGGCACCCTTCCTGCAGGGTCACTGCAGTCGCGTTGGCGAGATTGCGGCACGGATGGGCGCCCATCTGAACCTGGCCGCGGCGGACGTGACTGACCTTCGCCGCGCAGGCTGGCTCCACGACATCGGCAAGCTGGCGGTGCCCAACACCATCCTCGACAAGGCCGCTCCGCTCGACGCCGCTGAACGCGCCATCGTTCTGCGCCACCCCGAGGAGAGCGCTCGGATCCTGGCGCGCCTCCCCGCGTTCGGGAGGATCGCGGAGATGGCGGCGTCGCACCATGAGCGACTCGATGGAACGGGCTACCACCGAGGCCTCAAGGCCGACCAGATCAACCTGGGCACGCGGGTGCTTGCGGTGGCCGACAGCTACGAGGCCCTCACCGCGAGCCGGCCGCAGCGAGAGGCATTCTCTCCCGATGAGGCGCTGGAGGCGATCCAGGCGGCCTCCGGCTCGCAGCTGGCTCCCGAAGCCGTCGAGGCGCTCCGGGCTGTCGTCGCGGAGGACCTTCGGCTCTAACCCTTCACGTCGAGCACACCGAAACGGTCCTGGTCGATGGATCCGGCGAACGGGTCGTGGTAGCCCCGACGATCCACCCGCCCCTCGGCCCCCAGGCGCGGCAGGTGCGGCAACGGGAGATTCCACTCCTCGAGCAGCGCCGCCCAGCCGTTGCCGGCCAGGCTCCGCACAGTCTCCAGCGCCGCATCCAAGGTCGCTCCAGCGTGCGTGAGCGCCTCACCGGTCAGGCCACCGAGTTCCCTCCCCGCGCTCAATGACGATCCCGCCTCCGCTGCACGCCGAACGTCCGCCAGGCTCCCGGATTGTTCTACCGAGGGCGCCTGGCGGAGCACCAGCGCCGGCAGGTCGTTCCCTGCCGTCCAGGCGGTGAGATAAACCCACCAGCCGGGGATGGATCCCACGCCTTCCGACTCCTCGAAGACCAGCGGATGACCCTGAAAGAGGAGCCGGCGGAGAGAAACCTCGGGCAGGCCCAGCTGGAGACTCGCGGCGTCGGTCAGCAGGTCTCTGGGCACCGCACCGATGAGAATGCGCTCCGGTTCCAGCCCCCGCGACAGCGCGATCTCGACGCTGAGTGCCTGCATCGCGAGAGCGCGGCCCGAACGCGTCGCCCACGAGGGTGGCATCCCGCTCGCAAGCTCGGGCGCAAGGGCAACGGGTCCCGGGCCGAGGGCCAGCCAGCTCCCCGACCGGCGCAGCAGCTCGAGGGCAAACAGGTGGTCTGCGAAGGCGCGGTCGGGGTCGACCCCCAGCTCGACAATCGACTCCACTGGGTCGACGTAAACAATGTCGACGCGCTCGAAGCCTGCCACGACTGCGTGCTCCGGCGCGGCCAGGCCCAGCGCGCGCGTAGCGAGGCGGATGTAGCGCCCATGCTCCGCCCCCATCTCGTCGAGCGCGGCCCGGAGCAGGGTCAGGCCGCGTTGGCTGCCCGCGGGCGCTTGCGCGGGCGCCTCCGCATCGGTAGCTGGGTCGACTTCCTCGCCGAGCACCTGGCGGAGCTCTCGGTCGCGGGGAACGCGGGTTCGTATGAGATCGGCTCCCGTTTCCACGAGCTTCCAGGCCGCCTGCGCCGCGTCGCCGGCACTCGATGGCTCCAGGTCGGCCCCGATCCACGGGATCGGTCGGTCGCCCAGCACGTCCAGCAGCTCCGAGCGCGCGGTGCGGTTAGCGTCCAGGCGCTCCCAGGCGCTGTCGAGCCACTCGGCCACGCTCGCGTCGGCCGCGGCGCGCTTCTCCTGCTCGTGCAGCAGCTCCACCTCCAGCCCGAGATCGACATGGCCCAGGGCGATCGCGGTCGCCAGCTGCTGGGGATCCAGGTCGTACTCGAGCGCGGCAGCGGCGAATGGAAGCCCGATCCCTCCGGCCAGCCGACCAGGCCCCAGCTGCGCGAACCGATCGACCACCTCGAGGGCGAGCGGGCGACCGGTCGGCGCGAGCCCCGTCACGCCGAACAGCCGCAGCACCGCTCGCTCAGTGGCCACGGTGGTCGAGTCCGCGGCTGCCTCGACGATGGGTTTGGCCAGGGCCGCGGCGCGCTCGCGCAGTTCGTGCGCACGCGCGACCAGCCTGGCGTCGTCTCGCTCGGTCACTCAACCTCCGGAGAGCCCCTCAGCCCCCCCCCGATCATACCCATCGGCAGCGGAGCCAAGCCGAACCGCTGGTCGTGACCTGTGAAGTCCCCCGTCGCCGGCAGCCGTCAGTCGACCAGTCCTCCCATGCGGATCGCGGAGAGCATGGCGCGGTAGGCCTCTGACGGATTCGCACCTTGGAAACGGACGCCAGCGTCCCCGAACCGCTCGAAGCCGGGCATGAGCGCCGCGAAATCCGCACGGCTGCCAGTGTCGAAGTCGATACCGACACGGACCGGAAGCTCAAGGTGGAGCACCTGGAGCGCTCCTCCGCGGGCGCGCTCGACGGCCCGGCTCGCGGCCTCCCGGATCAGCTGCCGGGCTCGCTCCGGATGAAGCGAGTCGGCGGAATTGGCGCCCACCGCCCGCTTGACCTCGACAGCCTCGGCCCAGGGCAGATACTCCTGGACCTCTTCCGCCAGTGCATCGTCGCCCGAGACCATGCCGACGGGCACGCCCAGACCGCCGAGGTAGAGGGCGTTGAGCGTCGCTTCCCCCACCGGGCGATCATTGAGGGTCGTCAGCAGGGGCGTCCCACTGTACGTATGGGCGATCGTGCCCCGCGGGTGGCCGGCGCGTGCGTGGTAACCAACGAAGAGGGCCACCTCGAAGCGACCATCGCGCGCCGCCTCGACCATGCCGAATGGCTTCTGGCCCTGCACCAACCGGGCACGGGGATCGAGGGCCGTGGGCGACAGGTTGAACATCTTGCCGTGGCTGTCATTGACGACGACCTCGTCGGCCCCGGCCGCCAGGGCGCCTTCGATCGCGGCGTTCGCCTCGCCGACCATCAGCTCGCAGGCCGCCGCGTAGCCCGGGTCGGTGCGACCTGTGGGTGCCGGGTGGCTGATGCCGGCCAGACCCTCCATGTCGACCGAGACATAGACCCTCACGGCGGTCCGCTGCGTGCGGGCGCTCCAAGCCATACGCCCCCGTCGGCGAACTGCTCCGACTTCCAGATCGGGACCCGAGCCTTGAGCTCGTCAATCGCGTAGCGGCAGGCGTCGAAGGCGGCCGCCCGGTGGGGGGCGGCCACGCTGATGATGACGCTCGCCTCTCCCACAGCGACGCGGCCCGTGCGATGCACCAATGACAGCCGCTCGACGCCAAGGCGCTGCTCGAGCTCGTCGGCGATCTGCTCGAGCACCGCCCGGGCCATCTCCTCGTACGCCTCGTACTCGAGGGCCACCACCTCGGCGCCCCGGTGGCGCCGGGCGGCAGCCTCCTCGCCAGGAGCCGGCGTCCCGGGTGATGAACGCGTGCGACCGACGAAGGTCACCACGGCACCGTCGGCCGGGGTGGCCAGGCCCGCACCGATGGCCCGGTCCCAGTGCTCGATGGGATGGGGCGTGAGCGCGATCGTGCGCCTCCCGCGCGTGGCGTCGCTCGTCTCGGGTCCTTGGTCGGCGCCTCCTGCCACCGGCGGCACGATGGCCAGTTCGTCGCCGTCTCGCAGGATGTCCGCGGGATCGGCATAGGCTCCGTTCCGGGCGAAGCGCACCGAGTCCGAGCTCGATACCAGCTCCGGATGCAGCCTCACGAGCCGATCCCACGCCACCGCGATCGTTGCGTCGCGCGGCAGCTCGAGCGTCTCACCCTTGCGACCGATGCGCTCCCGGTGCATCGCAAAGAACCGGACGTGGACGCTCATGGCGGACTGACGCCGACGACCCACCGACATCAGACCAGCAGGCCGGCGCCGAAGTACAGGCCGGCGGCGACGATTGTCCCCGAGGCGATGGCCGCCATGTCGATGTACAGGAGGCCCGTCGCCGACTCCATCGAGCGGGTACTCGCGGTCCGGAGCGCCATCCAGCTGATGACCAGCGGAAAGAGCAGGCCCACCAGGAGCCGTAGCCAGACGAAGAGCGCGAAGCTGCCCAACAGCGCACCGAACGGCCGGCCGGCCGCGCCCGAGCCGGTCGCGGTCCACGCTGCGAACAGCACCAACTGCACGGCGATCACCCCCGTCAGCAGGCGAGCGGTGAGGACGAGGGGCCGCTCAGAGAGGCGCGGTGTCACCAGGTACCAGTGCCCCAGGATCATCGCCGCCAAGGCCCCGCCGGTCGCAGCTGCCAGCACCAGCAGCTGGATCGCCAGCGGGATAGCTCCGGCGAGGCTGCCACCCCAGCCGTATGCAGCGGTCAGCGCCGCAGCGACGCCCCCCAGCAGCGCGGCGGCAGCCAGCGAGGGTGCACGACGTCCCCTGGCAAGCGCCACCACGTAGCCGCTGCCGAGAAGCAGGTACGCGGCCAGGAGGGCTCGGCGGAGCTGGTCGAAGGCGGGGGTGTTCGCGATCGCAAGGCCTTCGGGGGGCGGCAGCGCCAGATCCGCCAGCAGGGCCAGTAACCCGATGGCCATCGAGCTCACTCCCGTGAACAGCAGATAGCCTCGGGTTGCATCGGTCGACAGCCGTCCCAGGATGACGACGCCAAAGCTGCCCAGGGTCAGCGCCAGGAGGACGGTCCAGTTGATGTAGGCGAGGGCGCCTGCGAGCGAGCCGGGAGCCATCAGCCGATTATCGGGCCTGATGAGGCAGCCGCTGCCTGTTGAGGCGATGGGCCCCGGCTTTGAGTCAGGCGATGAGCTGACGACCCGTGGGTGCCGCCCCGCAACGCATCCAAAGTACGCCACTTGACGTAGTACCTGAGTACTGGTTCAATCCCTTCCTCGGGGGAGCGGCGTTTTCCGGCCTGGAAGCTCGGAAACCTGCCTTTGACTCTCATGTGGATGCGGGTACTCCGAGGGTACCCAGGGTTTGGTGCGAGTTAACGCGTAGGTTCGAGGGGCATGACGTCCGGAGAAAGCCGCAGCTTCGCTGCGCCCGACCTCGGTCAGAAGGAAAGGCGACAGGGAGTGCGGATCGGGGTTGTTGGTATCGGGTATGTCGGACTCGTCACGTCCGCGTGCCTCGCGGAGTGGGGGCACACGGTCGTCGGACTCGACGTAGACGACCAACGGCTGCTTAGCCTTGCACAGGGCCGCATGCCGTTTCACGAGCCAGGTCTCGAGGCCTTGGTTGCCTCCAACTCCTCGACGGGCCGCCTTCAGTTCAGCTCTCGGATAGCCGACCTGGTGGAGGGCGCAGAGCTCGTGTTCGTCGCCGTCGGGACGCACGACGGCAACGGCGGATGGCAGACGGAAACCGTTCGGGCCTGTCTCGCGGCCGTGGTCCCGAAACTGGACGATGACACGACGCTCGTAATCCGGTCCACCTTGCCGCCCGACTTCATCAGGGGCCTGCCCTCCCTCGTCCAGGCCTTTCGCGACGAGGCTGGCCGGCCGCCGATAGCCCTCCTGCTCAACCCTGAATTTACGCGCGAGGGAAGCGCCATTCGGGATTTCATGGACCCGGAACGAGTTGTCATCGGCGTTGCCGATGACCCGACCGGCAACGGCGAGGAGTCCCTGAAACGATTGTACGGGGCGGCGCGCGCGCCGATCCTCGTCCTCTCGGCCATGGATGCCGCGTTCGCCAAACTGGGCTCGAATCTCTTCCTCGCGACGAAGATCAGCTTTGCGAACGAGCTGGCGCGGCTCTGCGATGCCTTCGGCGCGAACGTCGAGCGTGTTGTGTCTGCCATGGCGTACGACTCGCGGATCGGGGGCGCGTTTCTCCGCCCAGGGGTGGGGTTTGGTGGCTCATGTCTTCCGCATCAACTCGCGATGACGGTGCGAGACGCGAGGGTTACGGGAATGGAGCCCGCCCTGCTCGAGGCGGTCGATCAGATCAACAGGCGCCAGTCTCCTCGGCTCGTCGAACTGCTTACGGAATTGTGCGGTGGGGCACTGGATGGCCGGCGGATTGCCCTTCTCGGACTGGCCTTCAAACCGAACACGGACGACATTCGGGCGGCACCCTCGCTCACCGTCGCGAGCCTCCTGATCGAGCGCGGGGCTCGCGTCGTCGCATACGACCCGATGCCTCAGGCGCGCGAGCGGGCAGTTGCACTCCTCCCTCAGATTGAGATGGCCCAAACGCTCCGCGAGGCCGTGACGGGCGCTGACGCGGCAGCACTCGTCACCGAGTGGCGCGAGTTTGTGGAGGCTGATTGGGCGTCGCTGCGACTTCAGATGCGAGCAGGCCTGTTCGTAGATGGACGCAATGCGCTATCGCCTGAACGCATGGCGCGCGACGGATTCCACTACGCCTCGTTCGGTCGACCCAGGGATGGCGCACAGGGCGCTTTCCCCACGACAACCGAGGACGCTTTCCGCACGCTCGCAACAACGGCAGGGAATTCGCACGATGGTCTCGTCGGCGCGACAGCGCTGACGGGTGCGCCACCGTGAGCAAACCACTGAATTGAGTTAAAGGGGCGCGTCGTCCGTGGGCGTCGCAGGGGGAAGGAATACACCAGGATGAAATCGTTTGGGCTAGCAGCACTACTCGTCGTCGGGGCGGGAAGTGCTACCGGGTACGCCGTCGTGCCGTCGCCTCTGCGTGATGTCTTTCTTGGCATCGCGCTTGGCTCCGCTCTCTGGCTTATCTTCAACCTGAGGGGAGGGTTGGCACGCGCCGCTCCGGCCGGCCGGCCGTTACCTGTATCTGACTCCCAAGTCGGATGGGCGCACGTGCGTCGCGAGATCGATCGGAGTCGTCGTCACGAGCGCAACTTCGCTGTCCTTCGGGTGCCGCTAGCGCTGCGTGGGGCCGACGGCAGAGAGTTGGATGGCTTCCGGGATGGGTCAGACGCACCACAGGCAGCAGCGCAACTGGCATCGATGCTGAGAGCCGTTGATGACGTTTGGACCGACCAGGGGGATGTATACGCCCTCCTTCCGGAGTCGGACAGGAATTCGGCGCGCACACTCCTGGCCCGTCTCGGCGATGCACCTCTTCCCGTTTCGATCGCGCACGCCACTGTGTCTGTATTTCCCGAAGACGGCGTCACGATGGGCGCGCTGATCGAGGCGCTCGATCCGCGAGCGTTGCACCAGGGCATTGGTCGGTCCGGGCTAGCGGCTCAGCCGGGCGGCGAACTGGTGGTCGCGGCGGTCGCGAGCGCAGACGATATGCGCGCGCTGGGATCTAGCTGACGCACGCGCGATGACACACCACCGCCGTTACCTCGCGTTGAAGCGGATCTTCGACTTGACCCTCTTCGTGCTGAGCCTGCCAGTGCTCCTGCCAGTCGTCCTCCTGTGCGCGATGGCCATACGGCTTGAGAGCCCAGGTCCTATCCTCTTCACGCAGCACCGGACGGGCCGCGACGCTCGGCTCTTCAGGATGTACAAGTTTCGCACCATGGTTCAGAACGCAGAGGAGCTCAAGGAGTCGCTGGCGCACCTCAACATCCTGCCGCCACCTGATTTCAAGATCCTCGACGACCCACGAATCACGCGGGTCGGGAAGTGGTTACGCAAGACGAGCCTCGATGAGCTCCCACAGGTCATCAACGTCCTCAAGGGCGAGATGAGCCTGGTCGGTCCACGGCCCACGGACTTTGGCATCAGCACGTACGACCTCTGGCACTGTGAGCGACTCGAGGTACCGCCTGGGATCACCGGCCTGTGGCAGGTCGAGGGACGGCACGTGACCAGCTTCGATGAGCGCCTGCGGCTCGACATCAAGTACATAGACAACCTGTCCATCCTTCAGGACATCAGGCTCCTGTTCCGGACGATCAGCGTGGTGCTGCGAGGAACGGGGGCGTGACGCCGAGCCCGCTTGAAACGAGTGACCCGCAAACTGCCGACCCTGCCGACTGCCACGGCGGGTGACGATGCCTGCGATACTGCCGGTCGCGGCCGGTCGCTGGCGATGGCCGTAGCGCCGACGTTGGTGAGCGGCCGACGGCACGACTCGATTGCCTTAATCCACCCCGGTCCCCGATAGACAAGCCACCCGCCAACCTTCGCGAGGGCAGACAGGGCGTCCCTTCGTCGGGGGAGTGACAGCCGGAGTCCCCGCGCGATGCGACCAGATATACGATGAAGCTGTGATCGACGCGGCCGTGTCCGGCGGGAGTGGCCAGACGCCCACAGCCGGGGACGGCTCCGAACTCGTTGGCCAGATCAGAGGGTCGACCGCCCTTCTCGCGGGGCGTCTGCTCGCCTTGGTGGTCAACATGGCGGCGCAAATCCTGATTGTTCGCGGCCTTACCAAGCCGGACTTCGGTGCGTTTGCTTATGCGCTTTCCATCCTGACGCTCGCCCGAATCCTTGTCGGGTTAGGCCACAACCAAGCCATCACGCGCTTCCTGGCGATCTACGAGGAGCGGCGTGATTACAACAGGCTTTTTGGAACGATGGTCATGCTGACCGCAACCGTAATGGTGTGCGGCTCGGCGCTATTCATTGCGGTATGGCTCGGGCAAGACAGTCTCGCTCCCTTGATCGTCGACCATCCTCAGGCCGTTTCTCTCATCCTGCTCGTCCTGCTGCTCGCGCCAATACAGGTCCTGGACGACACATTCGAGGGGACATTCGCCGTCTTCTCGCAGCCAAGGTCGATCTTTTTCCGGAAGTACGTTCTGACACCATCGATGCGATTTACAGTTGTGTTGATATTGACGCTATACGGGGCCGGTGTAGTCGCGCTTGCTATCGGGTATGTCCTCTCCTATGCCGTCGGCATCGGCTTCTATGCCTTCGCGCTCCGGAGCGTCTTACGGGCACGCGGCCTGCTGGCGCACTTCCGTCTGAGTACGCTTGAAATGCCATTTCGCTCGTATTTCAGGTTTTCCCTCCCCCTGATGACAACCGAGGCTGTTCACCTGTCGCTCACGACCGTCAGCGTTGTGGTGCTGGGCTACTACGGCTCCGTGACGGACGTTGCCGAGTTCCGAGCAATACGTCCAGCTGCGATCTTGAACCAGGTTGTATTCACGAGCTTCATTCTTCTCTTCCGGCCACTTGCCGCGCGCCTCAACGAACGCGGGAACCGGAAAGAACTGGGTCGCGCCTATTGGCAGACTGCTGCCTGGATGGCAGTCTTTACCTTCCCCGTGTTCGCTATGACCGGACCATTTGCCGAAGCGACCACGGTAACGTTGTTTGGCTCCGGGTACCGGGACGCGGCTCCCTACCTCGCGATACTATCCATTGGCTATTACCTCAACGCAGCCCTTGGCTTCAACGTCCTCGTCCTGCAGGTCTTCGAGCGGCTCCGGTATGTCGTGGCCGCAAACTTGACCGCTGCGGCGACCAACCTCGCGCTTAGCCTGCTGCTCATCCCATCGATGGGTGCAATGGGGGCGGCCGTGGCGGGCGCAGCGACGCTTGTGGGGCAAAACCTGCTTCTCCAAGTTGGACTCAGGGGAGATTCGGGCGTGGGCTTCTTCCGAGCCGACTATGCGAAAGTCTACGCAAGCATCGCCGCGACGGCCTTCGCCTTGGTACTCGTACAGACCGTCCTTTCACCACCGTTCTGGCTCGCCGTCGTGGCGGCCGGCTCAGCTTCGGCCTTGGTCTTCGTGCTCAATCGGAGAATGCTTCTCATCGGGGAGACCTTTCCCATCGTGCAGCGGCTTCCTATCCTCGGGCGGTATCTGGCGTGATCGCCTCGACGCTGCAGTCGGAGGCGGATCAGCTTCAGGCGCACTTCCGCGACCACGCACCTGAGTACAAGTTTGGCGCCGGTCCCCCGCCCGTCGACGTTTCCCTGCTCCGCGCCGGTCCCAACGCATGCTCGCGAACCTACATGTTCGCCGTCGGATCAGCCGCCAACCGTGTCTTCGTGAAAGTCCCTGTGGCGCCCGCACAGCCAGGTGGCGCCCGGCCACGCGTCGTGCCACTTCCTGACTTCAGCAAGAAGCACGAACTCGAATACCATGCACTCACCGCTGCACAGGAACACTTTCAAGCGCTTGGCGACCCGCGTTTCGGCGCGGTGCGCGTCTTAGGGCACCTGGTAAACCCGGGCGCCGTAATCATGGAGCCCGTTGCCCATCCAACGCTGGCGAAGCTGTTCCGCGCCGTCGCGCTGCGACGCATGCCTCCTTCGTCACTCCTGCCGGTCTTCGAGAATGCTGGCGGTTGGCTGCAGGAATGGCACTCGGTTCCGCCGACTCGCTATGCGGTTCCCCGTGGCGAGCGACGGGAGCACCTTGTGGTGGCCGTGAACAGCTTCGTGTCGTTCCTGACCAAAGTTGTGGGTGAGGTCGCTGCGCTTGAGCGCATTCGTGCGGCCATCGGCCCGCTCAGTCGCCAGTCGCTCCCTGAAAAACTACCGCTCGTGCTCGGTCACTGCGACTATGGGCTACCGAACATCTTCGTCGGACCAGGAAACCGCGTTGCCGGATACGACATGACGGCGGCCTGGCGAGCCCCCCCGTACGAAGATATCGGATACTTCCTGACCTCGATGAAAACCAACCGTGTGATGCTCGCAACAGCCGGACTCGCCCGGCGAACGGTGCCAATTCGACAGTACGAGGAGGCGTTCCTCAACGGCTACTTCGGCGAGCATCGACGGCCCAATGGCGCCATCGCGCTGTTCGAGCTGGTGGCACTGCTAGATCGCTGGTCGGCCCTCGTTGCACGAGCAGGGCACAGCAGTTACGTCCGTCTCGCGACCTTCTCCCTCAGTCGTGCGGCCGATCACCTTCTAGACGCCGCGGCGGCTGATGACCACACGATCGAAGGGTATTCGTGATACGGCGTGGCCTCTGGGTGCCAACATCTGGAAAGACAGTTGGGGGGCTGCAGCGACGACCGAGCGAGTCCCAGAGGCCAGCCTCGGCATGTTACCAGTGACTGAAACGAGGACATCGGCGGCGTCAACGAAGTTCGGTGAGCGCTACTGGCGGCGAACCCGTGATTGAGGTCGGTCGCGCCGCGATCGTTGCTGCGGTCACGCTGGCCATTCTCCTTGCCATCGCCGCCCGGCCGGGAGGCACGCTTGTTCGTTCCACGCCTGCTCGGGTCGCGCTAGGGGTGGTCGTCGGGCTCGTAGCCATGATCATCGTCCTCGAGTCCCAAATCGATCTTGTCCCCGATTCGTTGGAAGCGCCGCTGCTAACCTTCTCCGCGGCCGCGGTCGCGCTCGGCTGTATTTTCGTCGTGGTCCGCAAAGTGGTGGGCCAGTGAAGTCGGTCGAAATTCCAGCCGCTACCGAGCGGCACGTGATCGACCACGACATCCATGGGCTCATGGGTGTCCGGCTCATCAACGCCACCTCGACCGATGCCGGTTCGATCGCTCGTCACCTCGGCGCCCCGACCGTCTCACCCCCGCGGGAACCGGACATCACCGTTTCCTTTGTGGACCGACTGCGCGTCGGCGAACCGTTGCGATACGTTGATCGGGGCACAGCTGCCTACGCTCTCGACGAGTTTGTCCTTCTCGACCACGGACGCGGACCGCGGGTCAGCATCGCATTTGATGAATTAGGGCGCTCGATGACCATCGTAGCTGAGCGCGGGGCCCGGCTCGTGCCGCTGCTCATGCCGATCCTCAATGCGTCAATGCTGGCACGGGGCGTCGTCCCCATCCATGGCGCGGCATTCACCTTTGGCGCAGCGGGGATGGTCGCCACTGGCTGGTCGGGCGCTGGGAAGACTGGCGTCCTTCTGGGTGCGTTGCAAGCCGGCGCGCGCCTTATCGCACCGGAGTGGGTGTATGTGCCGGGCGGCGGTGAGCGAATGGTGGGCCTACGCCAGCCACTCCGCGTTCGAAACTGGCACCTTCGCCAGCTCAGGCCACTCGGCCGTTCACTCGCGCGGCGAGACCGCGCCCGCCTCCGGGCCCTGGATATGGTGAGCACCGTGGCGGTGCGGGGCCCTCGACTCCTCCGCCGGCGCACCGCACGTTTCGCAGCCGCCATTGAACATCGCGCGTTCGCCGACCTCGGGCCTGATCGTCTGCCCCACCTGACAGCGGTTTCGGAGGCGCGGCTGCGCGCCGTCGTCCTCCTTACCCACCGATCGAAGGGAGGCGTGCTCCTGGAACCGATCGCGCAGGCGGAAGGGATCGAGCGGCTCTCGGCGCTGATGCGAGCCCAGTGGCTAGATCTACTGCACAACTATCTTCGGTTTCGCTTCGCTTTTCCCGGGCGGAAAAGCGACCTGATCGAAGGATTAGCTGAGCAGCACCACGCCGGGCTGACACAGGCTCTGGCGAACAAGGAAATCTACATGCTGACGAACCCGTGGCCTCCCTCGATCGAAGCGATAGGCGATGTCCTTCGGAGCGCATTCCACGAGCGGTCGTCCTAATCGCATGTACACGGTGGCACTCATCGGGCCGGATGGGGCAGGCAAGACCACAATCGCGCGCCGCCTCGAACGGGAGGCCGCTCCGTGGATCAAGTACGTATACATGGGCGTCAACCCTGACTCAAGCAACCACCTCCTGCCGATGTCCCGCCTTGTCCGTGCCGTCCGGGCACGCAAGGCGGCGAGGCAGAACCCGCACCAGGCCGAGGCGAGTCACACAGCGCCCAGCCTCCAAGCGGGTATACGAGCGACGGCTCGACTGATGAATCAGCTTTCCGAAGAGGGGTATCGACAGCTCTTGGCCTGGTACCACGTCCGCAAAGGACGCCTTGTCATCTTCGACAGGCATTTCTTTGCCGACTATTATGCGCACGACATCACCGGCGAGCATGGCTCGCGACCACTCGCGCGTCGGCTTCATGGAGTCTTCCTTGAGCGTCTCTATCCGAAGCCCGTGTTAACAATCTTCCTCGACGCCTCACCCGAGCTCCTGCTCGCGCGAAAGGGCGAAGGAACCCTCGAAAGCATTACACGGATGCGGGCCGATTACCTCGCCCTGGCAGGAACGCTACCGCGGTTTACCGTGGTTGACGCTTCGCGATCTCCGGACGAGGTCGTCGATGAGGTGATGCGTCGCATATGTGCGGTCGCGTTGGAAATTGGTGCGCCCCTGCCCTTTTGCGCCGGACGTTCGTAAGGGCTACCGAATGACGCCGACGGCGTCGAGGTCAACCCGTGGGCACCCGCTTGTGCCCAGCACGCGCAAGGTGATCAAGCGTGTCCCGGCCGAGGTCCAGTTCAACGCGAACACCACGCGGCGGAACCGGAAGCTTGCCGAGTAGAGGTCGACCGTTCGAACGTAGGTGGAGCCCACGTAGACCTGTACGCGACCCCGGGTCGGGCCCATCGCGGAAACGAGAGAGAAAGCGCGACCGTTGACCGTGACGACTGCCTGTGCCCCGGACGCAGCGGCCGAGCGCGCGGGCCCCCCCCGAGACCCCGAGGACGTAGTGCGCCTCCAGGTGCCGACATATCGGATCTGCGTACTCGGCTCCTGGAGAACCTGCACGGGCAGGTCGGCGCTGTACGACCAGGCCGAGGCCACGCCCGTCGCGTCGACCGCCCGAACGCGGAAGCGGTACCGATGTCCCACCGCCAGGGATGCGATAGTGCTCGTGGTTGTCGGACTTCTCAGCGCCGCATATGCGCCGCCGTCGCGGCTGACTGCAAGGTCGAAGCGAGCGATTGGCGCTCCGTTCCTGGACGTCGACCACGCTACACGCGTCTGTACAGCAGCGCCCAACTGAGCGGGAGCGAGCAGGCTGACCGCAGGGGAGAACGTGACTGTCGGTGCCCATCGTCCATACAGCTTGGCGGGTGCATTCGTCGGTCGAAACCCTCGGCAGCTGGAAACGCTGTCGAACTGTGGGTTGAGCGGGAAGACGTTCCGGCCGCCGTTAATCACGCCCGGCCTCGTGCTGTCGTTGTACAAAAGCCGGTTCGCGGCAAAGCCGACATTCTCCGACGCAACGTTGTCCGAGCCAGTGAGCTGGTAGCCACGGATGTTGCCGTATACGGAGTTAGTCCCTGACAGCCGGCCCAAAATATTTCGATAGATCTTGTTCCTCTTGGAGGACCAGCTCACGAGCAGATTCTGCGATGCATTGTAGAGGGTGTTGTAGCGAACAGTGACGTTAGCCGCCCCACCTCCCACGGGGTCCGGACCACCCAACTTGATGTTCATGCCGTTGGTTGCATTGAACAGCAGGTTCCGCTCTATCAGGCCGGGGCCGGCGGACAACCCGGTGTTGACATAGACATTCTGATCCTGGTTCGTGTCGTTGCTACGATACGTGTCGTGGATGCAGTTACCCGTCAGGCTCCAATTTGCAGGTCGGCTCTGCACGGTTCCGGCAACCAGCAGAGCGGCATGCGCTCTGGCGCCCCAGAGCTCGGCATTGCGAAACTGCCATCGCACGCCGTTCGTCAACTTCACCATGTGTGTTGTCGTTTCCAAGATCGCCGGATCCCAGGTTACGTTGAGGCCGTCAATCGTCCAGTAGCTCGGGTTCTTCAACCACAGAAGTCCCTGAACGACGGGCCGCTCTCCTGGGTACGGCTTTACGAGCACCCGCTCCGTGGACGTACCCGATCGCAAGGTGAGCTTGATTCGCTCGCGATAGGTGCCACCGCGGATGATTAGGGTGTCGCCCGGATACAAAGCTGCCAGCCCTCGACCGACCGTGCGCCACGGAGAAGCCAGCGTGCCTGCGGCGCTGTCGGACCCGCTTGGTGCAACGTAGTGTCGTGTGCCCGGCGCGTGTGCTGGCGCGACGGACGGAACAGAAACAAGCAGTGAAGTCAGGGCGACTACAAGCGATCCTCGAAGCGGGCCGAGCGACGCACCCCAGCTTCGCCGATAAGTTGCCTCTGGGATGGGAGGGAAGCGCCGAGCGATTAGCATGACGACTCTCCAGTAGGGGCGTGAGGGCGAGGCCGCAGGTTACCCAAACGCCCACTGCGAACCAAGGACCTCAATGGTCCTGTCTATCCGGGCCGAAGGGCAGGGACACCCCGCGAGCTCCCGATCAGGTGCCGCCAACCCGCGGTCCCCTAGTCGAGCGGAAAGCAGGGGTTCCATCGTAGCGTGGTGACAACTCTCTTGCCACGCCGCGTTACCGCCGTGCCGAGGCGCAAGGAATCGACACACGGAAGCCCAGCGGTAACGGAGTTAGCTTCGGAGGTGGCGTGCCGCGACTACCATGCCCCAAACAGCGCGTCGCTGGGCCGAAGGGGCGCCCCATTGGGACGCCCATGGAGACAAGGCAGGTGCATCTGACCGTCGGGATCCGTCGATACTCCGTCGCCGAGGAGCAGCGACACATCTCCGCCATCGCCTCCGGCCGATGGCAAAGGCTGCCTCATCGTGGTCCCTATGACTGAAGCGCGACCAACGGTGCTTGTAACAGACGCCGGCCGGGGTAGCGCAATATCGATCATCCGATCTCTCGGCCGGCAGGGGTGGTCCGTGATCGCTGCCGATGCCGACCGGATGAGCCCTGGCTTCCGCTCCCGATACACCACAGCATCGGTCAGGTACCCATCACCGGCGAGTGACGCTGACCGGGTGGTCGAGACGCTGCTGAGGGTGGCCCGCGAGCGCGGCGTAGCTCTCATCTTTCCGGTTACCGACGAGGTGATCCTGCCGCTCTCCCAGCATAGGGACCGCTTCGAGGGCATCTCTGCCCTCGCCCTCCCAGAACCGCACCTCCTCTCGCTCGCCCACGACAAGCAGGTCACGCTCGAGCTTGCCAACCAGCTCGGCGTTCCGACCCCGCGCACCGAGCTGGTCCGCAACGCTCGCGAGGCCATTAAGTATGTGCGCAAGGAACGACGTTGGCCTATCGTCCTCAAACCGCAGACGTCCCGCGTCTACCGCGATGGTCGCTCGATCGACTTCCTTACGGTGACCTATGCCAACAGCGAACGGCAGCTCAGGCGCGAGATGGCGCGGTTCGAAGGACGCTGCAACGTCCTGCTCCAGGAGTATTACCGAGGTGAGGGCCACGGAGTCGAGCTGCTGCTCCAGGACGGGGCCCCCCTCGCGGCGTTTCAACACCGTCGGATTCGAGAGGTCCCGCTGACAGGCGGTGCCAGCTCGTTCCGCGAGAGCGTCCCCTTGGACCCGGAACTTGAATCGTACGCGCTCAGCATGCTCGGCACCGTCAGCTGGACCGGGCTGGCGATGGTGGAGTTCCGACTCGGCGACGAGGGACCCAAGCTGATGGAGATCAACGGCCGCGTGTGGGGCTCGCTCCCGCTTGCAGTCAAATGCGGAGTCGACTTCCCGTTGCTCGCGGCTGAGTTGCACACCTGGGGAGCGGTTCGCTCGGCCGCCGCCCCAACGTACGCGGTCGGGAAGCAATCGCGGAACCTCGAGCTCGATCTCGTATGGATCACCTCAGTCCTGGCCGGCAAGCGCCGCCATCCGTTCCTCCCCTATCCCTCCCGTCGCGACGCCGTGCAAGCGCTGCTCGGGGTACTCCAGCGAACTGGGGAACTCGACGTCTTCACTCAGGAAGATCCGGCGCCAGCACTGGCCGAGCTCGTGAAGATCGCCATGAACATGAGACGCAAACTCGCCGAGGCGAGGTGACCGGCCTTCGGGAGACCGTGGCACGTGCAGCGCGTCACCCCGCCTTCAAAGCTGCGGTCTCGCTCCTCGAACGACTTGACCGCGGACGCGACGGCGTCCTGGGGGTCCTTACCTACCACCGTGTCGACAGTCCCTCGAACGAACCTGATCTCTACCCCGGCCTCATCAGCGCAGAGCCGCGCGACTTCGAAGACCAGATGACTTTGCTGTCGCTACGCTATCGGGTCATCTCGCTCGAGGAGCTTCTTGCCGTTCGCCAAGGTGCGTCGCTGCCCCGTCGCGCGGTCATGGTGACTTTCGACGATGCATACAAGGACTTCGAGGAGCAGGCATGGCCGGTCTTGGCCAGGCTCTCGCTGCCCGCGACTCTCTTCGTCCCGACGGATTTCCCCGACCGCATAGACGGCGGCTTCTGGTGGGACCGGCTGTACGCAGCGTTCAGGCGAACTGGCCAATCGAAATCAATCATTCCCAGCCTCGGCTCCGCCTCCTTGCTGAATCCGCGGGAACGACGGACGGCCTACGATCGGCTTCGCGAGCACACTAAGACGCTGCCGCACGATGATGCGATGGAAACCGTCGAAGACACGATTCGGACCCTGGGCGTGGACAGCACGGAGAATCCGGTCCTCACATGGGACGCTTTGAGGCGACTCTCCCGGGCCGGCGTCACCCTCGCGGCGCACACGCAAACCCATCCGCTCCTGACACGTGTGCCGCCGGAGCGCGCTGAAGCCGAGGTGACGGGCTCCATCCTCGACCTGCATCGAGAAGTGGGCATTACGCCTCAGGCTTTTGCCTATCCCAGCGGAGCAGTCGACGAAACCGTAGCCAGCGTGGTGAAACCGCTCGCCCCAGCCGCCTTCACGACCGAGCGAGGGCTCAACGACGTCGCGTCGATGGACTGGTCCCGAATCCGGCGCATCAACGTCGGATCTCGCTCGACCAGCGCGCTCATCCGTGCCCAGTTGCTGTCGTGGGGGTAGGCTGCCACCCAAGCTCTAAGCGACACATGCTAGGCTCGGGACCCCAGGCAATTTCGCATTGAGACCGAGGGTAAGGATTGGGCGTTAAGGGGTATATGGCGGTCGCCACGCGCTGGTGGTGGACTTTGGTCGCCGCGACTCTCGTGGCGGCCGTAGCCGCCTATCTTGTAGCGTCCCAGACGACGCCGACCTACGCGGCGGAAGTAAAGCTCCTCGTCGGACCGATCAGCGCCGATGCCGACACGCTCCGCGCGGCGACCCAGATTGCCAACACCTACGCCGAGCTGGCGACCAGCACGCCCGTTCTCCAACGGGCCGCAGACTCGAGCAATTCGTCCGACGCGCCCACCGATCTACGAGAGCGTGTGCACGCGACGGCGAGCGAGGTCACGCGGATCGTAACCATTCGAGCGGAAGCGAACGACCCGGAGCTTGCAGCTCGACTTGCGAACGACGTGGCTGCCGCCGTTGACGAGGTCGTGTCGGTCGGGAACATCGGCCCGGAGGGGAGGATCCGCGTGGTCGACGCGGCCGTCCCGGTCGCTGATCCTGTGGCGCCGCGCGTGGCGTTCATCGTCGCACTTGCCGCGATGGCGGGTTTCATCGGCGCAGTGGTGCTCGTGATGCTCGTGGAGCACCTGAGCGATGCCATCACCGATCCGGGCGAGCTCGAGAGGCTGTCGGGCCTACCAATGCTCGCGAAGGTCATCGTGCCGCGCCACCGGAGCCAAGCGCAGCCGCCATTCGTGGTCGCAGCCCTAGGGCCGTCGCCCGGTAACACGAGTTATCACCTCCTCACGACGCGCCTCGTGGCCAGGGATGAGCGGTTTCCGCGAGCCCTCCTGGTTACGGGATTGACCAGGGATGACCCAAGCGCCGAGGTGAGCGCGACGCTGGCTGCGACGGCAGCGGCCTACAGTGCGCGCGTGGCGTGGATCGATGTATCCGGGTCCGAGCAGCTCCAAGGCTGGCTTGTGCGGCCCGCGTCGCAACCCGCAATGGGGGCCGTCGCAACTCCGCTCGTGTTCGAGGACGCCTCTGCCACCGATCTGCAAGGTGTGCGAGAGATCCTTCGCCGGCTCCTGGAACAGGCTGACTCGATCATTGTCAACGCGCCGGCGAGTGCTGATTCCCCGGCGGCACTCACTTGGGCGAGCGCGTGCGAACGACATCTTTTCGTCGTCGAGGTTCGCCACGCCACGCGGCTCGGCTTGCGGCACGAGATCGAGAGCTTGCAGTCCGCAGGCGCGCAGACGGCCGGGCTTGTCCTTGCGCAGCGGAGCCGTTCGGCCGGGTCAGGGTCAGTGGAACGCGCGCTAGCGAAGAAAGTCGACACAGTTGGCAGCCGGGAGGCGAGTGATGCGGCGCCTCCTCGGCGCTAGCCAGAGACGTCCTTGCGCGTCCTCGTAACCGGCGGCGCTGGTTACATTGGATCGCATGTTGTCGCCGCGCTGGGCCAAGCGCAGCACGACGCCGTTACGATCGACCGGCGCGCGCAGCTCGTGGGTGTGACACCCATGGATTTCGTACTGGGGGACATCGCGGACGCCCAGCTCGTGCAACGGGTGCTTCGGGAATACGAGATCGACTCAATCATTCATCTCGCCGCGGACAAGTCTGCGGAGGAATCCGTCCGCGAACCTGGTCGCTACTTTGCGAACAATGTCTCGGGGACGATTGCGCTGCTGGAGGCGGCAACGCGAGCCCGAGTGACTCGCTTCATCTTTTCGTCCTCGTGCGCCGTGTACGGCGTGCCCGATCGTCTGCCCGTCACAGAGCATAGTCCACTCCGGCCTGCCAACCCATACGGTGAGAGCAAACTTCTCGTGGAACGGATCTTGCCCTGGTACGAAAGCGCGCACGGACTACGATACGCGAGCCTCCGCTACTTCAACGCCGCTGGCGCCTCCCTTGACGGGGCAATGGGCGAGAGTTGGGTCGGGGCTCCCAATCTCATCCCAGTCGTGTTGAAGGCGGCATACGAAGGGAACCCGGTCATGGTGTTCGGTACAGACTACGAAACTCCCGACGGCACAGCTGTTCGTGACTACGTTCATGTCGTCGATCTCGCCGACGCACACATCCGCGCGTTGGAATACACCGCTGGGTCACGCCCTTCCGTCGCAGTGAACCTGGGCACGGGGCGCGGCTGGTCCGTGCGCGAGGTCATCGATGAGGCACGACGCGTCACCGGATCGACGATCGCGGTCAGGCATGAGCCGCGGCGCCCGGGCGACCCAAGCGCGATCTGGGCGGATTCGTCTCGCGCCGAGCAGCTCCTTGGGTGGCGGGCGCGCCTGGGGTTGAGGGAAAGCCTCGACACGGCTTGGAGATGGCATATGCGTTTCGACGTTCCGCCCCCCGCCGGACTCGGCCTCCACCCGGAAGCGTGACAACGACCGCACAACCCGATGAGTTGCCAGCCGGTCCTCGTACCGGGGCCGGCCGACAGATCGCCTATATCATGTCTCGTTTTCCAAAACTCAGCGAGACATTTGTTCTCTATGAGATGCTGGCCATGGCTGAACAGGGCTTTGACGTCGAACTCTATCCCCTCCTTCGCGAACGAACTGATCTGGTGCACCCTGAGGCAATACCCTTGGTCGCCCGGGCCAACTTCCAACCACTCGTCTCGGTGGCGATCATCGGCAGCCACCTGCATTTTCTATTGAGGAGACCGCGCGCATACGTCCGTGCCTTGTGGGCACTCCTGCGCGGCACAGCCGGCAGTACGAGATTCCTATTGGGTGCGCTGGTTTTCTTTCCGAAGATCGCGCATATTGCGCGTCTCATGGCCAACCGTGGCGTAGATCATGTCCACTGCCACTTTGCGAGCCATCCGGCAGCCGCTGGCTTCGTAATTCACCGCTTGACCGGCATCCCGTTCAGTTTTACTGCCCACGGCACGGACCTTCATGTGGACAGGCACATGTTGCGCGAGAAGGTCGCAGAAGCAGCGTTCGTGATTGCCATCTCGGAGGACAATCGCCGCGTGATCCTCGATGAGTGTGGCGACCAGTGGCAGGCGAAGGTGGCGGTAATCCACTGCGGTGTCGACACGAGTCTATTTCGGAAACCGGCTAGCACAACGTCGACCAAGTTCACCATCCTCTGCGTCGGCCGCTTACTCGAAGTCAAGGGTCAGATCCACTTGATCGAGGCGTGCCGCATCCTCGCGGCGGGCGGTCTCGACTTTGTCTGCCACCTAGTTGGAGAGGGACCGGACCGTGACGTACTTGCAGCCAGGATCCGCGAGGTGGGGCTCGGTCATCGCGTTCGTCTGGCCGGCTCGCTCGCCCGACCACAGCTTCTTGAGCTTCTCGGAACGACAGACGTGCTGGTCGCGCCCAGCGTCCCGACTCGCCAGGGCAGTCGGGAGGGGATACCGGTATCGCTGATGGAGGCGATGAGCATGGAGGTCCCAGTCGTGGCGAGCCGGATCTCGGGGATTCCGGAGCTTGTTGATGACGGCACGAGTGGCCTGCTCGTCAGCCCCGGAGATGCGGAGGCGCTCGCTGGCGCAATCGGCCGGCTATACGAAGATCCGGAATTGCGTCACCGACTCGGGCGGGCTGGCCGCTCAAAGGTCGTTGTTGAGTTTGACCTGAGCGCCAACGCGGCACGGCTCGGGGAGTTGGTCGCAGGCTGATGCTGCAGGCGATGTTCTGGGGATCAACGGCGACAATCGTCTACACGTACGTCCTGTTTCCGGTGCTGGTCCTGTTGAGAAGCGTCTTGCGGCCGCGGCCAATTTCGACCGGAGCGATCACACCCAGCGTGAGCGTGATCATCGCCGCGTACAACGAGGCCGCCGGCATTGCACAGAAGCTGGACAACCTGCTGGCGCTCGACTACCCGACCGATCGGCTCCAGATCGTCGTCGCCTCCGACGGCTCGAGCGACGCGACCAACTCGATCCTCGGGTCTTACGTGGGCCGAGGTGTAACGCCGCTCTTCCTGCCACGCTCCGGCAAAAGCCGCGCTTTGAACGCGGCCGCGGCGGCGGCTGGCGGCGACGTCCTCGTGTTTTCCGATGCCAACAGCATCTTTGCGCATGGTGCCCTGCGCGCCCTGGTCCGTCCGTTTGCCGACCCCAACGTTGGCGGGGTCGCGGGGAATCAGGTCTACTGGGCTGGGACGGAGGGCGACGCGACAACCGTCGGCGAACGACGCTACTGGAATTTCGATCGCTTGCTGAAGGCAGCGCAGAGCCGCGCGGGGAGCGTAACGGGCGCAACGGGCGCAATCTACGCCGTCCGGCGCGAGCTGTTCCGGGAGATCCCACCGGGAGTCAACGACGACTTCATCACCTCGCTCCGGGTGGTGGAGCAGGGATATCGCCTCGTCTTCGCTCGCGACGCGATCGCCTATGAGCCGGTCGGCGCATCCCGCGATGTTGAGTTCGAGCGCAAGGTTCGGATCATGACACGAGGGCTTCATTGCACGGTCGCAATCCCGAAGCTGCTCGACCCCCGGCGGTACGGCTTCTTCTCGCTTCAGCTGATCTCCCACAAGCTGCTGATGCGCGCCATGGCACCGTTCCTGGTGCTTGCTGCGGTGAGTGCGGTAGGCCTCTCAAGGCGGCACTGGGTCTACCTGGCGGCGGGGGCCACCCAGCTCGCCTTCTATACCTGCGCCCTGATCGGGTTGCTGTTCGCGCGGCGGGACCTGGGGCGACGCAAGCCATTCGCGTTACCGGCCTACTTCTGCTTCGTGACGGCGGCGTCCGTCCGCGCCTGGTGGAACGTGCTGCGTGCCCAACGAGTGGACCTCTGGGCGACCCAGCGCGGCGGCGGGGAGTCTTCCGAATGACGGCGCGGACTGCTGACTACGTAATCTGGCACCGATACGTGCCGTTAGCCACAACGCTGCTGAGCGCCGCGCTCGCGGTCGCACTGGGCTTGCTCGCCGGAACGAATGCCATCCTGGCGCTCGGGCTGACGGTCGGATTGCTGGTGCTAGTGGCTGTCGTCATCAGGCCGGAGACGGCCACCCTTGCTGCCATCGCCCTCCTGTACAGCAATGCGGCGGCAGTAGGAACCCGATTCCACGGGCTCCCGTACTTCGTCGCCGCGGTGATCCCGATGCTCTTCCTTGCTCCGCTTGCGTACGACCTCCTGGTCCGCCGAGCTTCCCTCATCGTCACTCCGACGTTGCGACTCGTGCTGGTGCTCCTCGCGCTCCACATCGGGGGAACAATCGCGTCCCGCGATATCGCCCTCGCCTCGGAGGAACTAGTGCGGTTCGTGCTGGAAGGCGCGCTTCTCGTCCTCCTCATCACGCAGACCATCCGCAGCGTCGAGTCGCTGCGAGCCGTCGTCTGGGTTCTTCTCATCGTCGGCGGACTTCTCGGTGCCTTGTCCGTCCTCCAGCAAGCGACCGGGAACTTCAGGAACGACTACTTCGGTTTCGCCCAGACCGGGACAGGCGACGTCCTGATTTCAGCCCGCGCAGCCGGGGAGCAACTACAACCGCGGCTCGAGGGTCCGATCGGGGAGCAAAACCGTTACGCGCAGGTCATGATCGTTCTGGTACCGCTGGGCTTGTTCCGCGTCCGGGCAGAGCGGTCCCTTCTTCTCCGCTCCGCTGCAATCCTCGCGACTACGCTGATTGTCATCGCTGCGGCGCTGACCTACTCCCGCGGCGCCGCCGTTGCGCTGTTGCTCGTCCTGGTCGCGATGGCCGTGCTTCGCTACGTCAAGCTGTGGCAAGCCGCAGCGGTTCTCGTTGCCCTGGCGCTCCTGCTCGCCGCGGTCCCTGGTTACGCCAATCGGCTGGCCACGCTTCAGGACCTGCCGGCGGCGGCGGAAGGACCCGCGGCTGGGTCGACCCGCGAAACTTCGATTGGCTTGCGTGCCAACTCGACACAGGCGGCCGCGGCGATGTTCCTCGATCACCCGATCCTCGGCGTAGGCCCCGGCCTCTACGCCAGCCACTACCGGGAATATGCAGGAGCAGCCTCCGGCGTCGTCGGGACGGCCGATTTCGAGGCGCACACGCTCTATTTCGAGATTGCGGCGGAGATGGGCGTCCTTGGGATCCTGGCGTACGCTGCCCTGTTCGTTGCCACGCTTCGCGGTCTCGCCGCAGCTCGGCGACGCTGCCTTCAAGAGCAGCCTGAGCTCGCGGACTTGGCTGCCGGCTTCCTCTTTGCCGTGCTCGCCTACATGGCTTCAGCAGTCTTTCTTCACCTTTCCTACCATCGCTACTTCTGGATCCTAATGGCACTTGCCGCGTCGGCGGCTTGGCTTCTCGCGGGACGCGACGACAGCGCCACGTCTGGCGACCCCTTGGTGGCCGTCCAAGTGGGCGCGAGGACACCTTCTTCCCCATCCCGAAAGACGCCCTCGTGGCAGGCCCCTTACGACCTGACTCCGATCGCCCGTTTTGCTCGTGAACGTGGCAAACGCATCCTCCGGTCGACAGGACTTGATGGACACCGGGCGACGCCGGCGCGATGTTCCACCGCACTTCATCAGCAGACCGAGGACCGATGTGGCTTGTCTGCGTGCTATCGTCCGTCCCACCGCAACGTGGAGGGTACGGCTATCACTCGGGAGGGATGGATTTCCTGACAAACTCAGCCCTGACTACCGACGCTGATCCTGGCAGCCTCCTGTCGGTCCTGACTCGCGCGCTACGCGGCCACATGCCAGAGAGATACTCGGATTACTGGCGGGAAGCTTTCGACGCGCGCGTACGCGAAGCTCTGGTGCCGGGGATGCGAATATTGGACGTCGGCTCGGGCCGCAAACCAACTGTGGCGAGGGACCAGCGACCTCCGGGCTGCGTCTACGTTGGTCTTGATCTCTCGGCCAAGGAGCTGCAGGCCGCCCCGACCGGCTCGTACGACGAGATGGTCACAGGCGACATAAGCCACCGCGTCCCCGAGCTGGAGGATCGGTTCGATCTCGTCCTGAGCTTCCAGGTCTTTGAGCATGTAAAGCCGCTCGAGAGCGCGATGGAAAACGTCCGCTCATACCTTCGCCCTGGAGGAAGGGCATTGTTGCATTTGTCCGGTGCGTTCTCCGTCTTTGGCATACTGAACCGTCTCTTGCCGCACGGCGTGGGAATCTTCCTTTTGAAACACCTGGTCGGTCGCGACCCAGACACCATTTTTCCAGCTCACTATGATCGCTGCTGGTACCGGGCGTTGAAACAGCTGGGCGGACACTGGAGTTATTTTGAGGTGTTGCCGAGATGGCGAGGAGCGAGTTACTTCGGCTTTTCTCGGGTTGTTCGGGCTGTCTACGTCACGTATGAGGAGTGGACAGTTCGATCTCGCCAAGTCAACCTTGCGCCGTACTACCTCGTTGACGCCGCAGCTTGATCGCATACCTTCGGCGGAACGGCTCGGCACTCAGGATGATGGCCACGAGAGGTCGTTGGTCAAGCAAGCCGACGCACCACCAGCGCCGTGCGCGCGGGGAGCTTGCGGACCATGAGAAGTCGTTGGCCGGTCCCACAGTCGACGTCTCCCACGATGCAGTAGGTCACCACCGCGATACCAGGATGGAAGGACAGTTCGCTCTGGTTTTCCAATCCTATTGAGAATTCGTTCTCGCCTGTTGCGCAGGTTTCCGTTCCGCCCTCGAACAGGACGTTTCCTCCAGTCAACGTCACAAACCCTACGACCGTTCCGCCACTCGTTCGCTGCTCGACCACGATTTCCATGCCGGACACGGGGCCTTCCGTGTCACAAGTGATGGTCCCGGTCAGGAGTGCGCCCTCGCCAACGAGGACAGCCCGGCTGCCCAAGGTCACCGCCGTCGGATTGACGTAGGCTTCGCCGGCCATGACCACGCCGGGCAGAAGCCAGGTCGACGAGGTTGCGAACACTAGAAGGAGCGAGCGGATCGTGGGAATCATTCAAGGACCTCAGGCTGCGCGGTAGCCGCTGTACCCAGCGGCTTTGGTGACAGTGTGGTGCCCATCGTCAACAGCCACGCCAAAACCACGCCAAAACAGCGTACAAGGAAGTGACGCTGAGGAACTACGACGTCTCTGTGGTTACGGGGGGAGGGCCTTCGCGCGCCCCTTGAGGGCGGCCTGATGCCGATCGCTCGGTGCTCACAACGGCCGCTGCACCCGGGGCTCTACCAGACGGAGTCGCTTCCGGCTCGTGACAAACTCACCGCTGATGACCTCCTTCACCCGTGCAACTCGGCTCGTCGCGACGACTCGGCGACGCAGGCTGGTAGCCGGAAGCCAGCGCTGACGGCGAACCGCTGGTCGCCCGCGTGAAGGGTGCGAGCGCTACCAGGCGGGCCATCATGTGGGGACCGGTTCGATCAGGGCTAGCTGAACCCCCTGGTTTGTTCCGATTGGGATCCGCACAGTGAAGCGAGCGATCGCTTGCCTTCCGGGGGCTCGGTTCTCCCGACGATGCCCGATCGAACAGCTGGGCTAATCGCCGCCCGGTTTCGGGCCGAGGCTTAGCAGCCTGGACAACGCCAGATGCACCGGCTGACCACCATGGCACCCTCGGTGCCGACGTCCGGCGCCGCCGGTCGACGATCATCAAATTCTGCTCGGTTGGAGCGGTCGAGATCAAGAGGCGATCCCATCCGCTCAAACTAAGGTAGTGATCGAACGGTGCGGTGTGGCGGATGATGGCAACGCGACGGCATCCCGGCCACCGTCCAGACGGTGCCCCTGCAGCTATCTAGCTTGGCGCGGTGGAGCTGGGGCTCCAGACCAAATCAAGACGCCGTGCCGACGATGAAGAGACACCGGCACACCATGTCCCCATCTCCGCGCCCTCGCCCCTTCACGCTCTGACGGGAAGGGGCCACGTGTTAGAAACCGAAACGGCCATAGTCTTGTGCTATCAAGCTTTGGGGATGGTATGTCGTATCAAGTAGTGGGTTGTGGGCGACTTGTCCGGTCCCGACCACAGCCGGGCATAGGACGGCAGATGCGTAGTCGGAACAGAAAACCCCGCCCCCTGAATCCCACCAGAGATTGTTGGTGACTCGATTACTCGCACCCCTAAGGTCATACAGTCGGAACGCCCATCCACGGTCGTTCGCCACGATTATGTTCCGGTAGAATTGGTTGTTGTCCGCGAGATTCCCGAGCACAACGTTTGCTTGGTGGCCATTAAGAAACGTGTTGTACCGGACGGTGACGTTGTCGGTGCCGTCCGTCCCGGAGCTCGAGCCGGCGATCTTCAGGTTATTGCCGTTCGGGGCGTTCGCAAAGACGTTGCGCTCGATGAGCCCGCCCGTGCTGCCGGGTGCATTTACGTAAAGGTTGTGGCTGCGCGCATCGTTAAGCTCGCCGCCGATGGTGTCGCGTAGGTAGGAGGTTCGGAGCGTCCAGTCCATCGGGGGCCCGTAGGTCGAGCTGCTCGCGATCAGCAAGTCGGCGAACGATTGGGCCTCCCAGAACTCTGAGTATTCGACGATCCAACCGGTGCCGGCGGTGACTTTCACCATGTGCTGATCGTAGGTTCCAGTGTTCCATGTGAACCCTAGGTCAGAGAACGTCCAGTAGTCGGGATCGGTGATGCGCTGCAGGCCTCGTAGGACCGCGCGCTCGCCTGGGAAACTGCGCATCGTGATCCGTGCGGTGGGCGTGCCGCGGGGAGGGACGATCGAGACGTTCTCCAGGTACTCCCCGCCCCGAAGGCACAGACTGGAGCCGGCGCGGACGGCAGCCATCGCTGCCTGAACCGACTGACCTGGTGAGATGGTGGTCGTGCACAGGGGCTGTGTCGGAGCGATCTCACCAGTGGGCGCGATGGTCGGATCAGGCGACGGCGTGGGAGCAGGCATCGGAGCAGACGGGGGGGCAGGTGTCGGAGCAAAGGTCGGAGCAGGCGTCGGGTCAGGCGTGGGTGCAGGCGTGGGTGCAGGCCTGGGCTGGCTGCTGTTCGGTGGCCCGCCGGAATGGTCAGCGCGGTGATGTCCGAAGGCTGGAACCGCCAACGCCATCGTAAGAACCGCGGATCCAAGGACCGCTACAAGGAATCGTTGCGAAGGTGTGCTTGGGTCGCAACGGGCGTCTCGTCCAGCGTTGCGCTGGCGCCGCATGCAAGCAAGCAACTCTGATCTCTTCGCGGAGCCGTGTGTCGGTCGGTTTCCTTGGATATGGTCGCCCATAACGTCCTCGCTCTCGTTCGTCCAAGGCGGGTCGTCGCGGGTGAGCCGGCTGCGGGTCGGGGCGAGGCGGGCTCGGCCGCGTCCTCCAAAACAACCACCCAGCAGTGTCGGCGACCCGTCTGGCTCCACCCTTGGAGTCACGTGGTTTTCCGTGCACCCGCATCACTACGGGGTTGGCTTGTCGCTCTGCTGTCGTCAGAGGAGTTACGCTCCGACTGAGATGGACGTTACGCGTAACCGGGGCGTCCTAATCACGGCCTGATAGTCCGGGCCTCCGGGCGGGACAGCCTCGAGCAAGCGGCAGGGTAGATCGCGGCGCTTGGTCACCGGATACCAGCGGACCACCGCCGAGTGCACCCGCGGTTACCGACGAAAGTCCGCGCGTTGCCGGACCCGGTGCACGCGCGCACTACCGAAAGCAGATCGCCTCGGGTTCAGAGCTGCGTGCAGGCAGTGCGACGAGGACCATGCCGACGCCGCCGATCGCACGGCAACCTCAGTTGCTCCTACGGGTAGGGCGGCAATCCCTATGCCCCGGTACTGTAGGCTGACGGGCTCCGCGACACTATTCACCGTGCCCTGCCAGGAGGGACGTCGGGCATCCTGTTCGGGAGCGAGGTATGAACGGGACCGTCGAAGTGAGGTCACTCGTCACCGGCCGTTGGTTGCGCGCCAAGCTCGGGCGTCTGGAAGGCCAGGCACCCGCGGCAGCGCGCGGCTCGAACCGGCGTGGTCATTGCCGACCACCCCTCATGGCCTAGCGAGCGGAGGATGCGAGTCGGTGTTTTGTCCGATGTGCATGGAAACTTGCCCGCGCTCGAGACGGCGCTGGCGCTGCTAGACGACCAGCGCGTCGATCGATACTTATCGGCCGGAGATGCTGTCGGATACGGGCCGCATCCCAACGAATGCATCGATCGACTACGCGATGTCGGCGCAGTCTCCGTGGCCGGGAATCACGAGCTTTACCTTCTCGATCGGCTGCCACCGAGGCGATTCAGCACGCGGGCGCGCACGAGTCTGGCCTGGACGCGCAGTGTTGTCGGCTCCGAACGCTTCCGGTGGCTGTCGACGCTTCCCGACCGCGCGACACTCGGGCCGATCGTCATGGCGCACGCCTCCCTTGATGATCCGGAGGATTACGTCGTGCGGCCGTGGCAGGCCAAGCGGCAGCTCGGACTCCTCCGGTCGATGGATCCGGACGCGAAGATCCTCGTCCTGGGCCATACCCACCAGCCCCTCTATCGCACAGAGGATGGGCGTGCAAGGCCTGTGCGGGGGCGAGCGTCGCGGGCGCTCTCCACGCGACGAACTCTTGTGAACCCCGGCAGCATCGGACAGTCACGGCAGTGGGAACGGGTGCCCCGGGCGCGGTTCGCGCTTCTCGACCTCGATCGCTGGACCGTGAGGTGGTTTGCAGTCGGTTACGACCACGCTGCGGTGCTTCGCGATCTAGAAGCCGTCGGCCTGCCGCCAGACTCGATCCATGTCCGTCCCAGCGCCCCCCTTGCAGTTGCCAGACTGATCCGCGCCCACACCGACCTGTCAGTCCCCCGACTCGTTCGCTCTGGTGCGCCGCGGTGACGGCGAGCCGTCAGCCGAAGCGGAGGAGAGAACCCGTCGCGTGCGTCATGGGCGCAATGGATATCGTTCGCCCTCTTGGGATAGCGGGCATACGATCGCAGGTCGTAGCGCAGCCGCACCGCCCGACTCGATACTCACGCTTCACGGTAGGCGTTATCGAACACGTCGATCCATATCGCCGCGCCGAGGATCTGGTGCACCGCCTCGTGTCGTTCGCACGTACGCAGGAGCGCCGACCCGTGCTCTTCTACGACAACGACGGCTACCTGGCGCTGATCTCTCGATTTCGGGCTGGGCTCGCGGATCATTTCGCGTTCATCGTGCCCGACGCGACGCTAGTGGAAGACCTCCTCGACAAGCAGCGATTTCTCTCCCTTGCGACAAGGCTGGCATTGCCAATCCCCGCGACCCGCCACCTCACCCATGGGTTCGTCGTAAGTGACGTCGATCTGACCTTCCCGCTGATCCTGAAGCCATTGACCCGCGATGATCGGGATCGAGCCTGGGTACACGTCGGAGGTTTTGCCAAGGCAATCCGGTTTCAAACGAGGGATGCATTGCGAGCTGACCTGCCGCGGTTGCAACGATCCGGGATGGCGTTCATCGCCCAGACACTGATCCCCGGACCGGAGACCGCCGTCGAGAGTTACCACGTATATGCAGACGTGGAGGGCAGCGTCGTCGCCGATTTCGCCGGCCGGAAGATCCGGACACTTCCTCCGGAGTTCGGACACAGCACAGCGCTGGTCACGACCGTCGCCGCCGATGTAATTTCAACAGGCCGACAGATCGTGCGAGCCTTGGGCTTCACGGGGGTGGCCAAGATGGACTTCAAGCGGGACCGCGCTGGTCAGCTCCACCTCCTTGAGATCAACCCGCGCTTCACGCTCTGGAACCACCTCGGAGCCCGAGCCGGCATCAACGTTCCGGCGATCGTGTTCGGGGACCTGGCCGGTTGGGCCCGGCCTACCATCCGTCCGGCAAGGGCGGGTGTGACATGGTGCGATCTTTGGAAAGACGCACGTGCAGCGCGGCTCGCGCGTGTCCCGTTTGTTAGCTGGCTGCGATGGGTGGCCTCGTGCGACGTGAAGAGCGAGCTTGCCTGGGATGATCCGCTGCCCTTCCTCCTGGGAAAGGTCGCTGCCAGGCCCCTGAGAGCCATTGCCCGACGCGGCGGCACCGCTCACTGACACGTCGTCCGCCTGCAGACCGGTCGCGGTCGGTCGGACGGGCTGCCGAGAACCGCCGGGACCTGAACGCCCGCTATATCATCCGCGAGATGTCCTTCCAGCCCGGCCAAACGACAGGCCTCCCACTCGATTCCTGGCGCTGGAGCAGAGACATTTCCCTCCGAAGTTCAGCGGCCGGCATGATGGCTTCGAGGGATTTCAGTGACAGGTGACACGGGCGGTGACACAGGCGGGCAACCTCGGTCTTTTCCTCGGGCGCTACGTCGACCCGTTGACGTCGTGGTGCTGGATGGCGAGCAGCGGCAGAGCCTCGTCACCGTGCGATCGCTCGGCCAGTACGGATTGCGCGTCGGAGTTTTTGGGGCCCAGCGGCACACCCCAGCGTCGAGCTCGAAGTGGTGCACGGCCCGGTGGAGTGGACCTGATCCTGCGACCGACGCCTCTGCCTTCACTCGAGCGGTCGATACCCTCGTGCAACGGGGATCACCCCGAGTCACGATCGCAACGCACGATGGGTCGATAGAAGCGCTGCGAGCGAGCCGGCCGCGATTCGCCGGGCGGACAGCACTCGCGCTCGCGGCGGAGGACGCTCTCAAAGCCACCGTTGACAAATCCCGAACGATCGAGCTTGCGCGGCAGCTCGGGATCGCTGTGCCTCGCACCGTCATCGTCACCGACAGCGCGGAGTTGCCGTCCGCGCTCGAGGCGGTCGGTCTTCCCGCCGTTCTCAAACCGATTCGATCCTGGCAGGAGGAGGGCAGGGGCGGCTCGCGCTTTAGGGCTGTCGTAGTGATGAATGCGGCGGAAGCGAAACGGGACTTACGAGAGGTAACGATCCAGGGGAGAGCCGTTGCAGTTCAGGAATGGTTGTCCGGGTCACGCGAAGCGGTGTCGCTTCTATACGCGAACGGCCGATTCCACGCCCGCTTCGCGCAGATAGCGTTCAGGATGAATCCTCCCCTGGGCGGATCCTCTGTCCTCAGGGAGAGCATCCCGCTCCCGGGCGACCTCGTCGACGCCAGTGAGCGCCTGGTCACGACGATCGGGCTCGAGGGTTATTCCGAAGTTGAGTTTCGTAGGGGGGCCGACGGGCGGCCACGGCTGATGGAGATCAATCCGCGCCTGTCGGCATCGGTCGAGATTGCGGTTCGAGCGGGAATCGACTTTCCAGTGCTGGTGTACCAGTGGGCGGCCGGCCTGCCGGTGGGCGACCAGTTCGCGTACAAGATCGGCCTTCGTGTCCGTTGGCTCGGCGGAGATCTGCGTTGGTTGCGTACGACGCTTAGGACGCAGGGCCGGCCGGACGTTCCGAAGACGACGGACGCCTTCGCTCAGTTTGTGACCGATTTCCTTCGCCCGACGTCCTACGACTACGTCGAGCGATCGGACATGCGGCCCGCGGCCGTGGCAACACGGGATTTCCTCCTCCAGGCGTTGCGGGGCTAACGACGGTCTGACGCATCGGGGCTGCTGAACCACAGGACGACCCATGGCGAACGAACCGGTAGCATGCAGCAGGACATGGCGGGAGAGACGAATGCGCGATTTACCTGGTACGGGCACAGCGTCATCCAGGTCGACACGCCGGGCGGCAAGCGGATCCTCATCGACCCCTGGCTGGGCAATCCTCGCTCCCCGATCACGGCCGATCAGGTCGAGCTACCGGACGTGCTGCTGGTGACCCACGGCCACGACGACCACATGGGCGACGCGCTTCAGATCGCCAGCCGGGCGCGCCCGAAGTGGCCCTGCATGCATGAGATGAGCCTCTGGCTCGGCCGACGCCTGCCAGGCGGATCGGACGCCGTGATCGGCATGAACAAGGGCGGCACCGTGGAGCTCGAGGGAATCCGCATCACCATGGTCGCAGCCGACCACTCGGCCGGGGACTGGAACGCATCGGCCGAATCCACGCTCTACCTGGGCGAGCCGGCCGGCTTCGTGGTGGAGCTGGAGGACGGATCCCGCTTCTACCACGCGGGTGACACGGCGGTCTTCGGGGACATGCGCCTCATCGCCGAGCTGCACCGTCCGGAGCTTGCCTTCCTGCCGATCGGCGGGCACTTCACGATGGACCCGGCAGCGGCCGCGCTCGCCGTCGAGCTGCTTCGAGTGCCCAGGGTTGTCCCCATCCATTACGGCACCTTCCCTCTGCTGGCCGGCACACCCGACGGGCTCCGGGAGGCGCTCCAGACCCGGGGGCAACCAGACGTCGAGGTGGTTGCGCCGGAGCCGGGCGAGACATTCGAGTGGTGATCCCCCGGCGCTCCATCGCCCTCCTGGGCCTGGCGGCGGTCATCGGACTCTCGCTGAGTGCCGCCCCTGTCCTCGCGGCGCGTCCCACGGCACGCTTCGAGGTGGCCGGACACCTGCGCCACGATCCGGGCACCCTGAGCGTCCGCTTCGCGCCGGGCGTCGATACGCAGGAGGGCGACACCATCGCTGCCGCGGCGGGGCTGGCCCCCGTCGGGCGGCTGGTCGGGCTCGGGATCACCCAGTACCGACCGACCGATGGCGGGCCGCCTGGCCGGGCGCTGGCAAGCCTTCGGCGCAACGCGCGGGTGGGATTCGCGGAGCTGCCGGTTCCCATGCGCGCGCTGGCCGAACCGGACGACACGTTCCGCTCCGCACAATGGGGACTCGACGCGATCAATGCGCCGGCCGGCTGGGAGCTCACCACCGGCTCGTTCGGGGCGGTTATCGCCGTAGTCGATACCGGCGTCGACTTCAGCCACCCGGACCTGCGGGCGAAGTTGCTGCCCGGCTACGACTTCTTCGCCGGCGACGGCAACCCCCAGGACGTGAACGGCCATGGGACGCTGGTGGCGGGCGTGGCGGCCGCGGTCAGCGACAACGAGCGGGGCATCAGCGGAACCTCCTGGGCCAGCGAGATCCTGCCCGTGCGGGCACTCGGTCCGCAGGGCGAGGGCAGCGACCAGACGGTCGCCAGCGCGATCAAGTACGCCGCCGACCGCGGGGCGCGGGTGATCAACCTCTCGCTGGGCGGGCCGGGATCCAGCTCCACTCTCGATGCGGCAATTGACTACGCGCTCGCCCGGAAGGTGGTCCTGGTTGCTGCGGCGGGCAACGAGGGGCCGCCGCTGGTCTCGTCCTTTTCGTCGGTCAACTATCCGGCTGCCTCCGAGCCCGTCGTGGCGGTGGGTTCGGTGAGCGAGACCTCGGCCGGTCTCACGGTCTCATCGTTCTCGAGTCGGGGTGACGAGCTCGACGTCGTGGCCCCCGGGGACGATATCTGGACGACCGACTGCGCCCGTTGCTCCGGGCGCCCGGCACTGGCCGCAGGCACCTACGACTCCGTGCGCGGAACGTCGTTCGCGGCGCCCTTCGTGAGCGGGCTTGCCGCGCTAATGCTCAGCAGGAACCCTGACCTCTCGTCAGCGCAGGTGCAGTCGCGGATCCGCAGCACGGCCAGGGACCTCGGCCCGAGCGGTGACGATCGCGACACGGGACGAGGCCTGGTCGACGTGCGCCGTGCGCTGGCAACCACCACAGCGCCATACGCCTCGGATGGCCAGGCACCCAGTCTCCGCCCGCTCGACATGCTGCCGGGGACCATGGTCCGCGGCACCGTCACGGTCACCGCGCGCGCCTGGGACGCGTCTGGTGTGGCGCAGGCCGACCTCGACTACGGGAACGGGATTCGCCGGTTCGCCCATCCGCTGCGGCGCGGCCAGGCACTCGAGGTGAGCACGGCCTGGACCTCCACCGCGAACGTGGACGGCCTGCGAGTCTGGACCGCGCGAGCGGTCGATGCAGCCGGGAACGCGCGCAGCCTGCGGATGCCGGTCCTGGTGGCCAACGATCACCTGGTCACGAGGCGCGTCGTGCACGACACCACGGGCTCTGCCGGGGCCGAGCTCTCCTACAATCTGCTGCCTCGGATGACGACCCCCTTCGTTGCCAGGGTGTCGGGGAACACCGGCACACGGCTGACGTTGCGCCTCGTGCGCGCCTCGAACGGCGCCATCGTGGCGACCGGCTCGGGCGGAGGCGCGGCCCACCTCGCGGTACCCAGCCTGACGGCCGGGACGTATCGGTTGAGAGTCTCGAGTGCCTCGGCCGGCACGGAGGTGGTGCTCACCGCGGCCTGGTTCCGACCCGACTAGCCGCTCGCCCCAGCCCGCGCACGTTCCAGCGCCGCGTAGAGCGCTGACGGCTGGTATGGACGGATGAGAACCTCGGCTCCCGCCGCGCGAAACTCGTCGATCTGCTCCTCGAACCGTTCGGGCAGGATCACCACGGCGCGAAGCTGCCCGCCGGAGAGCAGCTCACGGACACGTTCGGCGTCGCTCGTCGTGGAGTCGGTTCCCAGATCGAGAACGATGGCCTCTGCCGGCTCGTCCCCGGTCCGCAGGCGCAGGGCATCGCTGATCGATCGGCGGGTCGCCGGCGTGTAGCCGCCCAGCCGTAGGGTGATCTCGAGCACCCGCAGCCAGCGCTCGTCGGGGGCGATCACCAGGACGGTACCCGAGCCCACGAGACCGGACTGTACACTAGCCCCCGCAGTGGAAGATCGGGTCCAGGCACTCCTCCGTGC
>JACDFU010000096.1 GCA_013815585.1 Chloroflexota bacterium
GGCGTGGGGCGTGGCCCGAATCTGGCCACGGGCGGGCGCATGCGTTGAACCGGGCGGTGGCGCCGGTCACCAACACGGCAGGGCGATCTGCGCGCAGTGAGGCGGCCGGTCCGGGAGTAGAGCGTGGGAGGCTGGCGCCGGTCACCAACACGGCAGGGCGATCTGCGCGCAGTGAGGCGGCCGGTCCGGGAGTCGACCGGGCGGTTGGCGCAGCGGCGCTGCGGCCCGCACAATCCCGGCATGATGCCGGCTGGGGTGAATACGGTGCTGTCGCCGGTTGTCGCCGCATGACCACGGTCGTGCAGAAGTACGGTGGCTCGTCGCTCGCGGATGCCGAACGAATCCGCCACGTTGCGGGCCGCATCGCTCGCGAGCATGCCGGAGGCGCCCGGCTCGTCGTCGTGGTGAGCGCGATGGGCGACACCACCGACGAGCTGCTCGCGCTGGCCGCGCAGGTCACGGACGAGCCCGATCCCCGCGAGCTGGACCTGCTCCTGGCGACCGGTGAGCACACCAGCGGCACGCTCGTGGCCATGGCGCTCCACGCATTGCAGCTCCCGGCGATCAGCCTTACCGGTGCCCAGGCGGGGATTCGCACGGACAGCAGCCACGGACGGGCGCGCATTGCCAACGTCGAGCCGGAACGGATCCAGCGCGAGCTGGAGACGGGCCGCGTGGTCATCGTGGCCGGTTTCCAGGGCGCCACGGACGAGACGCATCTCACAGGAGAGGTCACGACCCTCGGCCGAGGTGGGTCGGACACGACCGCGGTCGCTCTCGCGGCCCGGCTGGGAGCCGACCGCTGCGAGATCTACACGGACGTCGAAGGCATCTTCACTGCGGACCCTCGACAGGTGGCCCAAGCCCGCCTCCTGCCTGTGATCGGCTACGAGGAGATGCTCGAGCTCGCGCAGCAGGGTGCCCAGGTGATGCAGACCCGCGCGGTCGAGCTTGGCTGGGTCAACGGCGTGGAGATCCTTGTCAGGTCGACCTTCTCAGAGCATCCCGGGACAACCATCAGGGAGGATCTCGACGTGGAGCAGCGCAACAAGGTCCGCGGCCTGGCTACCGACCGCCGGGTGGCCAAGGTCACGCTGGTCGCCGTGCCCGACCGGCCCGGCGTCGCTCGAACAGTCTTCGATCCGCTCGCGGAAGCGGGCATCAATGTCGACATGATCGTTCAGAACATCGGGCACTCCGGCGCGACTGACCTCTCCTTCACCACGCCTGCCGCCGATCTCGCGCGGGTTCGTCGCATCCTGGAGCCCGTGGTGCGGGAGCTGGGCGCCCGGGAGCTGACGACCGATGCTGACGTCGCCAAGGTCTCCATCGTCGGGGCCGGCATTCACAATGCCCCGGGCTACGCAGCCAGGATGTTCGGGACGCTGGCCGACAACGGCATCAACATCGAGATGATCTCGACCTCCGAGATCCGCATCACCTGCATCATCCGGAAGTCCGATCTCGAGCTCGCTGCCCAGGCACTTCACGCCGCCTTCGAGCTGGAACGCCCCGAGCCGGTGGAGACGGGGTCCGGCAGCTCCGAATGACCGATCGCCGGCCGTTTCCGAGCCGGCTCGAGCGGCTGCCCACGGTCGATTCCACTCAGCGTGTCGTCAGGGAGTGGCTGGCGGCAGGCCAGCCAGAGGTCTGCGTCTGTGTGGCCGACCAGCAGACGGCCGGCCGCGGCCGACAGGGACGCGGCTGGATTGCCCCGCCCGGCGCGGCACTGCTTCTCTCCTGTGGCTTTCGGCCGCGCGGCCTGGCTGCGCGGCATGCCTGGCGGCTTGCCGCGACCGTCTCGCTGGCCATGCTCGACGCCGCGGAGGAAGCCGCCGGTCTCCGCGAGGGAACGCTCTGGCTGAAATGGCCGAACGACATCGTGGTCGACGCGCCGGATGGCGGCCTGCGCAAGCTGGCCGGTGTTCTCGGTGAGGCGGCCGACACGGGCAGGGCCGTGGAGACCGTGGTGATCGGGATCGGGATCAACGCGGACTGGGCGAAGGAAGCGTTTCCGGTGGAGCTGGCGGGATTCATGACCAGCCTGCGACAGGTCTCCGGCGGCCGGCCAGTCGACCGCGAGAACCTCCTGGAGGCCTTCCTCGATCGGCTGGAGCCGCGCTACGAGGCTCTCCAGGCCGGTCATTTCGACGCCGGCGGCTGGTCCACCCGCCAGCGTACGACCGGCAGGGAGGTCGAGATTCTTGTGGGGCCAGAGATTGTCGCTGGCACCGCGGTGGGAGTGGATCCCGAGCGGGGAGCCCTGTTGGTCGAGACGTCCGAAGGGCAGCGAGCCATCGACAGTGGCGACGTGATCCGCTGCCGGGTGCTCGGACTGATGCCGGCGGCACCCGATCTGGCACCCGATCTCGCCGCCGGCTCGTGAACGTCGTCTTAACCCGCAAGCTGTAACAGATAGACTGCGCCGGTGTTCTGGAGAGCAGGGGAGCGGGCACCCGAGCACCCCCTTCCGTTCGACGCCGACCGACCGGCCGTCGCCGCGGCGAGGCGCGATCCAGCCCGTTTTGAACCGCTCTATCGGAAGTACGTGGCCCAGGTGTACAGCTTCGCCGTCTACGAGCTCCGCGACCGGCATGCCGCCGAGGACGCAACGGAGCAGGTCTTTCTCCAGGCGCTCGCCGCGCTGCCGCGCTTCCAGGAGCGGGGGGAAGGCGAGCAGAGCACGTTTCGCGTCTGGCTCTTTCAGATCTGCCGCCGTGTTCTGAGCAACGAGCGCCGGCGTCAGAGCCGACGGGCCGAGACGACGCTGGAGCTGGCCGAGACCCTTCCCGCGGCGACAGACGCTGCGGAGACCGTCGCCGATCGCGACACGCTGCTCCACGCCATGCGCGCCATCGACAGGCTGCCCGACGACCGCCGGCGCGCCCTGTTGCTCCGCTTCGTCGAGGAGATGTCGACCGCCGAGATTGCCGCGATCCTTGGTCGGTCGGAGGGTGCCGTCCGCGTGCTGATTCACCGGGCCCTGCGGTCCGTGGCAGCTCAGCTGGTGAGCGAAAGGCCCGGACGCCGACCGCATTCCGCGGCCTGACGGCGGGGAACATTGGACAGGCTGCCGATGACCATGTCGATTCCGGACGACGAGATCGTCATGAGCGACGCCTACGTCGAGATGCTCCTCGCCAGCAGGGCCCGCTCCGCCCGCGCGCTCGGGAAGGAGTCGATCCCGGATCCCACCCTGCGTGCCGCAGCCGACCTCCTGGACCGTGGGCTGGTGCGCTTCCATCCCTCGTTCCGCTTCGAGGAGCTGCTTGCCGGCCGGCTGCGCGCCGCCGCCTGGGCCACGCCGTCCTCCGAGGGGGTTGTGGCCCTCCACCCGCCTCTGGCCGATGGGTCCGCCGAGCCCGGCCATGGCGCGGAGGGGCTGCGCCGCGCATGGATCCTGAGCGGGGCGATCGCCTCGGGCGTCTCCATCGCTGGTGCAGCCTTCTTTGCCTGGCGCCGGGCGCGGCGACTCGCCTGATGCCGATGAAGCAGTCCGCCTGATGCCGATGAAGCAGTCCGCCTGATGCCGATGAAGCAGTCCGCCTGATGCCAATCAAGCTGCCCTTCCGACCGCGCCGCCAGGAGTTCCCGCCCGACCTGTGGACTCGCTGCCCCGACTGCGGCGAGATGCTCTACAACAAGCAGCTCGAGAAGAACCTGCGGGTCTGCCCCAAGTGTGGTCACCACTTCCGCCTGCGTGTCGACGCACGGCTGCGCCTGCTCCTTGATCAGAACAGCTTTGCCGAGCGGGATGGTGCCCTCAAGTCGGTTGACCCCCTGGGCTTCATCGACCAGAAGCCCTACCTCGACCGCCTGGAGGCTGCTGAGGTGAGCACCGGACTGCGCGAAGCCGCCGTCTGGGGAACCGGCTCGATCGGCGGGCATCGCGTGGTCATCTGCGCGATGGACTTCGCTTTCATGGGTGGGTCGATGGGGTCGGTCGTCGGGGAGAAGGTGACCCGAGCGATCGAGGCGGCGCGAAGTGACCGGCTGCCGCTGGTGATCGTCTCGTCCTCCGGTGGGGCCAGGATGCAGGAGGGCACGCTGGCCCTGATGCAGCTGGCCAAGACCTGCGCAGCGCTTGGCCGCCTGGCGGGTGCCGGCGTGCCGTACATCAGCGTCATGACCGACCCCACCACGGGCGGCGTCTTTGCCTCCTTCGCAGCTCTTGGCGACGTCAACCTGGCCGAGCCGAGAGCGCTGATCGGCTTCGCGGGGGCACGCGTCGCGGCAGGGACCATCGCCGAGGAGCTGCCGCCCGGCTTCCAGCGGGCCGAGTTCCTCCTGGAGCACGGTTTCCTCGACGAGGTCGTACCGCGTCCGCAGCTCCGAGATCGGCTCATCGCGCTATTGCGCCTCTTCCGGCCCGCTCCCCTGGTGCCGGTCGAGTCGCAGAACGGCACGGGTCCGATGCTGCGCTCCCTCGGGCTGATGGATGTGCTGGGTGACCGCGATGAGACACGCGGTTCAGCCGAGGCTGCCGGCAGCCAAGGCCCGGCGCGTGGCTGACACCATGCAGGCCGGAACCCTGCACGAGCGCGACCCCGACCACGCGGCACTCCGGGAGCAGGTGTGGACACGCGTTCAGCTGGCCCGAAACGTACGCCGGCCGCACGCGCTGGAGCTCATGCGCCACATGGCAGCCGAGATCGTGGAGCTCCATGGCGATCGCCTCTTCCGCGACGATCCGGCGATCGTCGGCGGCCTGGCCCGACTCGACAGGCATCGCATTGTCTTCGTCGGCCACCAGAAGGGAGCGGAGACGGACGAGAACATCCGCCGAAACTTCGGCATGCCGCACCCCGAGGGCTATCGCAAGGGGATTCGTCTGTTCCAGCTGGCCGAGCGCCTGAAGCTGCCGGTCGTGACGATCGTCGACACGCCCGGCGCCTTTCCCGGCCAGGCCTCGGAGGAACGCGGCGTCGCCGAAGCCATCGCTCGATCCATCCAGGTGCTCAGCGGACTTCGGACGCCGGTCGTCGTGGTGATCACCGGAGAAGGTGGCTCGGGGGGCGCTGTCGCGCTAGGCGTCGGTGACGTGGTGCTGGCGCTCGAGAACGCGATCTACTCGGTGATCAGCCCGGAGGGCTGCGCCAGCATCCTCTGGCGGTCGCCCGAAGCGGCCCAGGACGCGGCCGTGGCCATGCGCCTGACGGCGGCGGACCAGGCTGAGCTGGGCGTCATCGACCAGGTTGTCGCGGAGCCCGGGCAGGGCGCGCACACCGATCATGCGGATACCGCGAAGCGCCTGAAGGCCGCCATCGTGGCTCGCCTCGACGAGCTGGCCGATCAGCCGGTGGATGCGCTGGTCCAGGCGCGGTACGGACGCTTCCGCGACATGGGAGCGTGGACCACGGTCGAGCCGGTGGTGCCGCGCAGCGAGCGGATCGGGGGACTCGCGGAGCGCTGGGGTCTCACGGATCGGCTTCGCGGCCTGCTCGAGTCGGGGCGGGCGACGCTGACGGGCTCCGTGGAACAACCGCTCCGGCCGCAGGCCGGAGATCTCGCCGATGAGCCACCTCTTCGCGAGGAGGTCTAGATGCCCGACCAGAAGGGCCGCGAAACGCCGGAGGGCCGCGAAACGCCGGAGGGCCGCGAAACGCCGGAGGGCCGCGAAACGCCGGAGGGCCGCGAAACGCCGGAGGGCCGCGAAACGCAGGAGGGCCGCGAAACGCAGGAGGGCCGCGAGGCGATCGATCGGCTGTCGGACGAGATCCTTCCCGCGCTCATCGCGCGGCTCGAGGACAGCACCCTCGGCGAGCTCGAGGTTCGCCGCGATGGCTGGCGAGTCCGCCTGAAGCGCTCTGCCCTCCAGGCCACCCATGGTCCAGCCACGCCTGCAGGCGCCGACCCCGAACTCGGCAGCCGCCGGCGGGGACGCGGGCCACGGCCCTGGTCGGACGCGGCGGAGGCCGGTGCGCGCCCGTCAGGCAGCAGGGACCAAGGGGTCTCCGGCAACGGTTCGTCGCCCGCCAGGACGGCGGTGGGACCGGGGCTGGATTCAGGGCGGTCGGTCGAGGGAGCCGCGAGCCCGGCCGAGGAAGGCGGGAGCAATCGGACCAACGAGCCCGGAGGGAGAGCATCCATCGCGCAGACCGCGACGTCGCCTGCCGTCGGGTACTTCCTGCCTCGCGAGTCGATGTCCACAGGCGAGCGCGTGCAGGCCGGGGACGTCCTGGGGCACGTCGACGTGCTGGGCGTCCGGCACGACGTGGTCGTGCCCATCGACGGCATCATCGCGCACGTCTTCGCCCAGGCCGGGCAGGCCGTGGAGTATGGCCAGGAGCTCGCCCGCATCGACCAGCCAGCGAGGCGGTCGACCTCACCGGCGGGGGAGCGCTGATGTTCAGCAAGATCCTGATCGCGAACCGTGGCGAGATCGCGATGCGCATCCTGCGTGCCTGCCGGCGACTCGACGTGGCTGCCGTCGTCGCCTACAGCGAGGCCGACCGCGACTCGCTCGCCGTTCAGCTCGCCGACGAAGCGATCTGCGTGGGGCCCGCCGAGGCGCGTCGCAGCTACCTGGCGGCACCACAGATCCTCTCCGCCGCGATCGTGACCGGCTGCGACGCCATCCACCCCGGCTACGGCTTCATATCGGAGGACGACACGTTCGCGGAGATGACCCGAGCGCACGGCCTCACCTTCATCGGGCCGCCGGCGGAGGTGCTCGAACGCTTCGCCTCGAAGGCGGGCACCCGCCAGCTGCTGGCCCGCCACGGTTTGCCGACGATCCCCGGCTCCAAGGGGATGCTGCGGGACGACGACCAGGCCATCGCGGAGGCGGACCGGGTCGGGTACCCGGTCCTCATCAAGCCTTCCGCCGGTGGTGGTGGCAAGGGCATGCGGATGGTCCGCTCGGCCCGGGAGCTCCAGCAGGCGCTCACCATCTGCCGTTCGGAGGCCCAGGCTGCCTTTGGCGACGACTCGCTGTACCTGGAGAAATGGCTGGAGGACAACCGGCACGTTGAGGTCCAGGTCGTCGTCGATCGCTACGGCAACGGGGTCCACGTCGGCGAGCGCGACTGCTCAGTCCAGCGTCGGCACCAGAAGCTCATCGAGGAGGCGCCCACGCCGGCGCTGGCGCCGGAGGCGCGGCAGCGCCTGGCCGACCAGGCAATCGGCGCGGTGGTCGGGGCCGGCTACGAGAACGTCGGGACACTGGAGTTCCTGGTGGACGCGCAGGGCAGCACCTATTTCATCGAGATCAACTCCCGGATCCAGGTTGAGCACCCGGTGACCGAGGTGATCTCCGGGCTCGATCTCGTGGTCGAGCAGATCCGCATCGCGGCTGGTGAGCCACTGGGCTACGGCCAGGCCGACATTCAGCTGCGCGGCCACGCCATCGAGTTCCGAATCAACGCGGAGGACGTGGCGGACGACTTTCGTCCACAGGCGGGGACCGTCGAAGGCTATCTGCCGCCGGGCGGGCCGGGGGTGCGCATGGACAGCCACCTCTACAGCGGCTATGAGGTACCGCCGTTCTACGATTCGCTCCTGGGCAAGCTGATCGTCTGGGGTCCCGACCGAGCGACGGCGATCGCACGGGCGCGCGTCGCGCTTGACGAGCTCGTCGTAGACGGGCTCCGGACGAACCTCCCCTTCCACCGCGCCATCCTCTCGAATGCAGCATTCCTGGAAGGCAACTTCACGACCAACCTGCTCGACCGGGTCGGCGGTGCGGCCTTCGTGGCGGCGGCGAGCTGACCACAAGCCGATGACGGTGCTGACGACGGCCGAGATCCAGGCGCTGATCCCGCATCGCTGGCCGTTCCTGCTGGTCGACCGAATCATCGAGTACGACGCCCCTGCGGGTCGGATCGTGGGCCAGAAAGGTGTTACCGCGGGCGAGTGGTTCTTCCAGGGCCACTTTCCGGGCCTGCCCGTGATGCCGGGTGTGCTCCAGATCGAGGCGCTGGCACAGACAATGGCCGTCTACGTCGCGCGACAGGAAGGCTTCGGTGACCGGATCGGGCTCTTCGCGGGCATCGAGGACTGTCGGTTCAAGCGCATCGTCTCGCCGGGTGACACCCTTCGACTGGAGGTGGTCATGGAAAAGCTCGGTCGTCGCTTCGGAAAGGGCCGCGCCGTCGCAACGGTCGACGGCGAGGTCTGTTGTGAGGCGCTCCTGTCGTTCGTCATCCCGCCAGCCGGTGCGCTGCGCTGATGACGACCCGCATTGCGCTCCTCGGCGACATCCACGGCAACATCGCCGCCCTCGAGGCGGCGATCGACGAGGTCAACAAGCGCCGTCCCGACGTGCTGGCTATCACCGGCGACCTCGTGCTCAACGGGCCCCGGCCCTCGGAGGTCGTGGCGAGAGTTCGGGCGCTGGAAGCGGATGGTGCCATCGTCGTGCAGGGAAACACGGACGTCGCCGTGGCCGATTTCGACTACGCCGCGGCGTTCCCCTGGCTGGAAGAGATCCCCGCCACCCATCGAGCAGCCACTGAGTGGGCCCACGATCAACTGTCCGCTGAGGACCTTGGCTACCTCCGCGGGCTCCCCGCCGAGCGGCGTGTGCGCGACGACGGCGTGATGGCGCTGATCTGTCACGCGTCGCCGGGCAGCCAGACGGACGGGCTCTCCACCGACCTCGACGCCTCAGTGACGGTCGAGCGGATTGCCCGCACAGACGCCTCCGCGATCGGCTGCGGCCACACGCACGTGGCCGAGGTGCGCGCGGTGGGCCGCAAGCTCATCTGCAACGCGGGATCCTGTGGCTACGCATTCGATGGAGATCCTGGCGCGAGCTGGGCGCTCCTCACGATCGGCGAGGCGCTGGAGGCCGAGCTGTTCCGCACGGCCTACGACGCGCAGGCCGTCTCAGACGAGCTGAGCACGAGGGGACTGCCGGGCGACGTGTACCGGGCCGCGACGGTGCGGACGGGGAGGTTCGTTCGGTGAGTACGGCTGCACGCAGGCGCGTCGTCGTGACGGGCATGGGCGCCGTGACGCCGCTGGGCAACGACGTGCCCTCCTTCTGGAGTGGTCTCCTGGAGGGCCGGTCCGGAATTCGGACGATCGAATCCTTTGATTCGTCGCGGTTGACCTGCCACGTCGCCGGTGAGGTTCGGGACTTCGACGTCACAGGGGTTCTCGAGCGCAAGGAGGCTCGGCGCAACGACCGCTACACGCAGCTTGCCCTCGTCGCCACCCGCGAGGCGATGAACCAGGCAGGCCTGCCCGAGCGTCTGGAGGGCACGCTCGCCGAGGAGACGGGGGTGATCATCGGGTCCGGCATGGGAGGCACAACCACCCTCTTCGAACAGATCCGCGTGTTCTTGGAACGCGGCCCGGATCGGCTCAGCCCCTTCTTCGTGCCCATGGTGATCACGAACATGGCCGCCGGCCAGGCAGCCATCTCGTTCGGAGCGCTCGGTCCCAACTACGCCACGGTCAGCGCCTGCGCGACGAGCGGCCATGCCATCGGTGAGTCCGCGGAGATCATCCTGCGAGGCGACGCGGAGGTGATGCTGGCGGGCGGCAGCGAGGCGCCGGTCAGCGAGGGCCTGATCGCCGCCTTCGCCGCGATGCGCGCACTCTCAACGCGCAACGACGACCCGCAGGGTGCTTCGCGTCCCTTCGATCAGGGTCGGGACGGCTTCATCGTCGCCGAAGGGGCGGGAGTTCTCGTCCTCGAGGAGCGCGGCCACGCCGAGGCGCGGAATGCGGAGATCCTCGCGGAGGTCACGGGGTACGCGGCCACGGCAGATGCCCATCACATCACGTTGCCCGCCCCCGGCGGCGCCGGAGCGCTGCGCGCCACCCGTCGGGCGCTCGCCAAGGCGGGGCTCGACGCCTCGGCCGTCGACCACGTCAACGCGCATGCCACGAGCACCCAGGAGGGGGATCGCGCCGAGCTGACCAGCCTGCATGCGCTGTTCGGTGACCATGGGGCCAAGGTCTCGGTCACGGCCACCAAGAGCGCCATCGGGCACACGCTTGGAGCGGCCGGGGCGCTCGGTTCGATCGCCGCGATCCAGGCGATGCGAGAGCGCTGCGTCCCGCCGACCCTCAACCTGGACGACCCGGATGCGGCCATCGGTGCGCTCCAGGTCGTCGCCCACGAACCGCGGGCCCAGGAGATCGATGTTGCCCTGGTTAACGCGTTCGGTTTCGGAGGCCAGAACACGGCTCTCGTCTATCGCCGCCTGGCAGACCTGGCATGACCGAGGCGGAGCCTGCCGCCCAGGCCCAGGCGGTGGGCACAGAGACGGCCGAGCTGCTTCAACTCGTCGACCGGCTGGAGAGCCTGCTCGAGCGCTCCGGACTGGCGGAGCTGGAGGTCGAGGTGGGCGGGACGGGGATCCTCCTCCGCAGGCCGGCACCGCCCATCCTGCAGGACGTTCGAACGACTTCCGACGTGCCGCCTGCAGCCGGAGCAACCGCCTCCGGCGCGCCGTCCGCCACGGTTACTGTTGCCCCGGACGACGGCGCCGACGCCCTGCACGCCGTTCTGGCGCCGCTGACCGGCATCTTCTACACCGCCCCCACCCCCGAGGCCTCGCCGTATGTCGCCATCGGGGACACCGTGGGGAAGGGCCAGGTGATCGGGCTGATCGAGGCCATGAAGCTCTTCAATGAGATCAAGAGCGACGTGCCTGGCCGCGTGGTGCGGATCGCTGCCGAGACCGGCTCCCTGATGA
>JACDFU010000097.1 GCA_013815585.1 Chloroflexota bacterium
GCCCCAACCCCTGTCCGTACCGGTATGCCGGCTCGAGGCGATCGAACGCCTTGCCCTCCGCCATGGGGATTCCCGCGGCATCGGCGATATCACGGCAGAACGCCTTGCTGCCCTCGATTTGCGCGGCCGCGGCATCCGGTCCGAAGGTGGCGACGCCCGCCGTTCGCAATCGGTCGCCCACCCCGTCGACCAGCGGTCCCTCCGGTCCGATCACCACCAGATCCACCCGCTCGCGGCCGCAGAGCTCCAGGAGGCCGGCGCCGTCACCCGCCGCGACCTGCGGAACCGTCTCGGCGACGTCGCCCATCCCGGCATTGCCAGGCGCCACAAGGACACGCTTCACGCCCGCCTCGGCCGCCAGCTTCCAGCAGAGCGCATGCTCTCGGGCCCCCGATCCGACGACGAGCACGGTGTGGGGTGCCCGGAGGCCTCGCCCCGGCTCCCGAGCAAAGATCGTCATGCCGCGTTCGCCCGTGTGCGCTGCATGCGTGCCGTGCGGTCGGCGGGCTCGCCGGGGCCAGCGCGCACAATCGTCTGGGTTCGCTCCGGCCCGACGCTGACCAGCGCGATCGGAACCCCCGCTGCTTCCTCCAGCGCGTCCACGTAGGCGCGTGCCTCGACCGGCAGCTCTTCCATCGAACGCATGCCGCTCAGCTCAGCCTCCCAGCCGGGAAACGTCTCGTAGACGGGCTCGGCTCTGGCCAGCGCATCGACGCTCAGCGGCCAGGTGTCGCTGCGGCTGCCGTCCACGAGGTATCCGACGCAGAGCCGGATCTCCGGCAGCCTCGACAGGATGTCGAGCTTGTTGAGCATGATGCTGCTCACGCTGTTGACCGCGACCGCATAGCGCAGAGACACCGTGTCGAACCAGCCGCAGCGCCGCCGCCGGCCCGTGGTCGTGCCGAACTCGCGGCCACGCTCGAGCAGATGGCGACCGGTCTCGTCGTCCAGCTCCGTCGGGTAGGGCCCGGCGCCAACACGCGTCGAGTAGGCCTTCATCACGCCGATGACCTGGTCGATCTGCAGCGGTCCCACCCCAGCGCCCGTGCAGGCGCCGCCCGCGACGGGGTTGGAGCTCGTCACGTAGGGATAGGTCCCGTGATCGAGGTCGAGGAGCGTCCCCTGGGCGCCCTCGAGCAGGACGTGCTGCCCCTCGGCGAGCGCCTCCTGCAGCAGGCGGGTGGTGTCACAGATGTGGCGAGCGAGCCTGCGCCCCCACTCAACAGCCAGCTCGTGCAGCTCGCCCACGTCGAAAGGCTGGAGCCCGTAGGTGCCCGCCAGGACCGCGTTCTTCTCTGGCACCACGCGTTCGAGTCGCATCCGCAGGCCGCTGGCGTCGAGCAGATCGGACATCCGCAGGCCGATGCGCCAGGCCCGGTCGGCATACGCTGGTCCGATCCCGCGATGGGTCGTGCCCAGCTCGTCGCCCGCCAGCCGAGATTCCATCGCTCCGTCCAGGGCGACGTGGTACGGCATGATCACGTGCGCGGCGGCGCTGACCCGAACGCGCGCCACGTCGATGCCACGGGCGCTGAGCATCGCCATTTCGTCGATCAGCGTGCGAGGGTTGACCACCACGCCATTCCCGATGATCGGCGTGATGTGTGGGTGGAGCACGCCGCTCGGGACGAGGTGCAGCTTGAAGACCTCGTCGCCCAGCACGATCGTGTGCCCGGCGTTGTCGCCGCCCTGGTAGCGCACCACCCAGGAGACGGACTCCGCGAGCAGGTCGGTCGCCTTGCCCTTTCCCTCATCGCCCCACTGGAGCCCGACCACGACCGTCGCCGGCATGTCAGTCGGTCCTTTGGCGCGGGGAGGCGAAAACGAAAAAGGCCCGGACCGCGACGACGGCCGGGACCTGGATAGACCGCCCCTCTGTGCGGCCCGGATGCACGCTCCGGGGTCGTTGGACGAGGGTGCCGGTCAGCCTCACGGGACCGACGCTGGCCCTTCCTCGGGCAACGGCTCCTCCCCTGGCGAGTGGCGGGTACGCCCGCGGGTATCGGTAAGACCGAATGATAGCAGCGCACCCGCCCTGCGACGGTGCGCTACACTGCGCCGCACAACTGAAGAGCCTTATCAAGAGTGGCGGAGGGACCGGCCCTGTGAAGCCCGACAACCTACCGGCGGTGCGAGGAGCGCCGCGGGCAAGGTGCCAAATCCGGGCAGGACCTCCTGCGAGATAAGGGACGGTAGGACCCTTCCTTGCAAGAGGAAGGGTCTCGTGATTCATGGGTCGGCGCAGCGGCGCCGGGGCCCTCCGACCGCATCGGTCATCGAGGAACCGCCCATGTCACGGATCACCGAACTGCGATGCCGAGCGTGTGCAACGTCTGCACCCGTCGGCCCCTCCTATGTCTGCGTGCGCTGCTTCGGCCCGCTCGAGGTCGTGTACGACGACGACCTCATCCGCGCCACGATCAGCCGTGAACAGATCGGTGCCCGTCCCGCGGGCATCTGGCGCTACCATGAGTTGCTGCCCGTCGACGTTCCGCCGGAGCGCGGACTGCCCGTGGGCTCCACGCCGCTCCAGCGAGCGGTTCGCCTTGGTGAGCGGCTTGGCATCGAGCGGCTCTGGCTCAAGAACGACTCGCTCAACCCCACGCTGTCCTTCAAGGACAGAGTGGTTGCCGTGGCCGCTGCCCGCGCCCAGGAGTTCGGTTTCGACACGCTTGCCTGCGCCTCGACCGGTAACCTGGCCGGGGCGGTTGCAGCGGCCGCGGGGGTGCTGGGGCTGCCGAGCTATGTCTTCGTCCCTGCCGACATCGAGCCTGCGAAAATCTGCCAGGCGCTCGCCTTCGGCGCCCGGCTCGTGCCCGTGGACGGCACCTACGACGAGATCAACCGCCTCTCGATCGAGGTGGCCGACGAGCTGGGCTGGGCCTTCGTGAACGTCAACTTGCGCCCGTACTACGCCGAGGGATCCAAGACGCTGGCCTACGAGGTAGCCGAGCAGCTGGGCTGGCGCCTGCCCGACGTCGTCGTCGTCCCGATCGCGTCGGGCTCGCTCTACACCAAGGTCGCCAAGGGCTTCGACGAGCTCGTCCGGTTCGGGCTGGTCGAAGCGCATCCGGTTCGCTTCATCGGCGCGCAACCGGAAGGCTGTGCACCGGTCGCCGATGCCTTTCGAGATGGCCTCGAGCATCCAGTTCCCATCGAAAAGCCCAGGACGCTTGTCAAGAGCCTAGCCATCGGTTCGCCTGCCGATGGCGCCTCTGCGCTTGCGCTGGCGCGCCGCAGCGGCGGCTCGATCGAGGCTGTTTCCGACGGCGCCACCAGGGCGGCGATGCGGCTTACCGCGGAGAACGAAGGCATCTTCACCGAGACGGCAGGTGGCTGCACCATCGCGGCCCTTGCCCAGGCGCGGGCGAATGGACTGATCCGGGCCGACGACGAGGTCGTGGCGCTCCTCACGGGCAACGGCCTCAAGACGCCGGAGGCACTGGACAGCTCCGGGTCGGCGGCGCGCGACGAGGATGAGCCACTCCTGGAGACTGGCCCGGTGCCGGCGGCGAGGCGGATCAAACCGACCTTCGCGGCGGTGGAGGGTTGGCTGGCATCCGATCGCCGGAGGAAGCCCGTACCTTCGGCTGATCCGCTTCAGTCCCCTCTCTCCGTAGGCTAGCCGTGGTGGGGAGCCGCCTTTCCCACGCTAGGTCCGGGCCGCCGTCACGCGGCCGTCTTCCACGAGGGAACGGTGGTTCTCCTTCTCCGCATCATGGGCCTGCTTGCTCCGGCAGCGATCGCCGTTCGGGTCGCTTTCGTGCCGGCAATCCAGGCCGCGCTAGGGCTGCCCGGGGAGACTGAGCGCCTCATCCTGGAAAACCTGCTCAGTGGCCTCGTCGGCGCCGGCCTCGCCGCTCTTCTGGCCTCGATCTGGATCGCCTTCCGACTCCGACGACTCGCCGTGGCCGCGGAGCGGATGGCAACCGGTGAGTACGGCCTCCGCCTGAAGGAGCCACGCGAACGACTCGAGCGGCAGCTGGTGGTCGCTATCAACACGCTTGGCGCGGCGCTCTCCGACACGCATAGTGCCGCCACCACCGACGAGCTCACCGGGGTCGCGAACCGACAGGTGCTGCTGCCCGAGGTCTTCAACGAGGTCGAGCGCGCCAATCGGTATGGCCGACCCCTTTCGGTTGCCTTGGTCGACATCGACCACTTCAAGTCCGTCAACGACACCTATGGACACAAGGCTGGCGACCTCGTCCTCCGCCGCGTGGCAACCCTCCTTCGCCAGAACATCCGGGCCACCGATACCGCGGGTCGCTATGGGGGCGAGGAGTTCATGCTGCTGCTCCCCGAGACGGACGTCGAGGAAGCCTCCCGCCTGGCGGAGAAGCTGCGCCTGCTCGTCATGCGCGAGAAGGTCAGGATCGACGGTCGCCAGGAGATCGGGGTCACGATCTCGATCGGCGTCGCAGGCGGCCCCGGCAAGCAGGTCCGCTTCGACACCATCGTGCGCGATGCCGACGCCGCCATGTGTAGCGCCAAGAACCTGGGCCGCAACCAGACCTACATCTTCGCCGAGCCCGACGAGGACTCGCGAGTGCCGCGCGCACCGGTGAGCGTCGAGGGCCGCGCGCGCGCAGTCGCGATCGGCCGTGTCGCTCGGGAGGCCGCCCAGCGAGTGATCGAGGGGGTTGTCGAGCCCCTCCCCCACTACCGCGGCCGGCCGTCCAAGATGCTGGCGGAGGTGGCCTCCAGGATGGCCGAGCAGCTGGCCCTGCCCGAGGCCGAGATCGACCGAATCCGCGTGGCGAGCCTCCTCCACGACGTCGGCAAGGTAGCCATCCCCGAGGAGATCCTCGAAAAGCCCGCGCCCCTTACGACTGTCGAGTGGCAGAGCGTCGTCCAGCACCCGCGCATCGGCCAGCTCATCCTCGAGCAGGCCGGGGCACTGCGCGACGCCGCGCCGATCATCCTGCACCACCACGAGCGTTTCGGGGGCCACGGCTACCCCTACGGCCTGCGCGGGCAGGACATTCCGCTCGGTGCCCGGATCGTGGCGGTCGCGGACGCCTACGACGCGATGATGCACGACCGACCATACAAGGCGGCGATCGGCCACGCCCGGGCGGTCGCCGAGCTGCGCCGGCACGCTGGAACGCAGTTCGACCCCGAGCTCGTGAAGCTGTTCTGCGATCTCTTCGGCGCTGGAGTCCCGGGCTTCGACGAGGCTCACGCAGCTCAGCCAGCTGCAACTCGAGCCGCTCGCCGGCGCAGCCGCCGCACGGACGCCGCGATTGGTTGAGGAAGGGCGGGCGCGGGAGGGGAACCGCGCCCGCCCCGGAGGGAGGGAAGTGTCAGGCGACGGCGGCGACCTCCTCTTCTTCGTCCTCGGCGTCCCCTTCGAGGTCGGAGGCGCTGGTGAAGCCATTGCTCGACTCGACGGCGACGCCCATGGCCTCCGCCTGGGCTTCGAGCGCTTCGGCAGCTGACTCGGCCGCGTAGTCCTTCTTGCGTCGGCCTGAGAGCATCTCGACGGAGCCCGCCACCACCTCCGTCTTCCAGTGGCGGATCTTCTTGTCGTCCTCCCACTGCCGCGTCTGGATTCGGCCCTCGATCGCGACCAGTTGGCCCTTTCCCAGGTACTGCCCGCAGATCTCGGCCAGCCGATCCCAGGTCACGATGTTGTGGTACTCAGCTTTTTCCGTGCCGCCGCGGTAGTCGTTGGTGGCCACGCTGAACTGCGTGACAGACTTTCCGCTGGCGAGCGTTCGAAGCTCCGGGTCGCGGGTGAGGCGCCCGGTAAGCAGGACTCGGTTCATCTCGTTACCTCCCGGACCGGCGCAAAAGGGCGCTCGGTCTCGCGTTGGCGGCGGGACGGCGGATCGAACCGGCGGGTGTCGTCTGCAGGCTGCTGGACGGCCCATCCACGCTCACCTGCCAGGACCACGTTAACGGCCGAGCCTCATCACGGCGTTTACAGCAGCTTGACGGGCGGTTTCCTGGCTCTGGTGGCCCACGCCGGCCGGCGGTGATCGGCAGGGCGCTGACCGCGAGCAAGGTGAAGCTGCGCCCGTCGACGGGGAGCGGAAGTACCCCGTCACCGACTGAACTGCCGCGCCACTTGTCCGGCGTCGAGCCGGTACAGCCCTCCGCTAGGGACCTCCGCGGCCGTAAAGCACTTCGCCCGTCATCGCATCGACCACAAACTGTCCCCACTCAGCGGCCGGGTGGTCCCTAGTCCACTCGAGGAGCCACACGGATTTCGGTCCCGGCCCGAGGCCGAGGCCGAAGCACTGTTCATCGGTGGTGCAACTCGCCTTGCCGTTCGCCATCTCATCGGGCGGCCGAGGGATGGCGACGCCCTTGGCACGCAGGGCTGCCACAGCCTGGTCTGGACTGATGGCCGCAAGAGCACTCACGGGCTCTTGGGCAAAGGTGATATCGAGCCCGCGCCAATCGTTCTCGGTGGCCCCGGGAGGATGGGTGCCGACTGGCAGGCCACCGCGGCGAGTACGACAACGAGCAGAGCAGCTGATGCGTGCTTTCTGCGCATTTTGGGAGCTCCTGTCAGCCGTCGGCAGGGAAGGCAAGGCCCAGCCATTTAGTAAGGGGCTCGCGTAACGCGAATCGTTCAAGCGAACTTCGCGGGCACTGTAACCGCCCTCAGTCTCAGCCAGCCTGCCTGAAGTGAGCGAACCTGAGGACGCATGGAGTGAAGTGTTCGACGCCCTCCCGGACGGCAGGACCGCTCATCGGCCCGTCTACCGCACCGAGGAGCGGCGCTGGTACGTCAGCACGGGCGACTATCGGCCGGTGAAGCGGACCCGGCATCAGCTCGTGGAGTCCATCGGCATGACCGAGGAGAAGGCCCTACGCGACCTGGCCGGCCTCCTGCGGGAGTGGCAGGAGGAGGAGCCCGAGCCGCACGGCAACCGGGCGTAGGATGCCTGGATGAGGCGTCACCGCCCCTTGCGGTCCACCGGGTGGGCAGTCCTGTTGGTGGCCACGATTGTGACCGGCTGTGGCCTCGTTCCTGGCGGCGGCGGCGTGGTGCGAGAGGGAAACTGCACTCTGGAGCTGACGGACGACAGCACCGGGCAACGCCTGGAAGGACCGCCGTTCGTGCTGCTGTGGCAACCACGTTCCGAACGGGGGGCGCAGTTGAGCTGGAGGCGTACCTCCGGCTGGCGGGGGACGGTACGGGTCCACATCACGCCACCAGACGGTCAAGTCGTGGACGAAGGCAGCTGGGGAGTGGGCTACGGCCAAGAGGGGACGGGGACTGGTCAACTAAATCTCCGTGAGTTCGGCGTATGGCGTGTTCGGATGGAGGACTGGCAGTGCGCCATGGAGTTTCCGGTCGAGGTTCGGGCGCCAGGCGGCTGACGGCCTGGGCATTTCTCGGAGTGGCAGGAAGAGGAGCCCGAGCCGAGGGGGAATCGGGCCTAGCGGTGGTAGCGTCGCTGGTAGCCGGTGAGAGAGGTGAGAGGGACGGTCTCTGTCGCAGTTCCCCCCAGCACCGGGGGCCGTCCCGTCCCTCTCTACCCGGCGATCATCGGGGCGGGCTTGTCTCCGCCACATCCGGAGAGCTACGGATCGACCTACCGGTCCGATGCTCGGTGTACGTACTCGGAGAGTCCGTACACCGACGGGCGGCAGCTCGGGCCAGGGCGTCGGGGCCTCTCATGGGTTAGCCAAAGTGGGACTCAGGCCAACAGCGGGCAGAGTGGCACAAGGTGTCCCTGCATTTCGCCGATGGCTTGGGCCGGAGATGTTAAGCGTGAGCGTCGCGCCGGACACCAGGTTGGTGAAGGTCACCACCAGTCGGCCAGCTGATGCCGTCGAAGTTGCCGTCGAAGCCATGTGGATCGGGGGGCCGAACCGCAAAGCGCCTGTCAGCAATTTCGCCACAGTTCAGGTCCGGGGGCGAAGGGGGGATGCACACATCGGGGTACGAGCGGTCGCACCCAGTCCGAGGCTGCTCAGGCTGGGACTGGGGAACGAGCGGCAGCGGCATGGTGTTTGGCACGACCTCTTGGGTCGGGGCGCTCCACGGCCCGCGCTCCTTCTTCCGCGCCCATGCCTCGGCCTTCCGAAAGACGTTCGCGTATTTGACGTCTGGCGGGTACGTGGTGACTCGCGCGAACCCAAGCCTGAGCAGCTCGCGGTTCACCATCGTCCACTCGCCACCCTCACGCACCCAAACGTAGCGGAGGAGGCGGCCGAAGCGGTCGGTCTGTGAGACATCCATCTCCAGAACCACCTGCCGCGCGTTGACCAGATCGCTGTTCGCCCTGGCGGCGTCCGCCGCCATCCACTCGTTGGGCGCATCGGCAATGTCGGTCTCGGGGGTATCAATGCCGATGTAGCGCACCCGAGCCTCAACGGAACCGATCTCCACCACGATGGTGTCGCCATCGGCGACCCGCACGACCTCGGCATTCTCGGTCCGGCCCGTTGGGCGGCTTGCGGGTTGCGCCGAAGAGACCGCAACGCCATCAGGTTCGAGCGTCTTCTCGCCCCTGTTGCCGCCGGGTCGTCCTGGAGCGCCCACGCCTGGGGACACGCACCCAGCGACGACAGCGCAGCCAGGAGCAAGCCGAACCAACGCGGGCGGGTCACGTGGGGAGCTCGTCAAGGTCGGACCAATACGTCATCGGCAACAGCACTCGATGCGGGAAGACGAGTCTATCCTCGGCGAACCATGGCGCCAAAGGCCGATCGAGCGGTAACTGATCACGTTGCTCCGTGGCGGAGGACGATTCGGTATCACCTCGTCCGGGCTCTCGTCTGGACTGTGCTGCGGGCATACGTCCGTCCCCGACTCGAAGGCCGGGAGGACCTCCCACAGGGCGGGCGTCCCACTCGTCCCGGTCGCGGTCAACGGCACGCGCTGGCTACGGTTCGGCAAGCCCATCCGCGTCCGGGTCGGCCAACCGATCGCGGCAGCGGGCCGGAGAGCAAGCCACGCGAGCGTCGACGAGCTCACCGCCGAGGCGCACCGGCAACTCAGCAGCCTCGTGCGCGACTACCCCGACCAGCGCATTCCCGGACCGTTCGGCCGGTGGCTGACTGACGTCTTCAGCGAGCGGCCCTGGCGGGATCAGGCGAGGTAGAAGAAGCTCACCGCGAGAATGGCGTAGACGCCCAGGAGCAGGGAGCCCTCCAGCCAGTTCGACTCGCCGTCGAGTGCGATCAACGCCGCGATACCGGCTGCTACGGCCACCGCCGCCACCTCCAGCGGCGCGAAGACCAGATCCATCGGCTGGCCGACGATCAGGCCGAGGAAGACGAGGATCGGCGCGACGAACAGCGCGACCTGGAGGCTGGATCCGATCGCGACCGCCATGGCGAAGTCGACCCGGTTCTTGATCGCCAGCTGAACCGCCACCAGGTGCTCGGCCAGGTTGCCGATCGTCGGGATGAGGATCACGCCGACGAAGAACGGCGTCAGGTTGAACGATTCGATGAACGGGTCGATCGCCCCGACGAGGATCTCCGAGAGCACCGCCAGAAGCGCCGCCGTCCCGCCCAACACGAGCAGCGCCACCCGCGCGGACCAGGCCGGCCCCGCGTGACCCTCTGGCTCCTGACCGCCCAGCACCTCCGCTGGATGACGGAACCGGTAGGCCAGATTCACGAAATAGAGCGCAAAGAGCACGATCGAGACGACCACGCTCTCCTCGAGGTGGCCGGGGTCGGTCGTGCGCTCGGGCCCGCTGGCGGCAAAGACCGCCGGGATGAAGAGCCCGATGACGGCCAGCACGAGCAGGGTCGCATCCAGCCCCGCGATGCGGCTGTTGAACTTCTGTAGTCCGTTGCGGAGGCCGCCGAAGAGAAGGCTCGCGCCCAGGACGAGCAGGAGATTGCCGATAATCGAGCCGGTGATCGAGGCCTTCACGATCGCGAGCTCCCCGGCGGTCAGGGCGAAGAAGGCAATGATCAGCTCGGCGATGTTGCCGAAGGTGGCATTGAGGATGCCCCCAACCTGCGGACCGGTGAGGGCACCCAGGCGCTCGGTCGAAATGCCTATTACGTAGGCCAGGCCCAGGATGGCCAGTGCGCTCACGAGGAAGACCGGCGTTCCTTCGATGTGGAGCAGGTACTCCATCGCGATGGCCAGGACGCTGACCACGACAGTGATCAGGAGGACCACCCGACCCAGAATGGTCATGGCACCGAGGACGGGAACGCCGCCGCCCGGGCCTGTGGGGGAGGCGGCAGGGCCGGCTGGCCCGTGGGCAGCAGGGTGGTCGATGGAGGCGGCAGACTGGCTGGACATGGCGGGCATCGTATCGGAGCAGCTAGAGGCCGTTCGGCTCGCTCCGGAACAGCTCGCGGCGGGGCAGGCCCGTCTCGGCGGCAACCATCCGTGCCGCAGCGCTGCGGGGGTGTCCGGCCGCCATCAGCTCGGTTACTCGCCGCCGGCCCTCCTCCAAGTCCGGCCGTTTTGACTCAGCGGCGACCGCATCATCGGGGCCGTGCGGGCTCCTCCCCTGCACCACGATCGTCACCTCCCCGCGCGGCGGCTGCATCTCGGCCTTCCGCGCCAGGTGGCTGAGGCTGCCTCGCCAGACCTCTTCATGCAGCTTCGTCAACTCGCGCGCCACGGCCGCCCGGCGCTCAGGCCCGCAGGCCGCCAGCAGGTCGCGCAGCGT
>JACDFU010000098.1 GCA_013815585.1 Chloroflexota bacterium
CCTTCGACGAGATCGACGTCGCGAACGCGGAGCGCAGTCAGCTCACTAAGCCGGATCCCCGTGTCCAGCAGCAGCGAAACGAGCGCCTGGTCACGCAGAGACTGACGAGACGTCGATGCCGCGGAGAGGAGGCCGCGCATCTCCGACTCGCGCAGCGAGGGAACGAGAACGTCGGGCACTTTCGGTTCACGTCGAAGCCCACAGGTCGGTCAAGTGGATTGGCGACACCGGCGTGCTCGTGGTTCGGGCGGTGGACAAGGACGGCAAGCCGATTGAAGGTCTCTCGTGCGACCCCAAACCAGATATCCCTGGCGCCTGGGGTAGCGGCGACATCGGCTACGGAACTGCTATCGATGGCAGGTGTCGCTTCGAGAACGTTCCGGCGATGGGCTACTGGGTGGAACTGTCGGCGCAAGCGGGGGAAGACTGGCGCGTGGTGGGCCGGAAGCGGGTCGTGGTCCCCCCAAATGGCGTGGGACGCGTCACGATCGTCGTGGCAACCCCGGCCGGCGGCTAGCGCTGGGCAGCCGGTTCAGAACAAATGCCGGCGATAGGCTACTGGGTGGAGCTGTCTGCGAATGTGGGGACGACTGGGGTCTGGTGGGTCGGAAGCGGGTCGTGGTCCCGCCCAATGGCGCGGGACGCGTCACCATCCGCGTAGCGGAGCGGCTTGAGGAACCGACCGGCTAGACCTCGCTACGTGCAGCGTCGCCACTGATTGCCGTCCCGTCGTCGAAGGTCACCGTGTATCCGCCGCGGCGAACTGCGACGGCCGCGACCGACTTGTGATCGTTGCGGGTGTCGAACAGCTTGCGCAGGCGCTTTGCCGCCACGAGGCACCCGGGGCGCCTCAGTTCGCCGCAGTTCACCCTGACCTGTGACCAGGGGATGATCACCTTGATCCGGCAGGGCCGGTCGCCCTGGGCAGTGACCTTGACGCGGGTCCGTTCGGCAGGCCGGACGCTAACCGTGCGCGCACAGCGTTCGGTCGGTGGGTCGAGCGATTGGCAGGAGCCGCTACATCCCTGCAGGTAGCTGACGATTTCGTAGCTCGCGGCCGGTAACTCGCTGATGAGCGCCCGCTCGTTATCTCCGTAATCGAGGCCGCGCTCAGCGACGACCTCCTTGTCGGCGTTGCGCACAAGGACGAACGACCGGGCGCCCTCGATGAACACGGCGCGGTCCCGGCTGGCGTGGTTGACGACCAGCGTTCCTGTGGCCGCCGAGGCAGTCGTCGAAGCCCGGGGACTCCCTACGGGTGCGTCAGCAGAGCTGACCGCGGACGGCGAGGCTGTGGGCGTAACCACCTGAGGCGCACATGCAGCGGCTGCGATGGCGAGCAGGCCGATCACCTGAAGGACTGACGGGCGCACGATCACGGCTCGGCAAATGGCTTACTCGGCGGATGCCGCGTAGCTAGATGCGCAGGCGGGCCCGTGGTTCCGTCCTGGCTGCGGTAGACGTGTCGGGCATCGAAAGCGCGCCCGGGGCCACCAGCGCCAGGGCTCGTTCGACGGTATCGGCCTCCTCGAGTCGGACGTCACCCAGTGCCTCCGCCATCCGAATGAGCTTGGCGCGGCCATCGGAGAGGCGCCAGACCGCCGAGGTCCACGTCTGGGGATCGTCGAGGTCCGCCGTGCTCACGAGGGCAGAATCGCCGACTCGGAGGCCGCGTATGCCGTCGCATGGGTTGGCGTACAACGTGGCTGACTTCCCAGCTGCGAGCTCCTGACGCGGAAGGCCGATGCCGGGCATTGCTCTCACGGAACCGCCGGCATACACCCGCTCGACGTCGAAGCTGATCAACCTCGCGGTGTACTCACGCTGAATGACTCGGATGTTGATCACGGTTCCGATGAAGGTGCTTCCCCGCGCGTCAGCAGCCTCGTCGGGCATCGCATCCCTGCAGGCCGGCTCCGCCGAGGCCGGCATGGCGGCGAAAAGGCCCAGACCCGCGATCGCAGCGCAGAGGAACAGGCGAGGTAGAGCTAAGCCCACTCGCCCTGTCAGGACGCCGCTTGGCGCGGCCAGTCTTCCCGTCAGCATGCCTGGTCGCCCTCCGTCTATTCGTGCCGCGCTGGTGCACGCGTTCAGTCGGTTCGCACATTCGGACGCCTGGGTCGGCCGAATCGTTGCACCTGCCGGTCTGGCTTCAGCTACTCCTCCACGATGACGCGGACCGTAGTGGTCAGTTCAGGCCCGGGGCGAGCGCTGCAGTCGTTCCCGACGTCGAACTCTGCAGCGGCGCGGATATCCCAGCGACCGGCCGGCAAGCGGAGAGCCGGATCCTCCAAATACTGGCGCCAGAAGTTGGCCTGAGGATCGCCCGCACTAAAGCCGCCACTTTTACTGAAGGGCACCGAGACGGGCACGTTGCGTCGGAGCTCATACGCCTGGCAGCTGGTCCTATAGGCGCCCCGCATGTCTCGGTTGCCCTCCACCTCGTCCAGGCTGAAGTGAACCACGCCGCTACCGGAGCCCCAGATCTCAACCCGATTTCGGGAGCCGGTGTACTCCAGTGTTGCCGAGATCTCGATCGGCTCATTCGCCCCGTACCGCGTGCGGCCCGCCGTCAGGGTCAGGATGAAGTCACCGTCGATGGCGACGTCGGTGCGCCTGCTGATCGGCCTGGCAGCGGTGACCACGAACTGCTGGCTGCACCAGAGGACCGACTCGGCCGGCGTCTGCTGGCCCGACCGGAGGGCGACCGGCTGTCGCCGGCAGTTCTTGGAGTCGAAGTGACCGAAGCGGCCGGTGATCGCGTACGTGCCACCCGGCTCCAGAGTGACGCCCGAGTCTGGCCGAACGTGGGCATTGAGTGCCAACGTTTCCCCTCCCTGACCACCCGTGCCGTAGAGCCACAGGTCCGACGTTTCAGCCAGCCAGCGGGGCGTTCCGCGAAACCGCTTTTCGACGACCCGTCGGTGGACTTGCACGGAATCCAGAGTGATCTCCGTCCCGCCGAAGCAGCTCGGCTGATCAAGCGGCGGAACTGTGGCGACCATAGGCACCGTTGTGGGCTCCGTCTCGCAGAACACCTCTCTTGGGACCAGCCTTGCGCCCTTGGGCGACGGCACCTCCACCCACCCGAATATCGGTTCAGAGCTCCCGTGCACGTACTCGATGCGATACCAGGTGCCGCCAGCCTCGCCGGCCGTGCTGCTAAGGACCACTACGTCTAGCGACTCGGGCAGGGCTGGTCGGATGCCGTCCGCCGATCGGCGAGGTTCCATGCGAACGATCAGCCCTCCGCCACTGACTTCGGCGGGTGTCCCGGCCACCAGGGGGGTGTCCACCGGCGCGCTGGACGACGACGGTGAAGGCAGCAGAGCGATCTTTTCCCGGCTGGGAATCCGCACGAGGCATGGTCTCGTGGGTCGAAGCCGGATTACGGCCTGCACGGCCTCACCGGCGGCCAGCTCAACGTCAGCGCTGCAGTGATCCCTGGGCTCGGCGAGATCCTCGCACGATTCGTCGCACGGGCGGACGTAGCTGACGATCTGATAGTCGCCGCTGGGCAGCGTCTGCTCGATGAGCCGTTCCGCTCCGCTGTAACCAACCGGCCCGGCCTCGGCAACGATCCTGCCTGCGCGATCGCGAATCTCGACGAAGGAGTAGGCGCCGTGGAGGTAGATCGCATCCTGGGGATCCCTGGTGTACTTCAGCTCGACCGCGAGCCTTCCGAAGCCGAGGTCCGCGGCTGCTGAGGCACTTGCGGATGCTGTTGGTGACGTGGAAGGAACCCCGGAAGCCACGGAGCTGTCACCAGGCGGCCGGCTCGACGGCAGGCTGATGCCCAAAGCGACCACCAGGAGCAGGCCCATGGCCAGGGCAGCCGAGGTGGCCAACAGAGAGACTCGAGCCCCCGATGGTGCCGCGGGCCGGAAACGAGGGCCAGTCCACGGGCGTCCACGCCGGGCGGCGGTGGCCGACGCAATCACGCCGTCGAAGTCGGGGCTGCGGGCCCGCTTTGCTCGCTGCTCGAGCATGTCCCGAAGCTGCGCATCGGAGAAGCTCATCGTGACTCCCGCTCCAGCGCCCGCTCGAGCGACTTGCGAGCGGCGTGCAGCCGCGACTTCACCGTGCCCACTGGCACTCCCAGCAGCAGCGAGACGTCGCTGAGAGGCCGGTCTTCGAGGTGATGGAGCACCAGCACCGTGCGCTCGTGCGCGTTCAGGCGTTCGAAGGCTCGCTCGAGAAGGTCCTTGTGAACGATCTGGTCGGACGGCCCGGGACGTGAGGAACTTCCTCCTGGTGCCAGGCCGGCTCCGAACAGGGCCAAGGAGATCTCTCTGCCCCCGGCGGTTCTGCGGCGGCGAAGTCGCATGCGGCAGGCATTCAGGATGATGCGGCGGCTCCACCCATCGAAGCTCGCGGGCTGGCGCAGGCCGGGGAGCCCTTGCCACATCGCCGTCACCGCCTCCTGTGTCGCATCGCGGGCGTCCGCTTCGTTGCCGAGGATTGCCATCGCCGTGCGGAACATCTGCTCGAACCTGTTCTCCATGAGGCTGGTGAATGCCTCGACGTCACCGGCCCGGGCCCGCTCGACGAGATCCAGTTCCATCGACCTCCCTCGCGCGCACGCCACCACTTAGATGCATGGACGGGCAGTGAGGTTCGGTTGTTCTTCTTCTCCGGCTACCGGCAGGCGATCGGCTCGGGCGTCCGTGGCCAGAGCTCCACGACATCGCCATTGAGGATGTAGATGGCGTTTCCCGCGTCGCTGGGGCTGACCCAGAGCTGGAGGCGGCCGTTGCGATACCCGGTGTCCACCGCATCAGAGGGCAGTTGTGCACCGCCGTCGTATGGCCTGACCACTCGGTCGACGAAGATCCCCCGCGGGTCCCGCACGTACTCTCGCAGGCCTCGGAACGGATCGATCTCGGCGCCGAGTGGGTCGCCCACGTCGAGTGATGCCGAGGACTCCCAACCACAGTGGGCCGGCCCGCGGTGGAGGTTCATCCTCTCAACGGAGAGTTGGTAGCCGTCGACGTGGCACCACGGCCGCCCGGGATAGTCGAAAGTCCAGGGTTCCTCGGCTGGGGGCGAGTCGAGCGACCATTCGCAGGTCGGTCCCGTCGTTGTCGGTCCGTCCGGGACATCGGTCACTGGCCATTCCTCGGGCGGAAGCCAGGCATCAACCAGCCAGGGTTCACCCACCGCTTCACGGACGAGCTCGACGTTGAAAACCACGCGCTCGCGCTCGTCCGCTTCCTCCAGGATCTGGCCCGTCCGGGCGTCGACCACCATGGCTCCGGGAGCGAGCTCTACGAGAATAGCCAGCCTTGTTCGTACCGGCGTTCCATCGGACAGGTAGCGCGTGAAGCCTTCCGAGTCGAAGATGACCTCGTACTCTCGCTCGAGCCGGACCTCTCCATCCCTGACCCGCCCCAGCCATTCGTCGCGGTCCAGTGCCTGGCGCAGGCCGGCCTCCGTGAAGATTTCGGCGAGACCAGGGGTGCGGGACTCGTAGAACGACATCAATCGATCCACGAGCCGGCGACTGATGCGGTTGATCTCCCCCTCGCTGATGTACACGGCCGGCTCGGCGTTCTCAGGCAGCAGCGACGGGCTGCTGTCGGTCGCCCTGCGGCCGCACAGCGGTCCAACACAGGGGCTGTAATCACCACCTCTCTCGCCCGTTCTGGCGTCGACACTGGTCAATCCGGTGCGGCAGCCGGGAACGCCGGCGCCGGGAGGGGCGAACAACTGGACCACATACGACAGGGTTGGCGGAGGCGGAGTTCCACCGCCACTGGCCGGAGCATACAAGCCGCGGAACCGACCGAGATAGACGAATCCAACGTCCGTCCAGCGTGGTCGCACGTCGCCGAGGTCGCATGATGGGCTGCGGCCAGCCAGCGCAATCTGCTCGGCGTCCTGCGGCGCGATTCGGACCATATCGAGATCCGCCGCGGTCGGCGGGGAGAGCTCATGCCCGACTTCGGCCATCGCCTCGATCAACTCCTGCGGTGGCGCGAAGCCCGTGAGGTCGACCTTGGGTGATGCCGATGGAGACGGGGGTGGCACCAGCTCGATCGACGCGATGAGCGAGCGGACCGCCTGCTCGGCGCCCTCCCCGCGCGCGCAGGCGACAATCTGGGTGGCCCGGATCGTCGACCGAAACTCCTTACCGCCAAGCGCCGAACAGGACGCTGAGGCGCCCGTTTCGATGGGCAGGGGCGTGGCCGGGAGGCTTGATGGGTATCGGCCTCCTCCGCCGAAGGCAAGGACGACGCCGCCTTCCGGAAGTTCGCTGTTGGGGAGGCACGCGGGACTGGGGAAAGCTCCGCCCTCGGTGCTTCTCGCGCACCCCTCGGCCAGAGGAACTGACGTGAGCCACTGGAACACTCCCGCCCTCAAGGCTGGCTCTGGTCGGACGAGGTACCAGGAGGCCGGCCGATCGAAGGTGAAGTCCTCCACGGTTTCGCGAACGAGGGACTCCGTCGGCACGACCGTCGCGCCGGCCGACGGCGATCCGCTGATGGGTAGCTGCGACGACGTCAGCGCGTCGGTGGCTGCAGGAGCCGGAGAAGCTACCCCGAGATTCGGGTCTTGAGCCATGCCCAGCACCACAACCATGAGCACGGCCGCTGCAAGCGCCGCAGGAGCGAGGGCTCGCCACGGTCGACCCTCGGCCCGACTGAGACGACCTGCCACCCTCTGCTCAGTCACCCTGAAAGGCAACTGAGCCACATCGGCATGGAGCGCGGCGCGGACACGCCCGTCAAGCTCGTCGTGCATCAGTCCCGGTTCTTTCCGGCGTGGGAGTCGATGCGGGCTCGGCCAAAGCGGTACGAAGGCGTGCGAGGCCAATGCGCAACTGGGATTTCACCGTGTTCTGGCTCTTGCCCATGGCCTCGGCGACCTCGGGGACGGTCAGCCCGGCGTAGTGGTGGAGCGCGACGGCGGCTCGGATCTGCGGCGGCAGGCCGCTCATCGCTTCTGCCACGATCAGGCGGTCAAGAGAAGGCTGAGATCCAGGAGCCGCCGGAGCAGAAACGGACGGATCCAGGGACTGGACGGGACGCTGACGACGACGGCGGGACAGAGCGTGCCGGGTCGCGATTCGATGCAGCCAGGCGCGGAGTGCGGTGTCGTCACGAAGATCCCCTGAGCGCTTCCACGCAGTGAGCAGTGTGTCGATCACGATCTCCTCGGCGTCCTGGTGGTTGCGCAGGATCAGGTACGCCACACCTTGAATCTCCCGGCCAAACTGCGCGAGCAGGTCGCCGACGGCGCCCGGCCGATGCGCACGGAGGTCGGCGGCTAGCTCGGCCGGCTGCACTCAACCCCCGCTGCGTTGGTCCACGATGAATAGACGTCGGACCGGCGCCAAACCGGGTGAGTGCGGTCCGAGTTGATTTCGTTTGCGCTGCTGGCCGCTACCGACAACTAACTCCTCGGCGAGTTGCAATCGGGAGCCTTGACGCATCTGAGGAGCATGGACGCGGTGGGCCCAGACGATGCTCTCGCACAACTCGCACTGGCGCGCGAAGGAGACGAGACGGTATTCACGCGGATCGTTTCCGCATATCACGCGGATGTTATGCGCGTGTGCTTCCTCGTCTGCGGGACCCGCGACGCGGCCGAGGATGCCACGCAAGCGACGTGGACCCAGGCGTGGCGGCGTCTGAGGACGCTTCGCGATCCGACTCGTCTTCGGGCATGGATCCTGGCGATTGCGGCAAACGAAGCCCGTCCAGCAGGTTCGGAGGGAGCGCGTCCGCCGCCTGCTCCCGCATCGATCATCAGAGGCCTCGGTGGAGGCCGATCCCAGGAACCTGGATCTCCAGGCGGCCCTACGGGCGCTCCCGTCGGACGATCGGCGCCTGCTGGCGCTCCGGCACGTCGGCGGACTCTCGTCAGAGGAGATCGGTGTCCTGCTCCACAGCTCGCCGCCCGCAATCCGCATGCGCCTCAGCCGGCTCCACAAGCGCCTGCGAAGGAAACTTCGAGATGACTGACGACCGAGACCCTAACGAGCGCCAGGTGCGACTGAGGCTCTTGGCGTATACCGATGAGGTGGTCGTGAGAACCGCTGCGGATCATCGCGAGATCGCTCGCCGGGCGCGAGCCCGCACTGCATCCGTCGTCCCGCTCGCGGGCCTCCTCGTGGTTCTTGTGCTGATCGGCGCGGTCGTGCTGCTGGCCCGACCTCCGATCACGAACAGAGGGAGTGATCTGGGCCGCGCGCCTGCCTCGTCATGCTCAGAGGGCGATTGGCCTACAACTGCCATCTCCTGCGACACGGCCTTCCGAATCGGGGACCAGGCGGGGGCGCGGGTGGAGCAAGCGCGAATCTGGCTGACGACGCTCGGCGCTGTGAAGACATCGATGCGTCCGACGCAGCAGGTGGCGGAGCCGGCCGAGACGGCCAAGGTATGGGTCATCGTGTATCACGGATTCTGGCGCTGCTGCCCGAACGCCTTCGATGAAGGCGGCAAGCTCATCCCTCAGGTCGACCAGAGGCGCTGGCTCGTCGTGGCCGAGGCCGAGACGGAAGGGACCGGCTTCGTCTATCTCCAGGACTGGACCGGAAAGCCTGTTCCCGATCTTCTTCCGCTGCCCGACCGTTGAGGCGCAAGACCGCAGGCTCCGTAGCCCCTCGAACAGTGCTTGGCCAATCCGGCATCAGTGTGGATAGTGGTGATCTTGGAACTGGCCGACGATGTCCGCGTTGCTCGCGAGGGAGACGCGGACGCCTTCGACAGGCTGGTCAGCCAGCACGCCGATGGCGCCTACCGCCTCGCTGCCGCAATCGTCGGGCCCGCGGACGCCGCCGATGTCGTCCAGGACGCCTTCATTGACGCCTGGCGCGGCCTCCGCTCGCTTCGGGAAGTCGACCGATTCGAGGCCTGGCTCCGCCGGATCGTCATCAACCGCTGTCGAATGACCCTTCGGAGCAGACGGCGGCACCAGGCACAAGTGAAGGCCCAGGCAGACATGCATTGGCAGAGGAGCGGACTCTCGGACGATTTCCGGCTCGGCTCCGAAACGCGTGCCGCGCTCGAGCAGGCGTTTGAAGCCTTGTCGGCAGACCAGCGCATCGTGCTCGCACTGCACTACGTGGCGGATCTCTCGATCGCCGGGGTGGCAGCTGAGCTACAGGTTCCCGTCGGAACCGCCAAGTCTCGCCTGGCCGCTGCCCTTGCGGCGATGCGCCCGGCGCTGGAGGAACAAGGCTGATGACGCGGCTACCAGATTCCCAGTCGACGGAGGAGGCCGTGCGGGCGTTCATGCGCGGCCGAGCGCTCGCCATCCCGCCCGGGCTGGAGGAAGCCATCCGGACCGAGGTGCGGCGCGCTCCCTCCCGCGGTAACCGCGCTCATTCGTGGCTGTCGCTTGCGGCGGCGGTCACGACGCTTCTCGTCGGAGCAGTGTTCGTTGCGATCGTCGTCCGGGGAACGGCGGTGCCACCGGATCGTGGCGCAATGCCAGCCGCGACGGAGATCGCCAGCTCCGTGGCCTCTGGTACTGCAGCCGCGACCTCCTCACCTGCGATAGCGGCTGCCACCGAAGGCGTGCCGACCAAGCCACCCGTGGATGGGTCGCTCGAGCCAATATCCCTTCGGAATCCGAGCGCTGAAGTGGCGGATGTCCTGCGGATGTGCTGGGCCGGCGATCCAGCTACCCAGGCCAAGATCGTCGGCATGGCGCTCATCCCATCCGCTCGGGAGGCGCCTGACTACGTATCGCTGACCGGAATGGAGCCGGAGATCCAGACCGACTCGCCTGCCTGGGTGATCGACTTCCGGGGGGATGTCGGCACACGGGTGGGGTCATTGATCAACCCCATCTGCGTTGTCGTCGACGGAGAAACCTCCCTGTTCGGCACCGGCGGGCGAAAGGTAGAGGGAAAGGTCGTCTCGACGCCTCGACCAGACCCGGATCCCCCCACCCGCGCGTTGCCCGCGCCGCTTCGCACGGAGTCGTCGCCCTTGCCGACGGACCGATCACCGGAGGCGCTAACGAGCTCCGGACCGACGCCTCCGACTGAGCTCCCGCTGGAGGCGGTGGTCGAAAAGGCGGGAATCCAGTTGCGGATCGACCTCGATCGGAACCCGATGCCTGCCGGGCAGCCCACGTGGGCGACCACCGAGGTGCGCAATACGGGTACGCGCGATCTCCACTGGATTACGGATGGCTGTGAAACGCATGTAGGGGTCTCGGCTGAGTTGCAAGGCGTGACGTGGGATCCGGGAACAGCCACGGACGGTCCGCTCGCCGAGCACCGGGACTGGTTCATCGAGTCGGCAAATCTGACGGAGGGCTCGATCTGGTTCAGCTTCGCCAAGCCCGCACATGTGGGTATGGTCCGCGGGGGATGTGGCGACATAGCGATCGGCCATCGACTCTCTCCTGGCGATGTCAAGCGCCAGCGTCTTCTCTGGGATGGGAGCGCTGCGCCTCGGCTGGGCCCACCCCCGAGTGCGCC
>JACDFU010000099.1 GCA_013815585.1 Chloroflexota bacterium
GACGGAGCGTGACGCCGCAAAGGCACAGGGCAAGGCCAACCGCGGCCACGGCGGCGGCCGCCCCTGATCAGGTGGCCCGCAGGCGGGTCGTCCAGGCAGCTCGCAAGAACGTTCGGCGCAAGGACGAAGTGCTTGGTGCGAGGAGTTCGGCCGCGATGAGTCGGAGATCGAGCGGACCCTCCAGGGCGGAACGCCGATCATCCGCGACAGCGTGGAAGAAGCCAGGCGGGTAGCAGCGAAGCTGAGCGCACAAAATCGCGGCTGGGACGGACCTGACGAGTCGCTCCTGGGGCCCGCGGACCTGGTCGTCGAGAAGCTCGCGCCGTACCTGGAGCTCGGCTTCCGTCACGTGTACTTCGACCTTCCGGCGCCCTTCGACACCGAGACGCTTGAGCGACTGATGGCCGAGGTGAAGCCGCGACTGACCGAACGATCAGCGAAGACCCTGGTCAGTCAGGGACGGTGATCTTCTCCAGCCCCTCCTCCGCGGGGGGGTACTGGGGATTCATCGCCTCCATCGTGTCCGCGATCGTACGAGCGATGACCAGGTTCCGGTACCACTTCTTGTTGGCGGGGACCAGGTACCACGGCGCATGGTCCGTCGAGCATGTGTTGATCGCCTCCTCGAAGGCCGCCATGTAGTCGTCCCAGAGGAGGCGCTCACCCAAGTCCCCCGACGAAAACTTCCAGCGTTTGTCCGGGTTCGCGAGCCGGCTCTCGAGGCGACGCTTCTGCTCGTCGCGTGAGATATGCAGGAAGAACTTGATGACGGTGATGTCGTTGATCGTCAGCATCCGCTCGAACTCATTGATCGACGCGTAGCGCTGCCGCCACTCCTCCTCGGGGACGAGGTTCTTGACTCGGACGATCAGGACGTCCTCGTAATGCGAGCGGTTGAAGATCGTGATCATCCCCGCCTGCGGCGCGCGGTTGTGATAGCGCCACAGGAAGTCGTGTGCCAGCTCGTCCGCGCTGGGCACCTTGAACGAGTAGACCTGGCAGCCCTGCGGGTTCACGCCACGAAAGACACCCTTGATCGTGCCGTCCTTGCCGCCCGTGTCCATCGCCTGCAATACGATCAGGAGCGCGCGGTCATGCTCCGCGTAGAGCCGGGTCTGCAGGTCGCCGATGCGATTTCGATGGAGGGCCAGCTGCTCGGTTACATCCGCCTTGCCCTGGTAGCCCTCCGATTCGTCGGGATCGATGTCCGCCGTCCGGATCGGCTTGCCGGGATCGACGCGGTAGCGCGGGTAATCCGGCCTGGCGGGAGGCTTTGCGACCACCAGCCGTTCCGGCGCCGCGACGCTCTCGATCTTCCTGGACTTGGCTGCCTTGGCCCTGTCGGCGGCTGCCTTGGCCCTGTCGGCCGCTGCCTTGTCGGTCGCCTTGTCGGTCGCGGGGGCTGATCTCCCGGCCATCCTCACGCCCTTCGCTCCAGCCCGAAGCCTGCCACCTGAGGACAGGTCTGTCGGGGCAGGGCAGGGTACACCGCGCGAAACCGGCTCGGCCGTATGCGCGGCAACCGTACACTCGCTCCGCAGTGTTCGCGGAGGCCCGATCGATGGCGCGGATTCTTCTCTACACCGGCAAGGGCGGGGTCGGCAAGACGAGTGTCGCCGCCGCGACGGCCCTCCTGTGCGCCGAGCGCGGCTACCGGACGATCGTCGTGTCGACGGACATGGCCCACAGCCTGGGTGACGCCTTCGATGCGGAGATCGGCTCAGAGCCCACCAAGCTCGCCGACAACCTGTGGGGTCACGAGCCCGAGGTCTTCTCGAACATCGAGAAGTACTGGGGCACGATCCAGGCCTACGTCGCCGACCTCTTCAGCTGGCGTGCCCTCGACGAAGTGATGGCCGAGGAGATGACGATCCTGCCGGGCATGGACGAGCTGGGCAGCCTGCTGTGGATCGCGGACCACCACGATCAGGGGATCTACGACGTCATCATCGTCGACGCTGCGCCGACCGGCGAGACGCTGCGACTCCTCGCCCTTCCTGAGGCAGCGCGCTGGTGGGTCGAGCGGATCGGACCACTTGGCAAGCGGATGTCGCGTCTGGGTCGGCCGATGCTCGAGCGGCTGATCGGCGTACCCGTGCCCGACGAGCGGGTCTTTGACGCCACCGAGCGACTGCTCGCGCGACTTCGCCATGTTCACGACCTGCTCGCCGACCCCAAGCTGTCATCGGTCCGGCTCGTGCTGAACCTGGAGCGAGTGGCCATCAACGAGGCACAGCGGTCGTTCACCTACTTCCACCTGTATGGCTATCCGACCGATCTGGTGGTCTGCAACCGCGTGCTACCGCGTGACACCGGCGACTACTTCCAGGGCTGGCGAGATGCTCAGCAGGCCTACCTTCCGGTCGTCGAGGAAGCCTTTGCGCCGGTCCCGCTCCGGCCTGTCCCGCACCTCGAGTCGGAGGTCGTGGGGCGGGAGCGGCTCCGTGAGCTCGGCCGGCTGCTCTTTGGTCAGGGTGATCCGATCGAGTTCTTCTACCGTGGGCGTCCGTACCAGGTCAATCGTGATGGCGACGGCTTTCTGCTCTCTCTCGAGCTGCCCTTCACCACTCGCGACGAGGTTGAGCTGTCCCGTCACGGGGACGAGCTGGTGTTGCAGGTGGGCGGCTGGCGGCGCACGCTGCTGCTGCCGCGCGCGCTCGTGGGCGCCACCACGCAGGGGGCAAGGATGGACAACGGCTCGCTACAGGTCAGATTCGCGCCCGCCGAGCGAAGCAGGTAAGGAGAACGTCATGGAGCCCGAAGTCAGCGGCACGCCCAGCCAGGGGGGCCAGGCCCGGTCGGTCGCCCCGGAGGCGGTCACGTCGGAGCGAGTTCGGCGGATCGAGGAGCGCCTGGAACAGGTCGAGGATTGGTCGCGGACGGCTCGCGATCGATCGCGGGTCATGGTCCGGGCGGTCATGCCCGACGAGACCGTCGAGCACCTTCGGAACGCAGGGCGCGAGCAGCTCCTCGCGGTGCGCTCGCTGGTGGACTTCTGGATCGGGCGTCTCGAGGCGCGTGAGCCGGCGCAGCACGCCTCGACCGGACAGGCCAACACCAGCAAGGGCAAGCCGTCACGCCACGAGAACATCCGAGTCGAGTAGCCCCAGCGGCAACCGAACGCGGCGCCGCAGGTGGCTCACCGACCGGCCGGAGTAGCGCCAGGCCGCTCATACACCAGCACGTGCCAGGTCATCGTCCGCCTGGCCGAAAGAGGCCTTAGGCCCTCCCGTCGAAGGATGGCGTCGATCGAGCGCAGCCGGTGCACGTAGAAGCGGTAGCGGTTGCGGGTGAGCCGGCCGACCGCCGCGTACGCGGCCGCTGCAAGGCGCATCCACCAGGTGTCGCGCGGGACGACCAGCCCGTAGAGCCGGCGTGCCTTGCGAGCCGAGCGGCTGACCAGGGCGCCCATATCGCCGTAGCAGCACACGACCCGATCGAGCGTCACGATTTCGGCCGCGGCCGTCTCGGGCGCGAGCACAAGGAAGTCCCCGTGGACCTGGCTGATCCGGCCGTCCAGGTCCCTCCGTTCCGCCTCCTGCCGGGCCGCGTTGAGGTAGGCCGATGAGGCGTCAACGCCCACAGCTCGGCTGGCGCCCGCTGCGAGGAGTGCATGCTGCACGGCTCCGATGCCGCCGCCGATGTCCAGGAGCTCCGCGTCGCGTACGCCGGCCGCAATGATCAGATCGATGAGCATCCTCGTCGTGCGATCCGGGCCGTTCCGCTGGTAGTGCTCGACCTCGGCCTGGGCCGCCTCTTCGTCGAACTCGCGATCGAGCGTCTCGCACTCACAGCGAGTCACCGACGCACGGCCTGGAGGCTCATGGCGGCAGCATAGGTCTGTTGGAGCGCCCGGCCTGGGGACCACCGGCCTGCCACCTCCTCTGCGACACTCCGCTACCCTGACCACGATTCGCGCTCGGACCGCTGGGCGCCCCGTCAAACAGGAGTGGCTCGTGGCCCCCACCCCCCGCCGCCGTCGAGTCGCTGCCGGCCGCTGCGCCGCCGCCTCCCGCGTTCCAGGGCTGGGCCCGCTCTTCGCCATCCTCATGGTCGCTCTTACACCCTCGGCTGCGCTGGCCCAGGAAGAGCCCCTCAGGGCGGCGGGCAGCTCGATCGAGTTTCCGAGCGGCCACGAGGGCTTCCACACCTACGCCGAGATGCGCTCGCGGGTGGCAGCGACCGCCGCCGCCCACCCGAGGATCATGCAGCGCTTCAGTCTCGGTCGGACGTACCAGGGCAGGGAGATCTGGGCGGCGAAGATCAGCGACAACGCCGCCACTGACGAGGCCGAGCCTGAGGTCCTCTTCGACGGGCTGCACCACGGGCGCGAGCACATGGGCCTCGAGATGACCCTCGCGATCCTGCGCTGGCTGACCGGCGGCTACGGCAATGATGAGCGGGTGACGCGGCTCGTCAACAGCCGCGAGATCTGGATCGTCTTCGCGGTCAATCCGGACGGCGCGGAGTACGACATCTCCGGTGGCCGGTATCACTACTGGCGCAAGAACCGCCAGCCGAATGCCGGTACGACGAACGTCGGCACGGACCTGAACCGCAACTACGACTACCGCTGGGGCTGCTGCGGCGGGTCCAGCAGCTATACGGGCAGCATCATGTATCGCGGCGCAGCACCGTTCTCTGCTCCCGAGAGCCGCCGCATGCGCGACTTCATCAACAGCCGCGTGATCGACGGGCGCCAGCAGATCACGACGGCGATCACGTTCCACACGGCGGGGCGGCTGGTGATGTGGCCGTACGGCTACACCTACACCGACCTGCCCGGGGACATGACCGCCCTGGATCACCGCGTCTTCCTGGAGATGGGCCGCACGATGGCCGCGAGCAACGGCTACACGCCCGAGCAGGCCAGCGACCTCTACATCTCCAGCGGCACGACGCGCGACTGGGAGTACGGGCGCCACCGGATCTTCGCCTTCACGTTCGAGCTCACCCCGGGGGCCTTCTATCCCGACGATTCGACGATCGGGCCGGAGACAGGCCGGAACCGCAATGCGATCCTCTACCTCATCGACGCGGCCGGTTGCCCGTACCGGCTGGTTGGGGAGGCTGCCAAGTACTGCGGTCCCTTCTTCGACGATCTGGAGATCCGTCGCGGCTGGCAGGTGGACCCACTCGGGACCGATACGGCGACAGCCGGCGGCTGGCAGCGCGCCAATCCGGAGGGCACCAGCTCGGCGGGGGTCAAGCAGGTGGAGCGCGCCAGTAGCGGGCTGAGCGCTCTGGTGACGGGCGCCGCAGCGGGAGCGGCAGTCTGGTCGAACGATCTGGACGGCGGCACGACGAGCGTCCGCTCGGCGGCGATCACCATCCCCGCAAGCGGCCGCTACACGCTGCGCTTCCGCTACTACCTGGCGCACGGCTCCAACGCCACGTCAGGGGACTTCCTGCGCGTCAGCGTGGCCGGCGACCAGACGACGGTCCTGTTCCAGGAGCGCGGCTCGCCCGTCGACGACGACGCTGCGTGGGACACCGTCCGCGTCGCCGTTCCCGATCGCTTCCGTGGCCAGCGCGTTCGCATCCTGGTCGAGGCCGGCGACCTGTACGGCGGCAGCCTCGTGGAAGCCGGGATCGACGACGTGTCGATCATCCGCTCGTGATGCGTCGACCGACCTTGCCGAGGCTGGCCCGCGGGGCCGCACTCATGGCAGGCGTCCTGGCGCTGACGCTGCTTCCCACGAGTGCCTTCGCCGCGCCCGCGGGGCCGCGTGTCATCGACGACGTCCCGCCGACCGCCGACTTCCCACCGGACCAGCGCGGGTACCACACGAACGCGGAGATGCTCGAGGAGGTTGCCCGGGTCGCGGCCGCCCATCCAGGGATCGTTCGTCGCCTGCGGATCGGGACCAGTGCGGAGGGCCGGGGCATCTGGGCGGCGAAGGTGAGCGACAACGTCGGCGTGGACGAGAACGAGTCCGAGGTGCTGTTCGACGGCCTGACCCACGCTCGCGAGCACATCACACTGGAGATGACGCTTTCGATCCTTCATCTGCTGGCAGACAATTACGGCTCGAACACGCGGATCACCAACCTGGTCCGCAGCCGCGAGATCTGGATCGTCTTCGCGGTCAATCCCGACGGTGGCGTCTATGACCTGACCGGCGATCCCTACAGGGAGTGGCGCAAGAACCGCCAGCCCAACCCCGGTTCCAGCTACGTGGGCACTGACCTCAACCGCAACTTCGGCTACCACTGGGCCTGCTGCGGTGGCTCCAGCGGCTCCCCGGCGAGCGACACCTATCGAGGTGCCGGCCCGTTCTCCGCCCCTGAGACGCGAGTCATTCGGGACTTCATCAACGGCCGTGTCGTCGATGGACGACAGCAGATTCGCACTTCGATCAGCTTTCATGCCGCAGGCGAACAGATCCTGTGGCCGTACGGCTACACATACACGGACATCCCGTACGACATGACACGCCACGACCACGACGCCCTTGCCGCGATGGCCCGGGCCATGGCCTCCACGAACGGATACGTGGCGCAGCAGTCGAGCACGCTCTACGTGACGGACGGGGACTACATCGACTGGGCCTATGGCGTGCATCGGATCTTCACGTACACCTTCGAGATGTATCCGGACCCCAGCACGAGCCTGACGCGCTTCTATCCGCCGGACGAGGTCATACCCCGCGAAACGCGGCGGAACCATGCCGCCGTGCTCTATCTCATCGAGCAGGCCGATTGCCCTTATCGCGCCATCGGGCTCACCATCACGCACTGCGGCGCCTTCCTGGACGATTTCGAGATCAATCGCGGCTGGCGACGCGACCCGTCGGGAAGCGACACGGCAACGGCCGGCGCCTGGCAGCGCGCCAACCCGCAATCGACCGCGAGCAGCGGCAGCAAGCAGCTCGGCACCCCGACGAGCGGCTCGATCGATCTGGTCACGGGGGCCGCGGCCGGCGGCTCCGTGGGAGCCCACGACGTCGACGGTGGCCGGACCTCGATCATGTCGCCCGGCATCACCCTGCCGAACCGCCAGGGCCAGCGACTCACCTTCCGATACACCTTCGCCCATGGCGCCAACGCTTCTTCGAGCGATTTTCTGCACGTCAGCGTGGTCGGGCCGTCGGGCTCTCGGATCGTGCTCGATGAGCACGGGAAGGCAACAGATCGCGACGCTCAGTGGCTGGGTCGCTCGGTCTCGCTGGATGACTTCGCGGGCCAGCGCATTCGCGTCCGCATCACGGCCGCCGATGAGGGGGGCGCAAGCCTAATTGAGGCCGCCGTCGACGATGTGCGCGTGACGCGTCCCTAGCGCTGCTCAGGCCGCCTGAGCTTGGGCGGCGACCCGCCCGACCTCGTCCGGGGCCAGATCGAAGACGACCCCGCAACCAAGGCACCGGACCGCGCGGGCGATCTCGAATTCTTCGACCCGCACGTCCCCTGCGCACCACGGGCAATCGAGGTGGACCGACATCGCACTCTCCCTTGGACCACCGGCGACCGGGCGGTCGACGTTTCAGCGGCCTGCGGGGAGAGCGTCGCCGTGCCGCGTGACAGCTAGGCTGTCACAGCGATTGAGGAGAGCCCGGACTCACTGGCCCTCGCGGCCGAAACCCGGCTCCTCGGCGGCGCGCTCGGCTCCGCGAGCAACCTCGTCGGCCGCCTGGCCCTCGCGTGAACCTGGCCCGCTGGGCGTGTCGCGGACCTGGTCGGCGGTGTTGCCGAGCAGCTCCTCGGGACTGCGGTCCACTCCGGCCTGCCACTCGACCTGGTCGAGCGGGCCATCCTGTGAGGGCTGCGAGTCTCTCTCGGTCTGGGGATCCATCAGCTGACCTCCGAGTGCGTGGGCGCGAGCAGCATAGTTGCCGAGGCGACCCTCGGCGAAACGCTGCTCGAAAAAGGGACTCTCGGGGAACCTCTCGGGCGGCTGACACGTCAGGGCGGGGTGCAGATGAGAATGCGAACGACCGCGGCGGCTCTGTTCGCTCTGGCAGCGATCTCCGCTTTCGCAGACCCGGCTCCCACACTCGCCTCGTGCGGAGTCTCTTTCGACGACGAACCGGGCGTCGTGGTCTTTGCCGGCACGGTCGATGAGGTCGATCCAGCACGGGCCGGGACAGCGCGGATGCTCGTGGATCAGTGGTTTGCCGGCGACCGACCGACCGACTCGGTGGTGGTGACTGGCGCCGTTGCCTCCAACGATCTGGGCGTGGTGAGCAGCGTGGACTGGACTCCGCGAGCCGGAGAGAACTACCTGATCGTCGGGCGCTGGGACAGCTCCGGGGCCCTCGTCAGCCACCCCTGCCAGCAGATGCCGGTGACGGCCCGCAAGCTCGATGAGGCCAGGGCGGTATTTGGCGAGCCCTTGGAGGCCCCGTTCGCAAGCCCACGGTCAACGGATGATCCGAACGCCGGCGGCGAGCCCGTGTCCCCTACTGCCCAACCTGATCCGGGTAGGGCAGGCGGCAAGACAGGCACAATGCCGCCTCTCGGTCCGATCCTCGCCGGGGTCGTCCTCGGCGCCGTGGCGCTCGCCACGCTCGTTGCTTGGGGCCGCCGCCGGGCCCGAGACTCCTAGCGCGCGGCGCCATCCCGCGGGCGTTCAGGGTCAACGAGCATCGGAGAATGATCGTCGATACGCTGTGCCCCCGTGGACCCGACGAGCTCGCGCCAGTCCTCGCCGTCTCCCTCACTCTGGGCGAACCGCGACTACAAGGTGCTGGTCGCGGGGCAGGGAATGTCGTCGATCGGCGACGCGGTCAGCTTCACCGCGCTCCCACTGCTCGTCCTCCAGCTGACCGGATCCGGCCTCGCGATGGGCGTGGTGGGGATGCTCGAGATGCTTCCCGACCTGGTGTTCGGTCTTCCGGCGGGCGCGCTCGCCGACCGCTGGGACAGGCGGCGCATGATGCTGTTGGCCGACCTGGGGCGAGCCATCCTGATTGCGCTCATCCCGCTCTCAGTGCTCCTGGGACTGCCCACGATGGCGGTGATCCTGGCGGTGACCGCGCCAATCCATCTGCTCCGCGTCGTGTTCATGGCGGCTTTTACGGCGTCCGTGCCCTCGCTCGTCGGGCGCGACCAGATCGGCCCCGCCAATTCATATCTCGAGGCGCTGTTCAGCCTGGGCTTCATCCTCGGCCCGGCAATCGCGGGCCTGCTGGCGGCGCAGATCGGACCCGGACCGACGCTGGCGATCGACGCGTGCTCGTTCCTGCTCTCCGGCGCGAGCCTGTCGCTGATCAAACGGCCTCTTCGGGCTCGTTCGGCGCCCGCCGACACCCACCTGCTCGCCGAGATCCGCGACGGCATCTCGTTCGTGGCCCGACACCCGGTGCTGCGAACGACGATCGCGTTCTGGAGCTCGCTGAGCATCGCTTCGGCGCCGCTCATCCCGGCCCTGACCTTTTACATGACGGTGGATCGAGGGCTGGGGCCGGGGGCCTTGGGGTTGGTGATCTCCGCCTACAGCATCGGCTCGCTCCTGGGAGCCCTGGGTGCCTCGCGCCTGACGCGAGGGCGGGTAGGCGGCCTGCTGCTGGCGGGCAACGCCATCACCGGCATTCTCCTCATCGCCATCAGCTCGCAATCGACGATCGCACCCATGCTCGGCATGGCCTTCGTGGCGGGGATCTCGAACTCGCTGGTGCTGATCACTTACATCACCGTGCGCGCGGCTGCATCGCCCGATGAGCTTCTGGGCCGCGTGGGAAGCACCGCACGTACCATATCGCTGGGACTTCAGCCGCTCGGCTACCTCGCGGGCGGCGTCATCCTGGACCTGACCGGTGGCGCGACCACGATGGCCGCGATGGGCCTGGTCATGTTCCTGGTGAGCGGCGTCTTTGCCCTATCGGCGACGCTTCGCGGTGCCCGCGTCGCCACGAGTGCACCCGGCCCTGCGGTGCTCTGACCGAGTCAACCGGCGTTGGTACGCACAGCGCCTACTGGGCGGTCAGCGTCCCCTTCATGTCGGGGTGGACCGTGCACAGGAAGCTGTATGTGCCTGCCGCCAGCGCGGGAACCTGGTAGGTGCGCTGGGCCGGACCTGTGAAGATCTCGCCGGTAAAGACGCTGGCGCCGGCGGCGTTCTTGATCTCGACGTTGTGCGGGGCGCCTTCCTGGTTGTCGAACAACAGGCTCGTCGGCTGGTTCGCCGGGAGGGCGAGCTCAGTCCGGTCGAACTTGATGTCCCTGGCGGCGATCTGGAGGCCACCGGATCCGACTGGGGCGCCAGCTGACGCGCCGGAGGGAGGGGCCGAGGACGGCGAGCCCCCGCTGGAGCAGCCGGCCAGGGCGGCGGCTGCCAGGGTTGTTGCGATGATCAGTCGAAATCGGGCCACGGGGAACGCTCCTGCGAAAGAGGTGGT
>JACDFU010000186.1 GCA_013815585.1 Chloroflexota bacterium
TTGCGGTGGAGCGCGCCCCCGCTTCGGCGGTGGAGTACGGGCTATCGACGGAGCTCCTGCATCTCCCGTCGGTCGAGGTCCGACCAGGCCCGCCCTTCCTCGAGCACGCCGACCACGGCACCGAGGATCGCGAGGACGCCCTGCCGACGGTAATCACCACGGCCGATCGATCGTTCGGCGCCCACGTCAGCGGCCTGATCGAGCGAGGCCTCGTCCGACGCCCGATCCGCTGGCGGCTGGCTGGTGCTGCCGGACAGAGCTTCGGCGCCTTCGCCGGCCCGCTGGTCGACCTCGAACTGATCGGTCAGGCCAACGACTACGTTGCCAAGGGGCTTTCGGGGGGCCGTGTCGTGGTGCGGCCCGAAGCGGAGCTTTCCAGCGCCGGGCGGGTGATGGCGATGGCCGGGAACACCTGCCTGTATGGCGCCACGTCAGGCCGGCTGCACATCGTGGGCAGCGCAGGCATGCGCTTCGCCATTCGCAACAGCGGGGCTGAGGCGGTGGTCGAGGGCATCGGCGCGCATGGCTGCGAGTACATGACCGGCGGCACCGTCGTGGTCCTCGGGCCAACGGGCCGCAATTTCGGCGCTGGCATGACCGGCGGCCGCGCTTACCTTCACGACCCATCCGGGGCGGGGATCCCGTCGCTGGATCGAGGTTCGGTGGTGGCGCTGCGTCTCGGGAGCGCGGTGGCCGACCGGGCGGACGGCCTGGAGCGACTCGCGGAGCTGCGCCACCTGCTCCTGGACCATCGCGATGCAGGATCGATGCGCGCGCGAAAGCTCCTGGCTTCGCCGGCCGAGCTGGCCGACGAGATCTGGCTCGTGGAGCCCATCCTGCCGGCCCTCGAGGAGCGTCCCGCCGAGGTTCAGCGCCGGCCCATCGCGCGGGAGCAGCTCGTCGCGGCCGGCCACGGATCCTAGACTGGCGGAATGGGATCCTTCTATCCCTGGATCGTCTTCCTGCACGTGGCTGCCTCGTTCGGGTTCTTCATGGGCCACGGGGTCTCGATGTTCGCCTCCGAGCAGATTCGACGCGAGCGTGATCCCGCCCGCATCCGGGCGTTCCTGGATCTCTCGCGCTCGAGCCTTGTCGTCGTCTACGTCTCACTGGTGGTGCTGCTGCTGGCGGGCATCGCGGCAGGCCTGATCGGGGGCCATTTCGCGCGACTCTGGGTCTGGCTTTCGCTGGGCATCCTGGCCGTGGTGATCGTCGCCATGTACGCCTGGCGACGCGCTACTACGGCCGGGTCCGACGGGCCGTGGGACTCCCGTCGTACCTCGACGCCAAGGGGGCGTCGCCGCCGGAACCGGCCTCGGCCGAGGAGCTCGACCGGCTGCTGAGCACCAGGCGGCCTGACGTCATTGCGCTCGTCGGGTCGGCAGGGTTCCTGATCATCCTCTGGCTGATGCTGGCCAAGCCGTTCTAGGTCGCGCCGATCTCGGTTCGGCAGCGGTTCACCAGCCGGCCGATCCCCTCGATCTCCACCACCACCTCATCGCCGTCAGCGAGTAGCCGTGGCGGAGTGCGGAACACGCCGACCCCGGCCGGCGTGCCGGTAGCGATGACATCCCCCGGTTCCAGCGTGAAGGACTGGGAGCAGTGACTTACCAGCGCCGCCACCCCGAAGACCATCTGCGCCGTTGACGACGCCTGAAGCACCTCCCCGTTGAGGGCGCAGCGAATGACGAGCGCCTGGGGATCGGGCAGCTCGTCAGCCGTGACGAGCACGGGCCCGAGCGGACAGAAGGTGTCGAGGCTTTTTCCGCGGGTCCACTGGCGGTCGCCGAACTGGAGGTTGCGGGCGCTCACGTCGTTGACGCACGTGTACCCGAGGACGAAGTTCAGGGCATCGATCTCCTCCACCCGGCGGGCGCGGCGGCCGATGACCACGCCCAGCTCGGCCTCGTAATCGACTTCGGTCGCCAGCTCGGGATCCCAGCGGATCTCCGCGCCGGGGCCGACCACCGAGCTCGGGAACTTGGCAAAGATCAGCGGCTCCGAGGGCAGCTCGACGCCCTGCTCCGCGGCGTGATCCCGGTAGTTCAACCCGATTGCCACGACCTTGCCAGGCTGCGGGATCGGGGCAAGGAGCGCGAGCCCATCGAGCCCTCGGCCGTCGCGCTCGAAGCGGTCCGCGGCGACGTCCGCGGCGCGGCGCAGGCCGGCCACTGCTCCTGGATCCCGCAGCAGGTCCTCCATGGTGCCGATCGAGGGGTCAAGCATCGAGGCGGGCAGGACGCCGCCACCGCGCTCCACGCCGAGCAGCTCGGCGTTCTCTTCGACGAAGCTCAGCAGGCGCATTCCGCGGATCGTGCCATGGCTGGGGTATTTGGGGCAGCCACGCGGCGTTCCGGTGCATTCCAGGCCTTCGGCACGAGGAGCATCTGACCCGGGGTCAGCGGCCTGGGCGACCTTCGCTCACGACGCTGCGCAGGACGAAGAGCGCGTTCGCCGGTCGCTCGGCGAGCCTGCGCATGAAGTACGGAAACCACTCGGTGCCGACCGGCACGTAGACGCGGACGGTATAGCCGTCGCGCACGAGGCTGCGCTGGAGGTCCCGCCGGATCCCGTACAGCATCTGGAACTCAAAGCGTACCGGGGAGATCCCCTCGCGGGCAGCGAAACGACGCAGGTACTCGATCAGCCGCTGGTCGTGCGTGGCAATGGCGGGATAGTTTCCGTCGCGTAGCAGTCGCTCCGCGAGTCGACGGTAACTGTCGTCGACCTCCTGCTTGGTTGGGAACGCCACGGCCACTGACTCGTTGTAGGCGCCCTTGCAGAGCCGGACGCGGATTCCTTCGGCAATCAGGGCCTCCACGTCGTCGGCGCTGCGTCGCAGGTAAGACTGGATCACGACGCCCACGTCGCGGTGCTGCGCGCGCACCTCACGCGCCAGGGCGATGGTCGCCGCGAGCCGCTCGTGGTCCTCCATGTCGATCCGGACGAAGGCACCGAGCTCGGCCGCCCGGGTCACGATGCGCGCGACATTCGCGCGACAGGAGGCTGGATCGACGTCAAGCCCCATCTGCGTCAACTTGATGCTCACGTTTCGATCGAGACCGCGTGCCGCCAGCGTGTCCAGGGCCTGGACGTATCGATCGGCGGCACGCTCGCCATCCAGGATGGACTCCACCGACTCGCCCAGGAGGTCGACGGTCGTCCGAAGCCCAGCGCGGCGCAGCCGCTGCAGGGCGGGCAGTGCCTCGTCGAGGGACTCGCCGGGGACGAAGCGCTGCACGACCGAACGGGTGAGCCGCGTCGACGCGGCCAGCCTTCCGAGCGTCCGTCGTCGCGAAGCCCAGAGAAAGCCGACACGCAGCGCCCGCGCGGGCAGCTCGGGAAGCCCGAGCGCGGCGGCGCTGGTCACGGCGGGGCGAGTCGCTCGAATCGAGCCTGGAAGAAACGAAGATACGTCGGCTCGTAGACCATCGTGAGCCCGCGCACG
>JACDFU010000100.1 GCA_013815585.1 Chloroflexota bacterium
TGCTGGTCCCGCCTGCCCGACTTCAATTCCGGCGGCGCGCGTACGCCGAATGCGTCGCTGCGCCGTTTCCTGGCCCCTGACGAGACGGTCGAGAACGTGAGGGAGACAGAGCAGTGGATTCGCAGGTCTCAGTAGGTCAGGCTGCCGTCGCCCGTGCGGAGGTCCGCCGACGTCGGTTCAACCTGACACCATACCTGTTCATCCTTCCGCACCTGATCTTCTTCACGCTCTTTCTCGCTTGGCCATTCTTCTTCGGCATCTACACCAGTCTCTTCGACTTTGACTTCCTGCGGCCCGAACGAAGGCCGTTCGTCGGGCTCGCGAACTACACTAAGCTTTTCGATCCGGCGAGCACCGAATTCCGCGATTTCTGGCGTGCGATGCGGAACACCGGCGAGTTCCTGTTGTGGAGCGTGCCGCCACTCGTCATCCTCGCGATATTCCTCGCGGTCCTTCTCAATGGACGCTTCCGCGGTCGCAACTTCTTCCGCATGATCTTCTTCGCGCCGTACACGCTCTCCGTGACGGCCGCCGCTGTGCTGTGGTGGTGGATGTTCCAGTTCGATGGCGGCTTGATCAACCATCTGCTGGCATCCATCGGATTGGAGCGCGTTAACTGGTTGAGCAGCATGCCCGAGGCATGGCTAGCGATCACCATGGCAACGGTCTGGTGGACGATCGGGTTCAACACGATCATCATTCTCGCCGCGCTTCAGGACATCCCTCCCGTGCTATACGAGGCCGCGGCGATCGATGGGGCCAGCACGCCGCGGCGCTTCTGGCACATCACGCTGCCCATGCTCCGGCCTGTCATCGTGTTGGTGATCACGATCACCTTGATCGCGTCGGCCAATCTGTTCGGGCAGCCGTACATCATGACCCAGGGCGGCCCCGTCCAGCGCACGGAACCGATCGTTTTCCGCATCTACATCGAGGGCATCCGGAATGCGCAGATGGGCAGCGCGGCCGCGATGTCCGTCCTCGTGGCGGGGCTGCTGCTCGTCCTGACTGCACTCAACTTCAGGTTCTTCGGAAAGAGCGAAACGGAATGATCAACGTATGAGGGTCGGCTAAGTGACTGCACCAGGAAGACGCGTCGACGACACCGAGGGCATGCCTGTCGGGTCGAGCCGCACGTACACCGTTATCCAATACGGGCTGCTCATCCTTTTCGCGCTGTTCTTCGTGGTGCCGTTGATATGGATGGCGGTGACGGCGTTCAAGCCGATCAACGAGTGGCTGAGCCCGAACTGGATCCCGAATCAGCCCACCCTCGGAAACTTCACGTCGGTCTTCGAGGATCCGACGCTGCCCGTGGCGCGCTGGTTCATCAACAGCCTGTTCATCGCGGCTGCCTTCACGATCCTCATCCTCGTCGTCGACTCGCTGGCTGCGTACGCCTACGCACGGATGGAGTTCCGTGGACGAAAGCTGCTCTTCGGTCTGCTGCTGGCGACCCTGGTGATGCCCGGCATCATGTTCCTCATCCCGAACTTCATCACGATCGCGATGTTCGATTGGCTGGGCACCTACCAGGGGGTCATCGCGCCGGGGCTGGCGGGCGTCTTTGGCGTCTTTTTCCTTCGCCAGTTTTTCCTGAGCATCCCACGCGAGCTCGAGGAGGCAGCCTACGTCGACGGGGCAAGCGTCTGGCAGACGTTCTTCCGGATCGTGCTCCCCCTGTCCGGTGGCGCGCTGGCCACGCTCGGAGTCATCACTTTCCTCGTATCGTGGAACGACTTCCTGTGGCCGTTGCTGATTGTGGGCAGCGACCGGCAGATGCAGACGCTGCCCGTCGGCCTGGCCACGCTCCAGGGTCAGTACACGTTCGACTACGGCAAGCTCATGGCAGGCGCGATGGTCCTGAGCGTCCCGGTCCTGCTGCTGTACGTGCTGGGGCAGCGCTACATCATCAGGAGCGTCGCGACGACGGGCTTGAAGGGCTGACCGCGGCGCTTCCCGCGAGGCCACGATCGCCGCGGACGCCCCTCGCAGTCGTTCTGGCCCTCCTGCTGAGCGCCTGCTCGGCAGCCGCAACGCCCGCGCCTCCTTCGCCGTCCCGTCAACCCATGACGCCGGGCACGTCCTCGCCGGAGCCGACCGGAACCTCGTCCGCTCCGACATCGCCCGCTGCCGTCGCTACGCCAATGCTTTCCGGGCCGGCGTATGACAACCCTGTCTTCCCCGCCGACTTCCCTGACCCGCACGTCCTCGTCGTCGACGACACGTACTACGCCTACGCCACCAACACGGGCACCTCGAACGTACCGGTCATCAGCTCTGAAGACCTGTCCGAGTGGCATCGCGTCGGCGACGCGATGCCGGCTCTTCCGGAGTGGGCGAAGCTGAACTTCGGTGACACCTGGGCACCGGGCGTGATCCAGATCGACGACACGTTCGTCCTCTATCACGTGGGGCGTGACGCGGATTCAGGTAAGCAGTGCATCGGCGTCGCTGTCGCCGATTCACCGGAGGGGCCGTTCGAAGCTGCCTCGGACGAGCCGTTCATCTGCCAGGTGGATCTCGGCGGCTCGATCGATGCCTACCCGTTCGACGACGGTCGGCAGCGCTACGTCTACTGGAAGAACGATGGCAACTGCTGCGGCAAACCCGTCGGGCTCTGGGTCCAGCCTCTCTCCAACGATGGGCTCGAGCTGAGCGGCGAACCGGTCGAGCTGATCCGCCGAGACCAGCCCTGGGAGTCTCCTCTGATCGAGAACCCGGCGATGGTCGAGGACGATGGGACCTACTACCTCTTCTACTCGGGCAACCGGTGGGAAGGCCACAACTACGCGGTCGGTTACGCCACTTGCGAGACGGCCGTCGGTCCCTGCGTCAAGCCTGACGACGAGCCCATCTTCAGCTTCACCCCCGAGGTGACCGGTCCAGGCGGTCAGGCCTTCTTCACGGACGCGGACGGCGACCTGTGGATGGCCTACCACGCCTGGACGGGAGCTGCCGTGGGGTATCCCGGCGGGATGCGCAGTTTCCGGGTCGAACCCGTGACGTTCGAGGGGGACACGCCCGTGATCACCGGCCCGACCTCGGACCCGCAACCGCACGACGGTGCGTGATCGGTTCCGACGGCATCACCAACCTCCAGAAGACGCACAAGCCGCGTCCCTCTCCCACCGCGGGTCGCCCGGTAGTGGCGGTACGCAGCACCGTCTCCCACGGCCCCACTCGGGGTGCTGGCGGCCACGCTGTCCGATTGTCGCAAAGGAACGCCAGCACCCTTGCAAACAGGTTGCGCTGGAGTAAGGTGGCGATGGTCGTGAGGACCGAGACGAGGGAGAAGGAGGAGCCCGGGACACCAGCTATCCGGACGGCAGGACCCCGACTGACGGGGTGATCGGAGAGAGCCGGGAAGGCCCATAGATGGGAGGATCTCGATGATGCATGCGACGCTCGGAGCGTCCGCACGCGGCAGAACACCGGCCGAGCGAGCCGTCACTGTTCTGCTCTCGCTGCTCGTTGCCCTGGGGGCGGCGATGGTGGCAGTCCAACCGGCCCTCGCGGTTGAGGGCGAGACCTACCGCAATCCACTCAAGCCGCTCGTCCCTGGCGATGGATGGGTCGAGAGCTGCGCTGACCCGAGCCTGATCTGGGGGCAGGAGGGCGAGGGTTACTGGTACATGTACTGCACCACGGATCCCCTCAACGACGAGGACAAGGACGCCGCGGGTGAGTTCAACTTCAACAAGATCCCGATGCTCCGCTCGCGTGACCTGGTCCACTGGCGGTACATGGGGAACGCCTTCGACGATCTCCCGCCGATGGCGGAGGAAGGCGCCGGCATCTGGGCGCCCGAGATCGAGTACCGCAATGGGCAGTACTACCTGTACTACGGCGTCACGGACGTGACCCCCACGATCAGCGGCGAGCCCGAGGATTGTCACGACGACAACGCGATCGGCGTGGCGACTGGCCCGACGCCGCTGGGCCCGTGGACCGCGCGTGCGACGCCCGTGGTCTACCCCCGGCGCGGCGGCGACGGCTGCAACTTCTTCTGGACCTTCGATCCCGAGGTGATCGTCGCCGACGGTCAGCCTTACATCTACTACGGCAGCTACTACGGCGGGATCGAGGCTCGCAAGCTGACCGCCAACGGCCTGGCGTCGATCCGCTCGACCGCCACGGACATCGCGATCGGGAACCGCTACGAAGGCGCCGAGCTCTTCAAGCGCGGCAGCTACTGGTACATCAACGTCTCGGCCGCCAACTGCTGCAACGGCCCGCTCACGGGCTACAGCGTCTTCACGGGCCGGTCAACCAGCCCGCTGGGGCCGTTCGTCGACAAGCAGGGGGTTTCGTTCCTCTCCGGTCGGGTGGGCGGAACGCCGTTCCTCAGCATGAACGGCAACCGGTTCGTCGGACCCGGCCACAACTCGGTGTTCCGTGACTTCGACGGTCAATGGTGGACCGTGTACCACGCGATCAACCGCAACGACCCCTATTACGAGGGGGCGGTCGGGTTCACCAAGCGCCCTGTCCTGCTCGATCCGATCGACTGGATCGACGGCTGGCCGTCGGTGCGTGGCAACCGCTGGATCTCCGATGTCCTGATGGAGGGGCCGGCGGCCCAGCCGGGCTGGGAGACCGATTACGTCTCCAACCCGCTACCAAACGACCAGCTGCGGGGCGGCGCCCTGCCGCAGTCGACCAACTTCACCGGCACCTCCATGCCCGCGGGCTGGAGCTGGGTGCGGCCGCCGGACCCAGCGACCTACGAATTCGACGGCGACCAGTTCGTGATGGACACCCAGGGTGCCGACCTTTTCGTCGACAGCAACAACGCGTCCATCCTTCACCGGAAGGCGCCGTTGAACAGCTGGGCGGTCCAGACGAAGGTGACGCTTGACCTCCCGGCGGAGGGCTGTTGCCAGAACTACGTCCAGGCCGGGCTCGTCATCTTCGACGACGACGACCACTACGTGAAGCTCGTCCACGTCTCGATCTGGGAGACCCGCCAGACGGAGTTTGCCAAGGAAACCGTCTACGGCACGGCTGGCTTCCCGCGCTACGGCAACACCGTGGTCGGGCCGCCAGGCGAAACGACGTGGCTGCGCATCGTGAAGCGCGAGCTGGACACCCGCGAGCTCTTCACGGCGTACACAAGCCGCAACGGAACAACCTGGGTCCGTGGCGGAACCTGGACGCACACCCTTGGCGACGACGTCCGCGTCGGGCTCGTGGCCATGGGCGGGACCGGCTTCACGGCCAGTTTCGATTCAGTGCGCTTCTACGACGTGGAACCCACCCCCAACATCATCATCAACGAGGTCCACGACCCGCAGCCCTAGCCTCCGGTCGGGATAGCGGGGGCCGCAGCGCGGCCCCAGGAAAGCCAGAACGGGTGTCGGCCTGGTGCCGGCACCCGTTCATTTTTTGGTCGGCGGCCGGCATCAGTCGGCGGCTGGCATCTCGTCAGCCGTGCCGATCCCGCGCCGGAGCGCCTCGAGGAACTGGTCGAAGTTGTAGCGGGGCCTCCAATCCAGCTCGTCGCCTGCCTTCGCGATGTCGAACACCTCGTTGATCGGCCCCCACGGCTTCAGGTCCGCTGCCTCGAGGAGGGATGGAGCGTCCGGCCAGTGCCGGCGGATGGCCGCAACGGGATCGTCGCGCAGTGCCTGTCCGTCGTCCTCGTCGAAGGGCAGGGCCGACTCGATGTTGTATGCGGCGAAGCTGCCTTCCTCCCGCTCCAGCCTGCGCAATGAGGCCAGCACGGCAGCAGCGACGTCGCGCTCGTCCACGCCGCCGTACAGCATCCGGATGCCGTAGTGGCCGAATGGTTCCGGCACGAACATGCCGTAGCGCAGCGCGACTCCCCGGATACCGTGAGCCCGCTCGTGATACGCGGCGAGTTCCTCGCCGAGCACCTTGGAGAGACCGTAGATCTCCCCCGGGCAGCGTGGTAGGTCCTCGTGGATGCGGACGGCCGGGCCGTCCGCCTCGGGACGGCGCGACTCGCCGTAGACGCCCATCGTGCTGGAGAAGACGACCCGCTTGATGCCGTGCTCAACCGCGGCCTCGTACACATGGCGGGTACCCAGCACGTTGAGATCCCAGAAGTCTTCCGCCGGGTGCTCGCGGAGGTGGACGCCGTGCCAGGCGGCCGCATGAACGATCGCCCCAACGCCGTGGACGGCCCGGTCAACCGCCTCGGGATCGCGCAGGTCTCCCTGGACGATCTCGGCACCACCGGGTGGCTGGTTGGGGTGCTCGACGTCGACCAAGCGAACGCCGTAACCCTCGCGCAGCAGCAGTGGTGTCAGGGCCTGTCCGAGGGTGCCCGCGCCACCTGTGATCAGCACCCGCTCAGCCATAGACCCGCTCCCTCCCTTCGTCCCATTGTCTCAGCCATGCCCTTGCTGACGACCGCCTGGCCGCGCGGCAGCATCGGCGCGGGCGCTGAGCTGTGTCAAACGCGAATGGTGGCCTGTCAGGCCCCCGGGGAAACCGATTGCGCTGCAGCAGCGAATCAAATTCCATACAGGTTCATGGGACCCGAGAGGAACGGAGGGACCATCGGGTGAAGCGATCGATCACAGCCCTGGCCGCCGCAGCGCTCCTCGCGCTGGCATTGCCAGGGGCTGTTCTTGCCCGAAACCGAAGCGACAGGCGACGCCGAGGTCGTCATCAGCGAAGACGGCTCGCAGGTGAGCTGGACGATCTCCTACGAGGGCCTGAGCGGTCCGCCTGCCGCGGGCCACATCCACTACGGCGGCGCCGATGTCGCCGGCCCGGTCATGATCCCCTTTCCGGAGGTGGGTGAGAGCTCTGCCGAGGGCAGCGCGACCGAGGCCGACTTCGCGCCGGTCGAGAACTGGCCACAGACCTTCGAGGAGGCACTCCAGGCGATCCGCGACGGCGAGGCCTACGTCAACATCCACACGGAGGCAAATCCGCCCGGCGAGATTCGCGCCCAGTTGGCCGCAGCCGGCGGCGAGATGCCGCCGACCTCCACGATCGAGTCAGGCCCGGGAGTGCCGCTGACCATCGCTCTGCTGGCGCTGGGCCTTCTCGGCTTCGCGCTCGCGCGACGCCGGCTCGGGACCATTCAGGGCTGGCCTACTGTTTTCGGGCGATCGCCCGGGCGAGGTCGGCCTTGTTCATGCGCGACCTGCCCTTGACGCCCAGTCCCTTCGCTCGCTCCAGCAGCTCCTGCTTGGTGTGGCCGAAGTAGTCGACGCCGCCGAAGGTCTCACCGCGACCCTTGGCGGCGGCCCGGCCGGAGGCAGCGGCTCGAGGGTCGGAGGGGCCTTTCCTGGCCTTGCGCTCCCAGTGGTCATCCACCTTCTCGAACGAGTGCTTGAGCGACGCAAACGCCGTGCGGTGGGCTCGCTCGCCGTCACCGTATGACTCCACGGCGCTGTCGTGCGTCTTGGCCCATGTCTCCTGCGCCTTCTTGGGGGAGCGCTTGAGCGTTCCCGGCAGATCGTCCATGCCCGGCATATCGGTCACCTCCTGGTCCAAGGATAGGATCGGGTAGAAGGAGGCGCCCAATGCCGACGCTCGACGAACGGGACCTGGACCCGGATCCATTCGGTCAGTTCACCGCCTGGTACGCCGAGGCCGTAGCGGCCGGCCAGATCGAGCCCGCCGCCATGACCGTCGCCACCGCGACCCCTGAGGGACGGCCTTCGGCCCGCGTGGTCCTGCTGCGCGGCTTCGACGAGCGCGGCTTCGTCTTCCACACGAACTACGAGAGTGCCAAGGGCCGCGAGCTGGCGGTCAATCCGTGGGCGGCCCTTGTGGTCCACTGGGACCTCCTCGGGCGGCAGGTCCGCATTGGCGGACGCGTCGAGCGGCTTTCCCGCGAGGGATCGGAGGCATATTTCGCCAGCCGGCCGGCTGGCAGCCGCCGGGCCGCCTGGGCGTCAGCGCAGAGCGATGTGGTTTTCGGCGGCCGGGCCGAACTCGAGCAGGCCTTCGCAAAGGCGGAGGCGCGGTTCCCGGACGATCTGGTACCGCTGCCGCCATTCTGGGGCGGCTACCGGGTTGTTCCCGACGAGATCGAATTCTGGCAGTCCCAGCCCAATCGGCTGCATGACCGACTCCGCTACCGGCGCATCGACGAGGTCAGCTGGGTCGTCGAGCGCCTGGCGCCGTAGCAGGAAGTGGCTCCGACAGGGGCCTAGGCGTGGTCCTCGCAGAAAGGGGCTGTCGGGGCCACTGTTTCGCGACATGGACGATCATTCGCACTCCGACCCCCTCGACCCTCAGCTGAAGGAGCTGTGTTTTGAAATTCGGCCTGGAGATCAACGATTTCAACTGGCAGGGCGGCGAAGCGGCGATGGGCCGCCAGCTGGCGGATATCGGACGCCGGGCTGAAGAGGCCGGCTTCGACTCGATCTGGGTCTGGGACCACTTCGTCCAGTTGCGCAAATGGGAGGACCCGCTCCTCGAGGGCTGGCTGATGTTGGCCTACCTGGCCGGGGCCACCGAGCGGGTCAAGCTCGGCACGCTCGTCACCGGGGTCACCTACCGCTATCCGGCCGTCCTCGTCAAGCAGGCCACCACGCTCGATGTGCTCTCAGGCGGGCGCGCCTACCTGGGCATCGGCGCGGCCTGGAACGAGCGAGAGCATCATGCCTTCGGCGCTCCGTTTCCGCCGCTGCGCGAGCGCTTCCAGATGCTCGAGGACGCCCTTCAGATCGCTCATCGGGCGTGGCGCGGAGAGCGCGGTGCATTCGAGGGCAAGCAGGTCCAGCTCACCGAGCAGATCGACGTTCCCGCGCCGGTCAGCAAGCCCCACCCTCCGATCCTCATCGGTGGCGGCGGCGAGAAGAAGACGCTGAAGCTCGTCGCCAAGTACGGCGACGCGACGCACTGCGGCAGCGGGCCGGAGAACTTCCGTCACAAGATGGAGGTGCTGCGCGCGCACTGCGAGGAGGTGGGCCGCGACTTCGAGGAGATCGAGCGGTGCACGAGCCTCGACGTGTCACCTCCCGGGCGCCGCCCCGGCATGGCGGATCCAGGGCTGCTGGTGGAGCGCGTGGGCGAGCTCGAGGAGGCCGGCGCCCAGGCACTCTTCTTCGCGCTGCCCGATGCCGCGGACAGCGACTCGATCGAGCGCTTCGGGCGGGGGGTCATTTCGCAGGCGGGTTGACGAACGATTCCCAGTTCGCCTCGGAGAGGTGCTGCCACTCGCGCCAGTGGGTCACCACGCCTCCGGCAACGGTGACGACGACGGCTCCGTGGTACCGGTTGTGGCCCTGGTAGGTGTACTCGGCCGCCCCCGTTTGCTGTTCTTCGTCGAAGATGATGCGGTGCCAGACGGTCCAGTGGCCGGCTGGCGGCGGCTCGAAGAAGGGTCGCAGGGCGTTCCGGCTGGTGAAGGCGTAGCGAGTCGGATCCCCGTACCAGAGCGTCTCCGCGAAGCAACCGGCGACAAGATCCGCGTCGCCACTGCGCCAGCCCTCGGCCATACGGTCCAGCAGGGCGATGAACTCGGCCCTGTTCACGCCCGGCCTCTCAGAGCGGCTCGTATGCCAGCTGGACCTGGAGTACCTCCGCGGGGCGCGTCAGGGCTCGAAAGCCGCCGGCGGCATCCTCCACCGCGACGGTCAGGCGCGGTAGCCCGCCCAGAAGCAGCGCGCCGCTGGTAGCCAGCTCCACCACCCGCGCTCGGAGCGCGTCCCAGGACCAGTCCGGGTGAAGGTTTCCGATCTGGCCGCAGCGGACCTGGATGCCGTTGTGGTGGAACTCGTCGCCGAGCAGCAGTCCACGGCCGTCCCCCTGGTAGAAGCCCGCCGCCACCACGGTGCCCCGGCGCCTGACGACCCGGATGGCCTCATGCAGGGCGAGGGTCGACCCACTGCACTCGAAGGCAACGGGGATGCCTGCCGAGCCGAAGCGAGACTTGAGCTCGACACCGACGTCGTCCACGACCGAGCCGTCGAGCGTGCCCAGGCCCAGGTCCTCGGCGATGCGGAGCCGGCTGGCCAGCCGGTCCACGACGACGACCTCAGTAGCCCCGGTGGCGCGGACGACCTGCGCGGTGATCAGTCCCACCGGCCCGGCACCGAAGACGACAGCCGGCGCGCCGTCGTGCTCGCTTTCCGCATAGGCCACGGCGTTGACGCAGATCGGCCCCATCTGCGCCACATCGACGCCGTCGTCAAAGCTGAGCGCTTCGGCCAGGAGCTGCGCCGCGGCCTGCTGCCCCGGCAGCGTCGTGTAC
>JACDFU010000101.1 GCA_013815585.1 Chloroflexota bacterium
GCGACCGGTAATGGTCAGTGGGCCGCGAAGTCCTCGACTGGGATCCGTTGCAGGAGATCGCCGCCTGCGTCGTAGGTGGCGATTGCCACCGCCTCCGCCCCGACGGGCCACCACGCGAACGCAACTTCCTCGCCGAGCGACGCGATCACGGGTTCGGCGTCGGCCCGCTCGAAGACCACACGAGCCACTTCCGGTGTGACGCCGACCACCCAGGTCTGAAGGCGCTCTGCGATGGCCGACCCGCTGCCTGGTTGGGCGACAAATCGCACGCCCACTGCCTCCGAGCCGTTGCCGTCGCCGTGGCCCTCGCCCCAGGGGGCCGGCTCTGCCGGCGCGTCGACGGCCGCTGACCCCGGCCCGGCAAGGACCATGGGGTTCGTGTCGGATCCGGTGAGGCAGAGCCCGTACGCTGCACCATCCCCAAAGAGCAGCATCGTGTAATCGCCGCGCTGCTCGCTCGCGACGAGCCGCAGCCCCGTCAGGTGGTCCGGATCGCTGCTTGTGCACCCGTCGCGGGCGCTCGCCACGACTGCCGCGTCCGCGCTCGCCGGGGTCGGCTGCCAGCTTGCGAAGGCGGGGCGAGCCGGGGCCGTCGTGGCCACCAGGACGGCGGCGACAGCCGCTGCCACACCGAGCGGCATGGCCAGTCTCGTCAGCCCGGCAAAGCGCGAGGCGCCCACGACGGGAGCCTTCGTGCCGTGGCCGGCGGTGAGCGTGGCCTCGCTGCTCAGCTCATAGCGTGCGAACGCGCGCCGAATAGCGCGCGGGTACAAATCGTCATCCATCGTCTGACTCCTCATCGTCATAGCCAGCCCCGTCGAGCTGCTCGCGCAGCGTGCAGAGGGCCCGGTGGAGATGTGCCGTGACCGTCCCGGGTGCCACCCCAAGAAGGCGTGCGGTCTGGTTGGTGCTCTGGTCGAGCAAAATGCGCAGCGCCACGACCTCGCGCTGCCTCCGAGGCAGGCGCCAGACGGTGCGGACAAGGAGCGCGTCCAACGGTCGCTCGTCGTCAGGCGCGGCGGCGGCTGGCGGCGGCTCTGCGCTCTCTCGCCTCAGGCGACGCCACAGTGATGTCGCATGGTTGAGCGCCACCCGAGCCACCCAGCCGACGGGGTTCGGGTGCAGCCTGACCCGGTTCCAGTCGGCATACGCGCGCGCGAACGCCTCCTGAACTGCGTCCTCTGCGCGATGTGGGTCGCGCACCGTGAGCAGGACAACCCGGTAGACGTCGTGCCGGGAGAGGGCGTAGAAGTCGGCGAAGTCACGGGTCGTCTCTCGACGTCGCGTCTCCTCGGCAGGCCATGCCCCAACGTGAGTGTCGGTCAGGTCCATGTCCCACTCACGCCTGGGACGGTCAGGACGCTTACGTTGATTGCTGGCGCGACGTCCTTAGCGAACCTGTTAGCGCCGGACTACTCGAGGTAGTCCTTGAGCTTCCGGGAGCGGGACGGGTGGCGCAGCTTGCGGAGGGCCTTCGCCTCGATCTGGCGGATGCGCTCGCGCGTCACGTTGAACTCCTTGCCCACCTCCTCGAGGGTGCGGGCACGGCCGTCCTCAAGCCCGAAGCGCAGCTGAAGCACCCGACGCTCGCGTCCCGACAGCGAGTCGAGCACCGCCTCCACCTGCTCCTTGAGCAGCTGGTGCGAAGCCGCCTCGGCGGGTGCCAGCGCGCCCCGGTCCTCGATGAAGTCGCCCAGGTGGGAGTCCTCCTCCTCACCGATCGGCGTCTCCAGCGAGACCGGCTCCTGCGAGACCTTGATGATCTCGCGCACCTTCTCGGGCGTGACGACGACCTCCTGGCCGCGGGACATCGCCTCTGCGATCTCCTCGACCGTCGGCTCTCGGCCGAGCTCCTGCAGTAGTCCGCGCGAGACGCGGATCAGCCGGTTGATCGTCTCGACCATGTGAACCGGGATGCGGATCGTGCGCGCCTGATCGGCGATGGCGCGCGTGATGGCCTGCCGGATCCACCAGGTCGCGTAGGTGGAGAACTTGAAGCCCTTCTCGAAGTCGAACTTCTCGACCGCCCGGATCAGGCCGATGTTGCCCTCCTGGATGAGGTCGAGGAAGGACATCCCGCGACCGATGTACTTCTTCGCGATCGAGACGACGAGTCGCAGGTTGGCCGAGGTCAGCTGCTCGCGCCCGTCCTTGCCGATGCGCACGAGCCGGCCGCGCCGATCACGCGGCTTGACGCTGGTATCCATCTCGGGATCCCAGCCCATCTCGAGCATCATCTCGGCGTCCTTGCCGCCCATGATCCAGCGGCGGAGCGCTTCCCAGCCGACCTCGTGCGTCCAGTCGTAGAGGCCGCGGATGCCGGGGTTGTCCCGCGAGTCCAGATCCCCGTTGTGCGCCGAGCGCCAGGCGAAGTCGACCAGGTGGGTGAACTTCTCGGCTTCAGGCTGCTCGTTGTACCTGGCGACGAGGACCTTGGCCTCCTTGAGAATGGCCTTGGTCCCCTCCCCCTCCGAATCGCGCTGCGCCTTGACGAGATGCAGGTCGGGGATTGGCTGGAGCAGTCCGTCCGGCTCCGCGGCCGCAAAGGCGGCACGGACGATCTGGTCGGTTTCCGGCCCGTACGGCAGCCGATGCTGCGGGTGCTTGTCGCGCGTCTTGCGCTCGGTGTCGTTCCTGGTCCACTCCCACAGCGAGAGGACGGCCTTCTGGGGCTCCTCGACGATCTGCTCGCCGAGCTCGATGGCCTTGGCCAGGACGACCTCTTCCTCGGCGGTCAGGAGCGGCACCTTGCCGATCTCCTTGAGGTACATCCGCACGGGGTCGTCGATGCCGATCATGTCGGCAGCGATCGCCTCGAGCTCCTCCTGGGTGGGCTCTTCTGCCTGCTCCGAGTTGAGCTTGGCGGGCGGCTCGACCCAGGGCTGCTTCTCGCCCTCGTCGACGGCGACCTCGACGCCGAGGGCCGCCGCGGCGGTCAGGCCGGCGGCCGCAGGGCTGATGTCGTCATCGTCGGATGCTCCTTTGGGAGCGACGACCTCATCCTCGGGGTCGCGCCGGCGCTTGCCACGCTCGAGGACGGATGCAACGAGAAGCTTGTCGGTGGGATCCATGCTCATGCGGGTCCTCCTGCGGGGGTCGGTGTCCGGGATTCGGACGTCGTTGTCTGGCTGGGATTGGGCTGGTTGCGGTTGAAGCGATTGAGAAGCGTGGTGGTCGATCGGCGCCGATCGAGCTCCAGGCGCCGGGTTTCCAGGTCCCGGACCTCGTTCATCAGGCTCGACGCAAGGGCGTCGTCAGCCGAGGCCACGGCCTCGGTCAGCTCGGCGCGCTTGTACTCGACGATCTCGTCGAGGCGACGCTTTTCCAGGACCAGCAGGCACTGATCGATCGCCTGGCCAAGAAGGGCGTCCGAGTCCGGGCTCGGATCGACCCGGGCATAGAGCGTCCGGGCGAGTGCGCCGAGCATCGGATCCAGCGCAGCCAGGAAGCGGTCGCGGTTGAAGCGTCCTTCGGGGTCGGCGTGTCGGTCCGCCACGATGGCCCGCCAGAGCTCTCGCGCGGGCGTGGTGATCAGCGCGTCTGGAGCCAGGCGATCGAGGAGGCCGGTCTGGTGCTCGGGATGGACGAGCAGCAGACGAAGCAGGGTGGCCTCGACGGGCTCGAGGGCCTTCGCGGCGGCCTGGGGATCGAGGGCGTCCGGGCTCGACATGACGGCGTCGAGGTTGATTCGGCCGCCAGCCTGGCGACCCTCTCCCGCACTTCGGGGAGCGCTCCGGTCCTCTGTCCGATGCAACGTCTCGAGGAGCACGCGCTCGTCGACACCGCTGCGTCGAGCGAGCAGCTGGAGGTAGCCGTCGCGACGGACGGGGTCGGTGATGCTGCGCAGCGTGGGCAGGATCGCCTTGACGAGGCGGTCCCGGCCCTCGACCGTGCGGGGGTCGTGGCGAGCGGCGTGGCGCTCGATCAGGTACTCCATGATCGGCTGCGCGTGCTCGGTGGCGGCCCGCCAGACGTCCGGATCGTCTCTCATGACCTCGTCGGGGTCGCGTCCGTCGGGAAGCTTCACCACCGCGACCTCGGTCAGACGGCCGCGGTACGGGCTCCGCTCGATCTCCCCGATGAGCGCGCTGAGCTCAGTGGCGCCGAATGTGGCCGCGCTCTGACCTGCAGCGTCCACGTCATAGGCCATGGCGACGCTCGGCGCGTAGCGGGTGACGAGCTCGATCTGGCCGGGCGTGAGTGCCGTCCCAAGCGTCCCGACGACGTTGTCGAAACCCTGCTGGTGGGCCATCAGCGCGTCCGTGTTGCCTTCGACGAGGATGGCGCGCCCGCTCCGACGCATGGCCGCCTTGGCACGATCAATGAGGTAGAGGGTGCGGCTCTTGTCGAACAGCGGCGTCGCGGGTGTGTTGAGGTACTTGGGGCCGCGGTCCCGGGCCCCCGGACCTTGGGTGGGTTCGTCGGGCCGATCCAGGATACGACCGCCCAGGCCGGTGGCACCCCCGGAAGCGTCGCGGATGGGGAAGATGACCCGGCCGCGGAAGCGGTCGTAGACGCCCCGACGCCGCTGGCTGCGGAGCGCCAGGCCCACGGCCTCGAGCTCCTCCTCGCGGAAGCCTCGCTTCTCGATCAGGCGCTTGCTGGTGGCGTCCCAGGCATCGGGCGCATAGCCGATCTGGTGCGCCTCCAGGGTGGCATCGGTGAAGCCTCGCCCGCGGAGGTAGTCGAGCGCAGGCTGGCCGGCCTTGGTCGTGGTGAGGACCTGGTAGTAAAAGCTGATGGCCGTATCGAGCACCTCGCGCAGGCGCTTCCGGTGGGCATCCTCACGGCTGGTGCGCTCGTCGATCTCCACCCCGGCGCGGCCTGCGAGCCGCCGCAGGGCCTCGGGAAACTCGATTGCCTCGCGCTCCATGACGAAGCTGAACAGGTCGCCGCCCTTGCCGCAGCCGAAGCAGTGCCAGCTCTCGCGGGTAGGCGTGACCACGAACGAGGGCGTCTTCTCGCTGTGGAAGGGGCACAGGCCCTTGAAGGTCGTGCCGGCCTTCTTCAGCTGGACGCTCTCGCCCACGAGCTCAACGATGTCGAGCTTGCTCTTGATTTCGGCCGCAACGCCGACGGACAAATGGCTGCTCCTGGTTCTGTTTGTCCCTGGTTGGGCGGTCGGGCTCCCGCCCGCTCGGCTCACGCTCCGCTTGGGACCCGCCCCCATTGTGTTAGTTCATCTTGCGGCGAGGGGCGGGATCCCCACTCGCCTCGCCGGGTCGGGAGCCCGACCGGCCTGCTCCGCCTGTTCTCCCGGAGCCGCCTTCGCCCGCCAGCGCTGCGACCTCCCGGACATGACTGTGGGCCTGTCAAGACTTGACAGGCCGCTCAGATGTCCATTCTAGCCGATCTGCGCCCCTGTGTATACCCCTGGGGGGTATTGACATGTCAAGAGCCGCGCCTCGCGTACCCCTTGGGAAGGTGGCTGGCGGCCTGTTCGGCGAGCAGGCCATCACCGCGTTCACCGGCCAGGCGAAAGATGGACACAGTCCCCTTCATACCACAAGCATTCATTGACGCGGGCCGGTTTCGCCCGACGGGGGCATACACTGCAGACAGTCGAGCGCCCCATGCTGGCGTTGGACACGAAGTGAGGTCCGGATGACAAAGCATTCACGACGAGAACGCGAGCGGCGCGTTGCCGAAACCGAGCGAGTCAAGGAGATCGAGTCAGCCTGGGTCAGGAGCGTCCCCCCACAGACTGCGGCGGCCTTCGCGCTCTCCGTGCAGGCCGCACGCGAGCGAGGACCGATCGAGCGGCCGCCCGACATGGCGCCCGGGACCATGCCCAACCCGCCTCGTCCAGGCCGAGAGCCCAAGCCGCCCAAGGAACCGGCGCGTTCCCGGCGGAGCTACTAGGGGATGCGCAAGCGCAAGACCACCTATCCGGTCGCCCGCACCAGCAGGCAGCCCGCTCCTCCGGGAGCCGGGACTGAGCCGGCCCACGTCCGGGCCGGGGTCACCTCGATCGACCTCAACGCGAGCGCCGGGCGGCCAGGCATCAAGATCGGCGCCCGCGTCCGCATCATCGGCACAGGGCTCTACAGCGGCGAGACCGCCGTGGTGGAGTCAGTGCCGGGTGGTGTGATCTCCGCAGCGATGGTCAGAACGGCTGACGGCAAGACCCGGCGAGTGCGGACCATCGATCTCGAGCCCCTGGACGAGCAGTAGAACCGCGGCGCCCCCGCTAGGCGGGCTGGATGAGGCCGATGACGTTGCCGTCCGCGTCCGTCACGGAAGCGATCAGCTTGCCCCCGCCAACATCCTTCACCTCTTGCCTGGTCACCGCGCCAGCGGCAAGGAGCGCCTTCAGGCTCTCCCTGATGTCGTCGACGTGCCAGTAGCCGACGGGCCCTGTCATGCCTTGGCTGTTTCCATTGGGATCCAGGCCGACATCCTGGCCCTCAACCTCGAAGCCGACGTAGTAGGGCTGGTCCATCACCGGCTGAACGCCCAGAAGCTCGGCGTACAGCATCTTGGCCTTGGAAATATCCGTCACGGGATAGATGATCGTCTTGAGGCGTGCCGTCATGGAAGAACTCCTGTGGTCCCTGCGTAGTCTTTGGTGCGCCCCATGGGGCTCCCGCCGGACACAAGAAGACCCCCGGAAGATCCGGGGGTCTTTTCTGTCACTTCAAGGGTTGCGGCCGAGGCCGCTTCCCTGTCGTGGACGAGCTTACGCGGCGTGAACCTGCGCAGCTCGCGGTCCCTTGGGACTCTGCTCGATCTCGAACTCAACCTTCTCGCCGCCGACCAGTCGGTCGAAGTCGAGGCTGGAGTCGAGACCGTTGCGGTGGAAGAAGTATTCCTTCTCATCCGCTGCGGCGATGAAGCCGAATCCGCGATCGGAGACGACCTTCTTGATTGTACCGGTGGTCACATTGACCTCTATTCTCTTCTCGAAACAGACAGCAGACGCACGGCCCATTCGAGAAGGAAGGTCGACCACGCGGAGCATCGCCACACAGTTTGGCGAGCGGCAAGCATACTCCCTCTGGCTGGAGCCGGCTTCATGAGCAGCCGCGAATGAAGCCCGTACCGCCTCGGAGCGCCCGGCTGGTGCTTCTCACGCCGGGCAGTGAGCTTCTCGGCTGCCTGCCTCCCCTCTCGGCCGACTCGCCATGGTGGCCTGAAACGCGCTCGATACTGGACGTGGTCCGGGAGCGCTATGGACTCGAGGTCACGATCCTCCGCCTCCTCGAGGCCGAGTCGCCGCAGCCACCGGGCGGGTCCGTCACCTACCTCGCGGAGCTTTCCGAGCCCGTTCCAGCCGGCTTCATCCCGGTGGAGCGATGGGAGGGCGTTCTCGAGGAGCACCCGCTTCGACATCCCTGGGCCCGACCCGGGGGGCCCGCAATGGACCTCGCCTGGGCCGGATCGATTCTGGCAGAACAAGGCCTGCGGCTCGTGGGGCGGCCCGAGCAGATGAGGACCTGGAACCTGTCCAGCCTGTGGCGGATACCAGTCGAGGGGCAGACGCTGTGGCTGAAGGTCGTCCCCCAGTTCTTCGCACACGAAGGAGCGATCCTAGAACGTTTTCAAGGCGGCCCTTTGCCACGGCTTCTGGCCCATCACGGCGGCCGCTCGCTTCTGGCCGAGGTTCCCGGCGACGATCGCTACGAGGCAAGCGGAACGGAGCTGCTCGACATGGTCCGCCTGCTCGTGGAATCACAGCGCGAGTGGCGGGGTAGGGTCGACGAGCTCCTGGGCCTGGGACTGCCCGATTGGCGCTCGGCTCGGCTCACCGAGGCGATCGGCGACGTGGTCGAGCGCACGGCCGGGCAGCTGGATGAGGACGACCGTACCACGCTTGCTGCATTCGTCGATGGACTGCCTGCGCGCCTGGAGGCGGTGGGCGACTGCGGCGTCGGCGATACGCTGGTGCACGGCGACTTCCACCCCGGCAACTTCCGGGGAGATGGACAGATGCTGACACTCCTGGACTGGAGCGACAGCGGAGTGGGACATCCCTTGCTCGACCAACCGGCCTTTCTCCAGGTCGTTGCGCCGCACGAAGTCGAACCGGTGAAGCACCACTGGCACCGCCTGTGGGCGGAGGCCGTGCCCGGCTCGGACGCGCCCCGCGCCGCCCGGCTCCTGGCACCGGTCGCCGCGGCGCGGCAGGCGGTCATCTATCGGCTCTTCCTCGACCACATTGAGCCGTCCGAGCACATCTACCACCGCTCGGATCCCGTCGACTGGCTCCTGCGGACAGCCGGCCTGGTGCACGAGTCGAGCAGCTCATGATTGGTCCGAAAGGTTTGGCTGCAGGACGCGTAGGGTATTCGGCAGCAATCGAGGACACAGGGAGAGATCGGCCGTGCAGCTCAACCGCCTTGAACAGGTTTCACTTCACGCCGGGACGCGGATCGGGCAGAGGCGTTCTACCGCGATGGGCTCCGGTTGCCGCACATCTTCAGCTTCGGTGACCTCATCTTCTTCGCGTGCGGCGGCACCAGGCTCTACATCCAGGCGACGAGCGACGAGCAGTGGCGGCCGAGCTCGATCCTGTATTTCCTCGTGGACGACCTCCAGGCCGCACGCGACGAGCTCATCGGGCGGGGGATCACCTTCAAGGATCAACCCCGCGGGATCTACACCGACGAAGCCACGGGCTCCCAGGAGTGGATGACGTTCTTCGAGGACTGCGAAGGCAACACGCTGGCGCTGATGTCCCGCGTTTCAGCTCCCCGAGTCTGAGCGAGGCCCGTCGGCGAGTTCGCGATCCCGCAAGCAGAACGGCCCCCCGGCGGAGCCGGGAGGCCACTGAGAAGTACGCCGGCGCCCATCGCCGGGCCGGTTGCTAAGCGCCGTGAACGCGCGCTGCTCGGGGCCCCTTGGGGCTCTGCTCGATCTCGAACTCGACCGTCTCGCCGCCGACCAGTCGGTCGAAGTCGAGGGAGGAGTCGAGCGAGTTTCGGTGGAAGAAGTACTCCTTCTCGTCATCGGCCCTGATGAAGCCGAAGCCGCGATCGGAGACGACCTTCTTGATGGTTCCGGTGGCCACATTGACCTCTATTCCACTTCCCGAACCCGATTGCTGGCGCACGGTCTGTTCGAGAAGCAAGGTCGACCACGCGAAGCTCGCCACAGCGGCGAGCGCTCAGGGTACCCCAGCAGACCAAATCCGGAAACGGGGGCCGGCGTCGGGGCTTGGACAACCGTCTGCGCCCGGGGGGCCAGCGTCGGTGCTTGAAAACCGGGCAGCCGAGGCTGCTTCGTTCAGCGGCGGTCGCGCGGCCGACGCCCGGGCACGGCCTTTGGATGCGGCGGGTGGTGGTGCTCCGGGCGGCGACCGATCGGGCGCGGTTCGGTGTTTCGGTCGGGAACGAAGCCGTCGACGACCTCGTAGGGGATTGCCTTCTTCAGCAGGCGCTGGACGCCCCGCAGCAGGTCGACCTCGTCGACCGTGGCCAATGAGATCGCCACACCGCTGGCATTGGCTCGTCCGGTTCGTCCGATTCGGTGGACGTAGTCCTGCGGCTCGAACGGAAGCTCGAAGTTCACGACATAGGGGAGTTCTTCTATATCCAGGCCGCGCGACGCGACATCGGTTGCCACGAGCACGGTCAGCTCGCCACGCTTGAACTCCTCGAGCGCGCGCGTCCGCTCCGGCTGGGTGCGGTCGCTGTGAATCGCCACGGCCGGGACGCCTCGGCGGTCGAGATAGGAGGCCAGCCGGCTCGCGGCGATCTTGGTCCGGGTGAAGACCAGAACCTGCTCCATGCGATCGCGCTTGATCAGGTGGATGAGCAGGTCCTCCTTCCGGTCCCGATCGACCGGGTAGAGGACATGGCGGACGTTGGTGGCGACCGCGTTCCGGGCGGCGACCTCCACCGTGACCGGGTCGCGCAGGAATTCGGTCGCGAGACGCCTGATCTCGTTCGAGAAGGTCGCCGAGAACAGCAGGGTCTGGCGGCGAACCGGCAGCAGCGCAACGATCTTCCGGATGTCCGGGATGAAGCCCATGTCGAGCATCCGGTCGGCCTCATCGAGGACCAGGATCTCGACCTGGCCGAGGTTCGCGGTACGTTGCCCGACATGGTCGAGCAGCCGCCCCGGCGTGGCCACGAGGATCTCGACCCCCGCCCGGAGTGCCAGCACCTGGGGGTCCATCGGCATGCCGCCGTAGACGACGGTCGATCGCAGAGCGATCGAC
>JACDFU010000102.1 GCA_013815585.1 Chloroflexota bacterium
GGTAGCTGGCGCGGATCGTGCAGACCGTCGGCCGGGTCGCCGTGGTACGCGGCCAGGTCGCCCGGCGCCACCGCCCGGGAAGAAAGCAACCGGAGCACGCGGTCCGGAAGGTCAGATGCCCCGGCCAGCATCGCGAAATCAGTCGGGTCGACAGGGCCGGGTAGGCGCCAGGGATGGCGAGGCCGCAGCGTGCTCATCTCGGTGGAGAGTGCACCGGCCGGCTTCACCGCCGCTTAGCGCGTGGCGCGACTGAGCGCCATTGCCTGCTGCCGCTGTCGCTCCTCGCGCTCGTGCCACCAGACCAGGAGGGGGCTGGCGTTGAAAATCGACGAGTAGGTCCCGGAGACGATGCCGATCAGCAGGGCCAGAACGAAGACCCGGATGGCTTCACCGCCGAACAGGAGAAGGGCGCTCAGCGTGATCACCACGGTCAGCGACGTGTTGATGGACCGGCCGAACGTCTGAAGGATGCTGTGATTGACGATCGAGGCGAAGGGCTCGCCGGCATGGCGTACCCGGTTCTCACGGATCCGGTCGTAGACCACGATCGTGTCGTGAACGCTGAAGCCGATCACCGTGAGCATCGCTGTCACGAACAGCGCGTCGATCTGCACGTCGAGCAGCGTCCCCAGGATGGCAAAGATCCCGACGACCACGATCACATCGTGGACAAGCGCGGCGATCGCGGTCACACCCATCTTGAAGTCACCGAAGCGGAAAGTGATCCAGAGCATGATCCCTATGGAACCGAGGGCGATCAGAATCAGGGCCTGCTGGGTCAGCTCCTGGCTGATCACCGGACCGACGGAGGTCTGCTGGCTGACGTCGTCGATCGGTCCGAAACGCTCCTGAAGCGCGGTCGCCAGCTCACCCAGGCGTCCCTCGGTCGGGACGTCGACGCCCTCGCCGCCAAGCGCACCAGGCGAGGCGCTTGCGCCGGGGGAAACCGCCGCTCCGGCTGAGCTGCCCGCACTCGCGGAGGGAGAAGCGGAGGCGGTCACACCTGGCGATGCCGAAGCGCCAGGCGACGCCGAAGCGGCAGCCGAGCCAGAGGCGCTGGGAGTCGGGCTTGGCGTCGGGTCGGGAGCTCGCAGCCCAATCGACTCGTCCTCGAGCCGCATGAGCACGTACTCGCCCTGCGGCCCTCCCGTAATCGCAACCGACGAGTTGGCCAGGCCCTCCTCCGCGAGCACCTCGCGCACCTCCGCCGCGTCAGGGGTGCCGTCCCGGAAATGAACTTCCCACACGGTGCCGCCGGTGTAGTCGATGGAGAACTGAAGTCCCGATGCTCCCCCCGTCACAGGGGTCAGCAGGATGGCGATGAGTCCCGGGACCGTGAGCAGAGCGCTGAAGAGGAAGAACCAGCGGCGCCTCCCGATGACGTCAAACACGCGCGCCAAGCTCGCGCGAGCGGATGCCGCGCGGGGCCACCACGGTGAACTCCTCCTCGTGCACGCCGTAGAGCCGCGCGCGCCGCGCCCAGGGCTGCCTGACCACCCAGCGAAGCACCTGGCGGCTCAAGGTGATCGCCGTGAACATCGAGACGAGCACGCCGATCATGAACACGAGCGCGAAGCCACGGATCGTGGACGAGCCGAAGTAGTAGAGCAGCCCGGCCGTGATCAGGCTCGACACGTTCGAGTCGAAAATTGAGTTCCAGGCGCGGTTGAAGCCGGCCTCGATGGCCGACTGGATGGTCTTGCCGGCCCGGAGCTCCTCCTTCATGCGCTCGAAGATGAGCACGTTGGCGTCGACCGCCATGCCCACCGAAAGGATGAAGGCGGCCACGCCGGCCAGCGTCAGGGTCACGGGCACGAGGCGGAAGACGGCAAGCACCACCACCGAGTAGTAGAGCAGCGCGAGACAGGCCACCAGACCTGGCAGGCGGTAGTAGACGAGCATGAAGATGAACACGAGCCCGATGCCGATGACGCCGGCGATGATGCTCTGACGCAGGAAATCCGCCCCCAGCGTCGCGCTGATCGAATTGAAGCCGACCTCGCGCACCTGGAGCGGCAGCGCCCCGAACTTCAGCGTGGTGACGAGCGTGTTCATCTCGGCCGAGCTGAAGTTGCCGGTGATCTGACCGCGGCCGTCCGGAATGGCACTCTGGATCTGCGGCGCCGACTGGACGACGCCGTCGAGGACGATGGCAAAGAACTCACCGATGTGGTCTCGCGTGTAGTCGCCGAACAGCTGCGCGGCTTGCGGTTTGAGCTCGAAGGAGACCGCTCGCTCCCCGGTCGTCTGGTCCAGGGCCGGCGCTGCGCTGGCAAGCTGGTCGCCGCTGAACAGGGGGCTCAGCGTGGGGTCGATGGGGTTGCCCTGAACGTAGCCCTCGGGCCCCGGCTGCGTGGCGGTTCCGAAACGATCCACGGGAAGTGGCACGAAATCCAGGCGCCCCGTCGAGCCGATGAGCCGCCGGACGCCCTCTTCGTTGGAGACGCCTGGGATCTCAACGACGATCCGGTCGTTGCCCTGTGTCTGCACGATGGGCTCCGCGAGACCCGTGGCGTTCACGCGGTTCTCGATGATCGTCCGGATCGTGGCCATGTCACCGCTGCTCGGGACGCGGCCGTCGCTCGAAAAGGCCTGGTACTCGCCTCGCAGCCCGCCCTGGAGGTCGAGGCCGAGGCGGGTTTCGATCCGCTCGGGCGGGTCGGTTCCGGGTCGGTTGAGGGGGACGAGATTGACGGCGAGCGCGGCAAGGCCGACGCCCAGGATGATGAAGGGGATCAGTCGCCGCATCGGCCGGGACTATAGCAGCGATGCCGGGGCGGGTCGGTCGTGGGTCGCACGGGGTCCCTCCCCGTCGACCCCGGAGGCGCGCCACGACCCGGTTTGCATTCGATGCAACGAACGGGCTCCCCGAGCGCTCCCCTGGTCCCGGCTACGCCTCCAGCGCGGCCTTGATTCGGCCGGCCAAGCCCGGACCGATGCCTGGAACCGCGGCGATCTCGTCGACACTCGCGCCGCGGACGCCCTTGGCCGTCCCAAAGACCCGCAAGAGCGCACGCTTCCGGGCAGGCCCGACGCCCGGCAGGTCGTCGAAGACGGAGCGGACCTGCGCCTTGGCGCGCAGCTGGCGGTGGTAGGTGATCGCGAAGCGGTGCGCCTCGTCGCGAAGTCGCTGGACGAGATAGAGCGCCTGGGAGGTTGCCGGCAGGACGATGGGATCGGAACGACCCGGCAGAAACAGCTCTTCCCGCTCCTTGGCGATCCCGGCCAGTGGCAGGTCGTGCAGCCCCATCTCGTCCATCACCTCGCGAGCCGCGCTCACCTGGCCCTTGCCGCCGTCGATCACGACGAGGTCAGGCAGCCGCCAGCGCAGCTCCTCGGCGCTCCCCTCCTCTCCTCCGAGGGCGCGGCGGAACCGACGGCGCAGCACCTCCCGGTGACTGGCGTAGTCGTCCGTCCCCTCGACGGTCTTGATCCGGAAGCGCCGGTACTCGCCGGACCGCGGCCGCCCCTCCTCGAAGACGACCATGCTGCCGACGGAGTTGGTGCCCTGCAACGTCGAGATGTCGTAGCACTCGATGCGCATCGGTGGAGCCGGCAGGCCCAGCGCCTCGCCGAGCTGCTCCAGGGCGGTCAGCGTCTTTCCTTCGTCGGCCAGCCAGCGTGCCTGTTCCCGAGCAAGCGTCTCGGCGGCGTTTCGCGAGGCCAGCTCGAGCAGCTGCCGGTTGCGACCGCGCTGGGGGACGGCGATCGTCACGAGGTGACCCCTCCTGACCGCCAGGAAGCCCTCCAGGTCGGCCTGTTCAGGGAGCGCGGCCGGCACGAGGACCCGCGGCGGCACCGATCCAGCCGTCAGGTAGTACTGCTTGACGAAGGCGGCCAGGGCCTCGCCGTCCGAGACGTCTCGGACGTTCTCGAGGACGAAGACATCACGCGCGACGATCTTTCCCTCGCGCACTGCGAAGAGCTGGACGGCACCCTCAGAGCCCGATCGAGCGAAGCCCAGCAGATCCTGCTCGGTGCGGGCGAAGGCGGCCATCTTCTGGCTCTCCATCGTCCGCTCGATCGCGCGGACCTTGTCACGGGTGGCGGCGGCCCGCTCGAAGTCGAGCGCGTTTGAGGCGGCCTCCATCTCCTTCCTGAGCGCCCTGGCGACGGTCTCCTGTCGACCCTCCAGGAACAGCATCACCTGCTCGATGTCTCGCCGGTACGACTCCTTGTCGATGGCCTCGATGCAGGGTCCCTGGCAGCGCTTGATGTGATAGAGCAGGCACGGTCGCGGCAGCGCGCGCTCTCCCGCCGTGATGTCGACGGTGCAGGTCCTGAAGGGAAAGAGGCGGCGAATGAGGTTCATCGCCTCGTCGACGCTGCTCGCAGAGGCATACGGGCCGAAGTAGCGGCTCCCGTCCTGGGGCAGCCTGCGGGTCCGTTCGATGCGCGGGAAGTCCTCGCCCACCGTGACCTTGATGAAGGGATAGCTCTTGTCATCCTTCAGGCGGACGTTGAAGCGAGGTTGGTAGCGCTTGATCAGGTTCGCTTCGAGGAGCAGAGCCTCGCTCACCGTGTCGGTGACCGTGTACTCCACGTCCGCCACGCGGTCCATGGCCGACTCGATCCGCAGCGGCTCGGCAGTGCGGCCCTTCTGCCAGTACTGCCGCACGCGCGAACGCAGGCTCTGCGCCTTGCCCACGTAGAGGACGTTGCGCCGCTCGTCACGCAGCAGGTAGACGCCCGGCCGCGCGGGCAGCTTGGCCAGGGTGGCCTGCAGTTGGGGGGTCACAACACGATTCTAGGCGGGCTGCGGCCCTGGGCACTCGCCGTCGACACGGAGGTTGTTCGTGCCGAAAGCGAATGCCGAGGAGCGTGCCGGCGGACCGGTTGGCCCAGTTATCCGCGCATTTCTGCGCTACCGGGCGACCCTCGCAGCCCGCTCAGGCCTCGATTTTGACGACCTGATCCAGCAGGCGATCGGGGCCCTGGAAGGCGATGGGGGGCTCGTCGACCGGTGACGGGCGGGCCCCGAGCATCCCTGGTTGACGAGGTTCAGGACGTCGACCGGAGCCTTGGATAACGTGCCTTCTACGGACCTGGATCCATGGAATCCGAACCTCGTGCCATTACGGGCAGGAAATCGCGTCGTCCTCGACCCGGGTGATCGGCGGGTCGTTGCTCGGCGCAACGAACACCGCATAGACCGTCGCCCCACCGGTGGTCGTGACCTGCTGCGGGGAATCGCCGCCCTCGACGAACACGGCACCATTCGGAAGGCCCGGTCCGTACGTCTGCGAACTGCAGTTTGACTTCCAGAGGGTCAGTGCACCCGACTCCACAGTCACGATCACGATGCCTGGGTGGTGATGCCAGCCGCTGAAGCCGCCCGGAGCGAAGACGAGCTTCTGCATGCGGACGTCGGTCGGATCCTTCGTCTGGAACTTGACCCGGTCGCTGTTCAGGTGAACGGAGTGGTCGAAGTTCGCTGTGACGAAAGTCGTAATGGTGACCCCGGACCCGGGCGATCCGAGAACTACGGCCGCCGCTAGCGTTCCGATCACCGCAACTCCGACGGTCACGGCAATCCACTTCTTCTTCGAACGTAATACGCGCATGACACTCTCCTTCCCTGGCGATCCGCCCTCGTCCTCCGGGCATTCCGCTACTGCACTCGTAGTGATGCCTGAGCCAATCGAGAGACGTGCGATGGAGGCGGGTCGTTTTCAGTGGCCCAGTTGAGCCTCAGATCAGCCTACGTGGGTGGTTTTTGGCTCACCTCCCACCTCGCCTGTGGTGGCGAACGCTGCGGAGAACCTCTCGACCCGACGCGCGTACGTGGCGATGGCATCCTCCGGTGCACCCTGCCCGGGTCTAGGAGCAGAGCCGCCCGGGCATCAGCATGGTCCGAGCGTGGTCGCTCGTCAATAAGGTCACGCTAGCAGTCGGAATCAACGACCGGTACCGACTAATCAAGCAGCCTCACCGCGGCGTGAACGCACGCCGTGCAAAGAGCAGTGCCGGAAGGCACCACTACGCACCCGCACCGGCTCCGTCAGATAACGGCCAGCCAAGAGGCCGCCGGCATCCTTCGATCGTGCTGACCTCATCGGTCACGGAGCGCCTCGATCGGCTGGCGCCCGACCAGCAAGCGGCCGCGACGATGCCGCCCGGGCCTGTGCTCTGCGTGGCACCCGCCGGCAGCGGAAAGACGACCACGCTGGTGGCACGCACCTGCTGGCTCATCGCCGACCAGAGCGTCCTGCCCGAGCGCATCTCCGCCCTGACCTTCAACCGCCGCGCTGCCGAGGAGCTCCGGGAGCGGCTCATGTCCGCGCTCGCGCCACTGGGAGTGACGACCGCGGCTCCCCCCGTGCGCACCTTCCACGCGCTAGGACTGGAGATCCTGCGTGATGCCCGGCAGAGCCCGCAGGCCATCATCGACCGATCGAATCTCCTGGTTGAGCTCGGGGAGGCATCGGCGCCCGCCGACATCCGCCGGCTGGACGATGCGTTCTCTCGCCTGAAGCTCGATCTGGCCGTCGACACCGCGGTCGTTCGGGCCGAAGCGGAGGCTGAGGAGCGCGCCGGCAGACCGGTTGGCCAAGTTATCCGCGCATTCCTGCGCTACGAGGCTGCGCTCGCAGCCCGGAGTGCCGTCGATTTCGACGACCTGGTGCCGCGGGCGGTCGAGGCCCTGCAGGGGGATGCGGCTCTCCTCGATCGCTGGCGGGCGCGTGCCGAGCACCTGCTGGTGGACGAGGTCCAGGACGTCGACCGGAGCCAGCTGCGCCTGGCGCTGCTGCTCGCTGCCCCCGCGAACCGCATCTTCCTGGTCGGCGATGACGACCAGACGATCTACGCCTGGCGACTGGCCGACGTCCGACGAGTGCTCGGTCTCGCGGCCCAGCTGCCCGGCCTTCAGCGCGTCGACCTCGTCACGAACTACCGCTGCCCGGCACCGGTCGTTCAGCGGGCCGTTCGGCTGGTGGCCGTCAACCGGGAACGCTTCGCCAAGGAGATTCGCCCGCGGGCGGACGCGGCCGGCTCGCTGTTCCTGGATCCCGACCCCGGTGACGAACTGGCTCGGGCGCGCCGGCTGCTTCGCAGCTGGCCGGCAGGGCCGGGCGAGACCCGCGCGGTCCTCGCCCGGACGAACGCAGAGCTGAGCCCCTTCGCGGCGGTCGCGCTGGAACTCGGTATTCCCTACCGGGCGGAGGACGACGGGCTGCTCCTGGACGATCCTGCGCTCGACCACGTCCTCGATGCTGCGGCGGCGGCCGAAAACGACCATCCCGGACCCCCGGCGCTCACGCTGGCCCGGGTGAGCCGGATGAGCCCGATGAGCAGCCCGGGGGCGTCAGGGCCGTCCAAGGCGGTCGCGGGCTGGGATGCACAGTTACTGGCCTCGGCGAGGGAATGGGCGCTGGCCTACGGAACCGTGGCCGAGCTGCGGAGTGCGCTGGCCAGGGCGCGAAGGCAGCGCACTGAGCTCCGCAGGAGCGATGCGCTGCTCGTGCTCGCGACGATCCACGGCACCAAGGGACTCGAGTTCGATCACGTCGCCTGCGTCGGTCTCGACGAAGGCCGGTTCCCGAATGCTCGAAGCATCAGCGAGTCCGTCGAGCCCGGACGAGCCCTGGAAGAGGAGCGACGACTCGCCTACGTTGCCTGGACTCGCGCCCGCCGCTCACTGGTCCTGTTGTACGACGCGGCGGCCCCATCGGTCTTTCTCCGGGAAGCCTTCAGCCCCAATGAGCTGGGGCTGCCTGGGGCGACGCCACTGGCCGGCCGTTAGGTGTTGTTCGCAGAGAGGTTGTTAATGACGGCCCCGGAGAGCTGGCTCCTATGGCCGCCGCGCCGACCGGCAGACGACCGGCCCATTCGAGGATGAATGAGGATCGCCGGCAGCACGCTCGGCCAAGCACCTGATCCGACCGAATCGACAGCCCGCCGAGGGTGCTCGGGGCGATGCTCATTCGCATCTGAATGAACCCGCCGGTCCGGTCCGCGGGGGCCGCGATGGCAACAAGCTGCGTGGGACGCAGCTGGACGCGGGATCAGAGGCCCAGCTCGCCGCTGACCTCGCGCAATCCCGCCACGACGTTCTCGATGTGCGCCTCGAGCGGTAGGCCGACCTCGGCCGCGCCCTTCTCGAGCTGGTCACGAGGCACCTGGCGCGCGAACCCCTTGTCCTTCATCTTCTTGAGCACCGACCGGACGTCGACTTCGGCCAGGCTTCGACCCGGTCTGACATACGCCACGGCGATGACGAAGCCGCTCATCTCGTCGCAGGCATAGACGGCATGGGCAAGCGGCGTGGTGCGCGGGTAGCCGGTGTGGTCGCCGTGCCCGAGCACAGCATCCACGAGCGTCTCGGGATAGCCTCGGCGGCGCAGCTCTTCGGCTCCCTCTAGCGGATGCGAATCGGGAAACCGCTCGTAGTCGAAGTCGTGGAGCAGACCGGCGCACCGCCAGGTCTGCAGCTCCTCAGCGGAAACGCTGAAGTGGTGGCTGCCGTACCAGGCGACCGCAGCCTCGACCGCGAGACCATGCTTGCGCAACGCCGCTGACTGGGTCCATTCGCAGAGCAGTTCCCAGGCGTCGTCGCGGGTAGGCGGAACGGATCGCACGCCGGCAGCCTCCATCGTGAGCGATCGTAACGCCCAACGTGCATGCCGGTCGCTGCTACCGTAGCCCGATGGATGCGCGGCCATTCGCGCTCGCGGCGGGCGCGCTCCTCCTGGCAGCTTCGCTGGTCTGGTTGCTGCGAGATCTGCGGCGGTTCGCAGCGCCGCGAGGCTCCTATCTCGTCGGGGGGCTCGTCTATGCTGCGGCCGCGACTGCCTGGATCCTCGCGGTCGCGGAGATTCTTCCCGCCTGGGTCGGCTGGCTGGCCACCCTCCCCGTCGTCGCCGCGACGCTCCTCCCGCGCAGGCTCGTGCAGCTCACCGGCGGCAAGGCAGGGCCAGGGGGGCTCCTCCATGACACCGGTGAGATCCGTCTCATGCTGAGCACGCTCACCACCAGCCGGCTGGCGCGAAGTCGCCTCCGTGCCAGGGCCAGTCAGCTGGACCGCTGGAGGACGAGATCGGGCGGCACAGCGGTCGACGATCTAGTCGGCGTCGTGCAGGACGTCGTCGAGGAACGGCTGGAGAAGGGGCACATCGATCCGAGCCGGCAGCGAACCATCGACGTGCTCGAGGAAGACCTGCGGGATCGCGGCTACTGAGTCCTGCCGAAGCGTGACGAAATTTCGGACCGGTTGGACATGAAGAGGTGGACGGCAGTCGGAAGAATCGAGATGGCCACGATGGCAACGATGATCAGGACCAGCACCCGGTCGATGGTGTCTCCGAGGGCCTCACCAAGCAGGTAACCGGCGGTCGTGAGCGAGACGGCCCAGAGCAGGCCGCCGGTGATGTTGAAGATCGCGAACCGACGATATGGCATGTTGGCCGTCCCCGCCACGATCGGCGCGAAGGTGCGCACGAAGGGCAGGAACCTCGCAAGCACGATCGTCTTCCCGCCATGCTTCTCGTAGAAGGCCTCGGCCGCCAGCAGGTGCGAGCGGCGGAACCAGCGCGAGTTCGGACGGTCATAAAGCCTTCGTCCGACACGCCGACCGAAGGTGTATCCGACGGCGTCGCCGGTCACCGCCGCCACGACCACGACGACGATGAGGAGCGGCAGGATGAGTAGCGGCTCACCGGTGGGGCCCTGCTGCGACGAGACCACTCCGGCCGTGAAGAGCAGGCTGTCGCCCGGCAGGAAGAAGCCGAAGAACAGTCCCGACTCCGCGAAGACGATGGCGAAGAGGACCAGGTAGGAGAAGATGCCGAAGGCCACCGCGAGGCGCTCGGGGTCGGTCCAGAAGCGGAACAGCTCGATCGGATCCACGGTTCTCCTCAGGCTCGGCCAGTGGGCGGTGGAAATGGAGGTTGCAGCGGCGAAGCGGCCTCCTCGCCGGTAGCGGCGTTCGCGGCGGCCCGCTCCTCCACGACCAGCGGGAGTCGCTTGCGCTCCGAGCCATTGACGAGAATGCGGATGGAGTAGTCACCGGCGACCGGAAAGCTCAGGTTCCAGAGATCGAGGCTGAAGGTCAGCACCGTGTCCCGGCCTTCGGCTCGCCCAGCGGCCGACATCCGGGCCGCGGCTGTGGTCAGCTCGGTGCCGTCGGGGGTGAGGAGCACGAAGCGGAGG
>JACDFU010000103.1:0-5249 GCA_013815585.1 Chloroflexota bacterium
GCCATCCCCTGCGACGGCGCCGGCGTCCCCGACCGCCGACGGCTCGGGCTTCACTGCCCAGGAGCGCAACCTGCTCGAGCGCGTCCCGACGGGCGTCGCCGAGCATTGCAGGACCGCCCCCGACGATGCCCTGGTCAATGCCACGGCGACCGTGCGGTGCGAGCTGCCGCTCGGGAGCGGCGCGGACACCGTCTGGTGGGACTACTTCGAGACGAGGGGCCAGACGATCCTCGCGCTCGATCGGATCGCGGCAGCTCGTGACCTACCCGACGAGCCCTGCGGTCCGAATGTCCCGGAGGGGCGCGGCGAGTGGCGGGTCGGAAGCACGCTCAGTGGCGGGCGGCTCTGCTACCTCGACGAGTCGCAGGCATGGGTCACCTGGACGTATCCCCCTGAGCAGATCCTCGGCCGCGCCGTCCGCACGGACGGCGACTTTCGTGCGCTCGACGGGTGGTGGGCAGACACCGCCGCATTTCTCAACCTGCGGTAGCAGCGGTTGTCACTCGTCGGGGTTCACCAGCGTCTCGAGCTGCCACCACCAGTTCGGGGATTCGAGATCCAATTCCTCCCCGGTGGTCGCCAGGTCGGCGTCGATCGGCTCCCGTCCGGGAATCGCGGACACGAAGAGATATGGCTGCTCCTCGGCGAGGACCCGCTGAAGCTCGCGATAGATCTCAGTCCGCCGCGCCTGGTCGTAGGTCTGCAATCCCTCGTCAAGCAGCGCGTCGACGCGCGTGTCGCTAAACCCGACGTAGTTGAAGTACGGCGGCCCCCCTTGCGTCTCCGAGGTGATCCGGCTTGAGTGAAAGATTTCGGTGACGTCCGGGTCGTAGCCCATCGCCCATCCGCCGAAATAGACGTCGAACGGCTCGGAGGACCCGGGAACGACGTGCGGGAACGTCTCGAGCATGCCCAGGGCGTCGCGGAAGTCCACGCCCCGCGGCGTCAGCTCGATCCCGCAGTCACGCAGTTGCAGCGCGATCCGGTCCACGAGCGCCATGGCCGGTGGAATGTCCGCGCGTAGCACGATCTCCGCCGCCAGCCTGGACGTTCCCCGAGCATAGACCCCGTCGTCGCCAGCCTCCCAGCCGGACGCTTCGATCAGCTGCCGGGCCCCCGCAACATCCCGCGGTCGGGCCAGCCCGGGCTGATACGCCCACGAGGCGGGCGGGATCGGTGAATAGATCGCGACACCTCCGCCGACGGAAGCCTGGACGATCCGCTCCTTGTCGATGCACAACTCGACCGCCTGCCGGAGATTGCGATCCGCGAAGAGACGGCCCGGCCGCAGGTTGTACTGGACCGCGCCATAGGCAAACGTGGGGTACTCCGCAAACTTGATCGACGGGATCTCGCGGAGCGACACGTGCTCGCCGGGCCGTTCGAAGGGCAGCCAGTCGAGCGATCCGTCGGCGAGCGCGCCGTGAATCTCCTCCTGCGCCTGCATCACGCGGACGCGGATCTCCGGCGTGGCCGGCGCCCCATGGTGGTGCGCGGCATGACTCTCGAGGGTCAAGCCAGTTTCGGGGTTGAAGTCGCGAACCCGCCATGGGCCGGCACCGATCGGCAGCTCGTTGAAGGTCTGGAACGGCAGCAGCGGGTACGCCGCCGCCACCGCATCGAGGCCGCTGGCGCCGAGGCTCCGAGCGGCCTGATCGAGGGAGCCTGCCAGGTGTTCCGCGTAGGCGCAGGCGTCGAACCCCCGACCGAGGAAGATCACGAAGAGACGGCGGTCAGCCAGTTCCACCCCGATCTCAGTGAGCGCCTTTTCGCCGGCCTCGAGCGAACTCTCGCAGTCCGGCTCCGCTGCGCCGAGGCCTTCGCGAATGCGGCCGGCGACGGCCTCGAGGGGGGCAGGATCGGCACCCTTCGCCCGCTCGGCAACGGCCTTATAGGCAGTCTCGATCTGGCGCCGAGGCTCAATGAGGATGTCCGCCAGAATGCTCGACACGAAGGGCGCATACGGCCGCTCCAGCGTGAACCTGACCGTCTGCGCATCAACGGCTACAGCGCCCCTGAGTCGACCGGCGAGACAGGTCACGAAGACGCAGGCCTGGCTGTTTGCCAGCTGGTACTCGTACACCACGTCCTCGGCCGTGACAGGCGAGCCATCGTGGAAGGTGGCGGCGCGCAGGGAGCACGTGATCGTGACGAGGTCGTCCGCGACGTCGCAGGGCTCCGCCGCGAGGTCGGGCACGGCCGCGAGGGAGGCGTCGTAGCGATAGAGCGCCGCGTGGATCATCCTGGCCATCCGGAAGTGGGCCGCGTCGCCGACTCGTAGCCAGTTCGACGCGCTGGGGAGCCTGTAGACGTGAAGCGTGATCGGATGGCCGCGGGCAGATCCGTTAGCGGCCGAGGAAGACGGACTGGGTTGGGGAGTCGTCGGGGCACACGATGCCAGGATCGCAAGCGCGACCGTCAGTACCGGGAGGCGTTGTCTCGAGCTCACGTGACGTCTGGCTCATCCCGCGGAAGGCATCCGAACGGCGTCGGTCCCATGGCGCCAGACTACCGCGCCCGACCAGAGAGTCAATCGACGCCGACAGGCCTCCCGGACGGGCCCACGAGCCGCCGGACGCGCCGGTCGGCCCGGTGAGCAACGGGTCAGTCGTTGTAGAGGCGCTCCTCGATCAGCTTCTCCTGCACCGTCCGGCCGTTGGGGTCGAAGCAGGCGAACTCGAAGTGCTTCTCGAACTCCAGATCCACGTTGTCCATGCCGCCGCGGTTCTTCTCAACCGTGATGATCACCCAGTCGCGGAAGCGCTGCGCCTGGTACGGGTTGAACTCGATGTTGACCTTGGCGACGATGTGGTACTTCTCGTTGAGGATCAATATGATGTCGGCTTCGTAGTTGATCGCCGAGGAGCCGCGCAGGTGGAAGTTGCGCAGGCGTGATGCCTTCAGGCCTTCCTTGTCGGCGGCCACGATCGAGATCAGCGGCACCTCCTCTGAGAGGGCGATGTCCTTGAGGCCGTTGACCACGAAGGTCACCTTCTCCGCCTCGGTGTCGGGCTCGGGGTGCTGAGGGATCTTCTGGAGGTAGTCGACGAAGACGACCAGCCGTCGATTGCCCGACAGCTTCTTGTGCTCCTCGACCAGGCTCCGGATGTTGTCGATCGTGCTGGCCGTCTGGGAGCCGCGGAGCAGGAAGAGGTTCTGACCGTAGCGTGCGATCCGGTCGAGGGCGGGTCGGAGGCGCGGGTTCGAGGCCAGCTGCGGCCCGCCCATGCCTTCCGCCATCCAGGTGCCGAGGATCTCCTTGCGCACGTCCTGGAGCTTGATCGCCCCGGTCTTGTGCGGCAGGTGCGTGAGCGCCGACTCCATGGCGATGAGCCGGTTGAGGAGATACTCCTCCTCGTGCTCGAAGCAGATGTAGAGAACGTTGGCCTGGCCGCCCGAGGCGATGTTGCGCGCCATCTGGAGCGCCATCGTCGTCTTGCCGGTGCCCTGCGCCCCACCGAGGAGCAGCAACTCGCCCGAGCGCAGGCCCGTCCCGATGGTCTTGTCCAGCGGTGTGAACCCCAGCGGGACGGGTTGGTACTCGGCGATGTGCCCGGTGCTGACCTTGTCGTTGAGGTTGAGCAGCACGTCGAGGGCGGAGAGCGGCACCATGCTGCCGCCGTCGCCGTCGAAGCGCCACTGGGCGCTGTTCTCGCCGCTCTGAGGCGCGCTCAATTCAGCTTCCGGCAGCTCTGCGTTCGTGACGGACGCATCTGCATTGGTGACCACGGAACCCTCCCGAGACGGGTGATACGTGGTGGATGCTAGCACCGCCCCGTGATCACCCGGATGGGCAGAAGGTCCCACGCGGGCAGTACCAGGCGTTCCCCGGCATCGCCGCTGCGAACGTCACCGGGGCAGGCTGGCGAGCTCTCCCCAGTAGCGCACGACGGTCCTGATGCCATTCTCGTAGTTGTCGAGGCGCATTGATTCGTTGGGAGCGTGCGCCTGGTCGTCGGGCGGGGTAAAGCCCAGGAGCACCACGGGCAGCCCGAGAATGCGCTCGAACGACGCCGTCACGGGTACCGATCCGCCCTCTCGGATGTAGAGAGCGGGCTGGCCGAAGATCAGTTCCAGGCAGCGTGCGGCTGCCTGCGTGGCAGGGTGATCGATGGGCGTGAGCGAGGGCGGCCCGCTGCTGTGAAGCGTCACCTGCACCCTGACCCCCGTCGGGGCAACGGCCAGGACGTGATCACGGACGAGCTCGAAGACCCGGGCGGGATCCTGGTCGACGACCAGGCGGCAACTGATCTTCGCGTGGGCGTGGGCCGGGATGATCGTCTTCGCTCCCTCGCCCTGGAAGCCGCCCCAGAGCCCATTGACGTCGAGGGTCGGCCGGGCGCCACGACGCTCCAACGTCGAGTAGCCCGATTCTCCGTACAACGCGTCCACACCGATCATCTGTTTGTAGGCTTGCTCGTCGAAGGGCAGGCGGGCGATCTGATCGCGTTCCCGATCGGTCAGGGGCCGCACGTCGTCGTAGAAGCCCGGCACGGCCACGGCGCCGTCGGGCCGGTGCAGGCTGGCAAGGATCTCGGCCAGCGTGGTGGCCGGGTTGCGGACCGCGCCGCCGAACCCCCCCGAGTGAAGGTCGAGATGCGGGCCGGTGACGTCGATCTGGGCGTACATCAACCCACGCAGTCCGATCGTGATGGCAGGCAGGTTTCCCTCGAAGAAGCCCGAATCGCTCACGACGGCGACATCGGCCTGAAGGCGCGCACGGTTCGCCTCCAGCCACCGGTCGAGGTGAACCGATCCGGACTCCTCCTCCCCCTCGAAACAGAAGCGGAGGTTGATCGGCAGCGCCCCGCGCTTCTTCAGCCACGCCTCGGCGGCGGCGAGGTGGAGATGGACCTGACCCTTGTCATCGGCGGCGCCACGGGCGTAGACGCGACCGTCCTCCACGCGCGGATCAAAGGGCGGCTTGACCCACAGGTCCAGCGGGTCGACCGGCTGGACGTCGTAGTGCCCGTAGACGATGACCGTTGGCGCGCCCTCCGCGTGGAGCCAGTCGCCGTAGACGACCGGGTGGCCGCCGGTCTCCGACACGTCGACGTTCTCGACGCCGATCGTCCGTAGGCGCTGCGCCACGAACTCGGCGGCGCGCCGCACGTCGGGCGCGTGCTCGCTCAGCGCCGAGATGCTGGGGATGCGCAGGAAGTCGAGGTAGTCGGCCAGCCGCTCGTCGGCAGTCGCCTCGCGGTAGGCATCGAGGTCTGCGTAGGGCTCGGTCATGCGCTCTCCTCGGA
>JACDFU010000103.1:5259-10015 GCA_013815585.1 Chloroflexota bacterium
GGGCCCGCTTCGTGATGGTCGTGTGGGGGGCGATCAAGCCGGCACCGGTGCCGTGCCCTCGTGGTCAGGCGGGCTGCGGTGACGGCGCCGGCGCCGGCCGGCCACCCTCCGGCGTGGCAACCGGCTCGGGTGCGGGCGCTCCAAGAGGCATCGGGGTGGGACCACGGTCGTCCCGCGGATTTGGCACGTCCGCGAAGATCTTTTCGAACTCGTCCTGCTCCAGCGTCTCCTCGGCGACGAGCCGATCGGCCAGCTCGACCAGGCGCTCCTTGTACTTGATCAACACGTCCATCGCCCGGGCGTAGCCGCGGTCGATGATCGCGCGGACCTCCTCATCGATCTGCCTGGCGATGTCGTCGGAGTAGTTGCGCTGCTCCCCGATCTCGCGACCCAGGAAGACGAGCTCGTCGCGCTTGCCGAGGGCGAGCGGTCCCAGCTTCTCGCTCATGCCGAACTCGGTCACCATGCGTCGCGCGAGGGAGGTGGCCTTCTCGATGTCGTTCGAGGAGCCCGTGGTCGTGTCGCCGAAGATCAGCTTCTCGGAGGCATTCCCCCCCAGCATGCCGGCGATCTTGTCCTCGAACTCGCTCTTGGACTGAAGGTAGCGGTCCTCGGTCGGCAGGCCCATCGTGTAGCCGAGCGCCATGCCGCGGCTGATGATGCTCACCTTGGAGACCGGATCGCACTTGGGCAGGATGCGCTGCACGACTGCGTGGCCGCCCTCGTGGTAGGCGATGATCGCCTTCTCCGCGTCGCTGATGATCCGGCTCTTCCGCTCCGGGCCGGCGACGACCCGCTCCAGCGCCTCGCTGAACTCCGGCGTGGAGATGACCTTCTTGTTGCGACGCGCAGCCAGGATGGCCGCCTCATTGACGAGGTTCGCAAGATCGGCCCCCGAGAAGCCGGGGGACTGGCGCGCCGTGTGCTGAAGGTCGATGGCCTTGTCGAGCGGCTTGCCCTTGACGTGGACCTTGAGGATCTCGAGGCGACCCTTCATGTCGGGCCGGTCAAGGATCACCTGGCGGTCAAAGCGGCCCGGGCGCAGGAGCGCCGGGTCGAGCACGTCGGGGCGGTTGGTGGCCGCGACAACGATCACGTTCGTGTTCGTGTCGAAGCCGTCCATCTCGACGAGAATCTGATTGAGCGTCTGCTCGCGCTCGTCGTGCGAGCCGCCGAGGCCGGCGCCGCGCTGGCGCCCCACCGCGTCGATCTCGTCAACGAAGACGATGCAGGGGCTGTTGCGCTTGGCCTGGTCGAAGAGATCGCGTACGCGGCTGGCGCCGACGCCCACGAACATCTCCACGAACTCCGAGCCGGAGATGCTGAAGAAGGGCACGCCTGCCTCACCCGCCACGGCTCGGGCAAGCAAGGTCTTGCCGGTGCCCGGAGGCCCGATCAGGAGCACGCCGCGCGGAATGCGGGCGCCCAGCGAGTTGAACTTCTCGGGGTACTTGAGGAACTCGACGACTTCCTGGAGCTCCGCCTTGGATTCGTCGACCCCGGCCACGTCGGCGAAGGTGACGACGGTCTTGTTGCCCAGGAACATGCGCGCCCGGCTCTTGCCGAAGCTCATCGCCTGGTTATTGGTGCCCTGGGCTTGGCGAAGCATGAAGAAGAGGAAGACGCCGATGAGGAGCACAGGCAGGAAGGCGGTCAGAAGGATGCCAATCCAGGCGCCTGTCTCGGGTTCGTCGGCGGCGCTGATCAGCAGGTCGGGGTCGCACGTTGCCCCCGCCTCCTGGCAGGCCGCGAGGATGTCGTCACGCAGGCCCTCACCAAGCTGGCCGGGTACCTGGCTGCTGAGGACCTCGTTCTGGGTGGTGTTCTTGGGATCCTTTGTGGTCAGCGTGATCTCGAGCTTGTTGCCCTGCTGGACAACCGACTGGACGCGACCCTGCTTGACGAGGCCCAGGAAGGAGCGCTCGCCGCCGTCATAGGGAATCTCGGTGGCGGTAGTGGATGGGAAGAGGAACATGTAGAGCAGCGCCGCGGTCCCAACGACCAGGACCAGGGTCACGATGCCGTTCCTGAGAAAACGCGGGTTCAACGAAAGGGGCCTCCGGGGTCGGGCGAGTCTGCAGCATGGTGGGCGCAGAGTCCCGCGATTATAGGACCGACCTTGTCCTATCGAGCTGTACGCGCCGGTCCCATCCGTGGATGGCCCTTTCGGGTAGATGCGAAACGGCCAGCAGCGGACCCGGTCCTTGCGCCATGAGGCGGGCGAGATGCCGCCCGGTAGCCCCTGCCGGAGCCTGGCATCCACCCAACCTGGCGGCCGATCCTCTCAGCCGGCGGCCGATCCTTCAGCCAGCGGCCGATCCTCTCAGATATTCGCCCCAGTATTGTTGGACGAGTCGCCAGGTGTTCCTTACACCGCTGGGCCGCCTTCAGGCCGGGTTGGGCACTCGCTGACCAATGGGGCTGCTATCTGAAGGGAAGCGGGGGGCCGTCGACTCCACGCGCCGATCCAAGACCACGGGGGCGAATATATGAAGGAAACTCGCGTCGCGGATGGCCTGGCGCTCCGTTAGCAGTCACCCCGCGACTAGGTGAAGGTGGTAGCGGAGGGCGGATTCGAACCACCGACCAAGGGCTTATGAGTCCCCTGCTCTACCTCTGAGCTACTCCGCCAGCGCGATCAAGCTTATCGAGGGTGATCCAGAGCGGCAACCGCCCCCAGTTGGAGCGCATAACTGTCGAACACTACACACGTGTTCGGCACTCGGTCTACGCCTGGCGGCAAGAAATCGTGCGGGTTACGCCCGCCCAGTCGATCCAGGGCACGGAAGACGCGAAGACCGTGAGACGCCTCATCAGCGCGGGCCCCGATGGTGCCGCGCTGGAGCACGCTACGACCACTGCGAGAGGCTGGCCATGCGCCCGTCCCGGCGCTTGGCGCGGTTTGCGGCCGTCAGCCGCCGGGCGGCCGGTAGGTCGGCGAGAGCTTCGTCGCGGCGTCCACGTCCTCGAGGGTGAGAAGCACGATCGTCCGGGTCCCGAGGGCGCCGGAGGCCGCTGCAGTGAGCGCGCCAGCAGCGGCCGCGGCGGGCGAGATCACGACCGCCGAATGAGCCCAATCCAAGCCTCGCGGAGGGTCCGACTCAGGTATGCGCTCTATCGGAGTTATGTGCTCTTGTGCTAACCGCCGATAGAGCTCATAAGTGAGCCGATTCCCGATCAGATCCCACTCGGGAAACCACAGCGGTTAGATGGGGAGGCTTATGAGTCCCCTGCTCTACCACTGAGCTACTCCGCCGGGACAATCAAGGTTACTGAGCGTGACCGACGCCGGCAACCGCGGCTCCTTTTCTGAAGCCCGCCCCCAAGCAATCCTCGCGAGCGCCGTCGCCTTTCCTTGGGAGGCACATGAGGTGTGGCGCTGCGCTTAGCTGCTCTCAGCCCGTTACCCCCGACCTCCCCGAAGCTCAGGAACAGCCATCGTTGGACTTCATCGCCTTCATCGTTGCGAGCAGCGGCGCGCCGTCCTCGCTGCCCGCGCGCTTCCTGCGCGCCACGGCTCGGTGAACTGCCGAGCGATGGCAAACATCCGGATGTTCCCTTCCCGGAAAGGGCTACCGCGGTGAACCAACGGCGTGTGCGGACTTCGGAGAACCACCGCTGGGCACGGCGAACCGTTGCCGGACGACCTCGGCGAGCGGAGTCACGGGGATCGGGAAGCGACCGCGCGTCGCCGGCGCGTCGAACGCGAACGGCCACGTGTCCATCGCGAGACCCGCTTCCATCTGCCGCGCGATTCCTGGGTCCTTGTCGGCCATGTCGATCGCCCCGAGGCGCAGCGCCTCGCGCGGCACATGGCGGACCTCGCCAGTGCGGCCTGTCTCGGAGCTGAAGATCCCGACGAACTCGACCATCGAGAGGTTCTCGGGACCGCCGACGTCGATCGTCTGCCCCCGCATCGCCGGGTCGACGACCGACAGTTCGACGAACCGGGCGACATCGAACGCGGAGACCCAGTTGATCGGGTTCCGGCCTTCCCCGAACACCTGCGTCGCGCCGGTGGCCAGGAGCGGACCGCCAAGGACCTCGCACCAGGTCTCCATGTACGCCCCAGGCCGAAGGATCGTCCAGGCAAGACCGCTCGCCCGCAGCTCCTGCTCGGCCGCGTACTTCATTCTCGCCAGGTCCATCGGGTGGTCCGGGGAGGCCCCCTGCATCGACAGGAGCACGACGTGCTCGACGCCGGCGGCGCGTGCGGCCCGGATCAGGTTGACGTTGCCGTCGCGGTCGACGGTTGCGGGGCTCACGTCCGGGCTGCCGGCGAAGCCCTGGATGGCTGAGATGACCGTCTTGACATCCGCAACAGCGCGAGCGACGGCACCGCTGTCGCGGACGTCGCCTTGGATGGTCTCAGTGACGTCGAGGTGCGCCGCGCGAGCCGGGTCGCGGGTGAGGACGCGAACGGCGAGGCCGCGCCCGCGCAGAAGCGGTACGACGAGCGTCCCCAGGCGGCCGGTGCCACCGGCCACAAGGATCACGCTCGTGCTCCCGCGGTCTCGCTCGGCCCCGGGAGGACACCGATCTGCGTCATGAGCCCGAAGACATCGACGACGTCCCAGTGTTCGGCGAGGCGGCCGTCTTGCAGCCGGAAGATATCGACGCCGTTGATCACGTATGTCTTCCCGGTCGGGGGGACGCCGAGCCACTCGCCGAGGTGCGTCCCCTGGTTCGACCACATGATCGCAACCTTGTCGCCGTCCTCGAGAAGGTGCTCGATCGTGAAACGAGGATTGAACGC
>JACDFU010000008.1 GCA_013815585.1 Chloroflexota bacterium
ACCCAGTACGGCTCATAGGTCGTCGCCTCACGAAGCGGTTCATCGGCCGGAGGCGGAGCACCGCGCCGCCTCCGGACGGCCCCATATGGGCCGATGAGCTCGCCCCGAGTGGCCGACGTGGCCGGCCCACCCTCGATCAGCTGCGTCTCGGTGAAAAAGAGCTCGATGCCCTCCGCCTCGAGCCAGCGTTCGAGGCCCGGACGCAGTTGGGCGGTCGCTGGCAGGGCGTCGCCTGCCCCGGGCGGCCCCTCGGGGACGGCCGGACGATAGGCACACTCAGGTAGCCAGATGCTTCGCGGCCGGCGGCTGAAGAACCGCTCGTAGGACCGGATCCCTTCGCGAATCTGGCCCCGGATTGCGGCGTCCGTGCTGAGCAGCGGAAGATAGCCGTGGGTTGCCGCCGAGGTGGAGACCTCGATGACGCCGTCTTCCTGGAGACCGCGGAAGGCGCCCAGGACATCCCGTCCGTACCTGACCGTGAAGGCGTCGTGGAGGTGCCCGTATCGGTCTGCATACCAGCGCGCCAGCGCGGCACGCTCCTGAGCTTCCCCCGTGCGCTCGTTCCCCCGCTGCGTCCTCCGCTCCGCATCCCGGTTTGCCCTGGCAGCCCGGTCCGCCGTGTATTCCACGAATCGCTCGACGACCAGCGGATCTGCGAGCTGCTCGCAGAGGATCGGAGTGAGACCCAGGGTCACGCCGCCGCGGATTCCGTCGTCCGCAAGATCGGAAAGCACGTCCAGCAGAGGGAGGTAGGTCTCGGCGAGGGCCTCGTAGAGCCACTCTTCGCCGTGGGGCCAGGTCCCGTTCTCCCGGACGTAGGGCAGATGCGAGTGCAGCATGAAGGTGAAGGCACCGCGCTGCGGCTGATCGGCCGATCGGCTCGCCGGCTCGTCCACCGTGGGGGGCAGATACATCAGGCGGCTCCTCGAAGCGCAACCTCGGGAGCGGCTTCCTCAGCCGCCAGGTCTCGCTCCTGGATGACATCGAACCGGACCGAGAACGACGCCTTGTCGCCCGGGCCGAGCTCCAGCCGCCAGCGGAAGAGAAGGGCGCTGCCCTGGTAGACACGCTCGAAGCCGGCCTCGGAGTTGGAAACGGTCTCGATGGGGAACCATGACGCGCGCCCGCGTGGGCTCGTGACAACGTTCACCTGTAGGCCCACATCGTCGTTGCCAAACGCAAGGGAGCTGCCCTCGCGATCGTCAGCACCGTCCCGGATTCCTGTCACGTCTCCGCTTCCGTCGTGGGGGAGCCGCATTGGCTGACGCTGGTCGCCGACTCCACCGACGGCATACCAGGCCGCCGGATTGCCACCGCCGCCCATGAGGTTGATCCCCCACTCGATGCCGAGGTCGCAGTCGACGGCGCCCGATGCTGCGCTTTCGACCTCCACAGCCACCTCGAGCGACGGCGCCAGGCGATCTCCGCCGGTCCGGATCTCCTTGGCGATTCTCAGAGGATGCGGTCCACCCGCGACAAAGAGCGCTCCCTCGCGCCGAACAACCAGGCTCCCGCCAGGCCCAAGCCGCTCAACCTGGAACGGCTGGTCGGCAAAGTCGCCCCACTCGGGGTAGCGCAACGGCCGCAGGTCGGCTACCTCCACGTCGCGCGGCATGAGGTGGATCAGCCCGCTGCGCCGCTCGTGCCAATCGTAGACCAGAAGCTCCTCAAGGCCCGGCTCCTTGACGCGGACAGTGTCGTGGATGGTGGCGGGCTTTTCCGCGACCACGCCTGCCTCATCCCGGCTCCTCGCCCGGTCGGGAGCGGTGGCAGCGGCAGCCCGGCGGCGTGCGTGCTCACGCAGGGTTTCGTGGTAGGCCTCCGGCCGGCGGCGCATGACCGAGGCGAGGGCGATCCTGCTCGCTCGCAGATCCCAGTTGCCCAGCCCGGCGCCCTCCTCCAGATCGACGGTCACGACCTGGCCAGCGGTGGAGATCAATACCTCATCATGCCCGTCGAGGTCCAGGTCCACCAGCCGGGTTTCCCCGAGAGTCGAGTTACTACCTGGTATCACGGCACCCGTCGCCGCGCGCGAGGCCTCCGCCGTCCTCGCCAGATCTTCGGCCGCGATGAGGTGACCGAGCGTGGCCATGCGCATGTGGACGATGTAAACCCCCCCGAAGAGTCCGTGCCAGTAGCAGTCGTTGGACTGGCCCTGGTAGAGGTGCTCCAGCGCACGATCATGCATCGGACCAGGTGCCATCGCGGCAACGGCCCTGGAGGTGCGGAGCATCTGTTTGTGCAGGTCGTTGATCTCCCGATATCGGACCTGGAAATTTCGCCAGGAAGCGCCCTGCAGGAAGCGCGCCGCGGGAAGCCTGTCCCGGCGGGCGGTGGCCAGCGCCTCGTGGAAGACATTGGCCTCGTCGCTCGGGAGCGCCCACTCGGTCATCTCGACGTAGGAGGTGGCCGGTACCGCGATGCGGCCGATCGGCTGGTGGCGGGTCATCCATTCGCGTGGGGTGACGGTCGCCAGCCAGTCGGCGTTCGCCTCGATCGCGGAGAAACAGTGATCGACCCATGCCGTCTTTCCCCAGCAGTGCTCGAAGGTCCCCGGCCAGGCACCGAACTTCTCGCCATCGTCACCCATCGTTCCGAGCCGATCGCCTGACTCGGTTGCGTGCTGGCGCAGGTAGCCGATGACGTCCTCCACCTCGCCGAACGGAATTCGATACCGAAGACCCTGCTCGGTGCCAAAGACCGTCAGCAGCTCGCCCTGGTCGTCGGTCGTGAAGGTGCCCCACATCGCGTCATCCCTGACCGCAGCGGCACGGAGGTGGTTATCGTCGAGCACCGTGTATTGATAGCCGGCGCGGGCGAGGTCCCGGGCCAGTGACGGCTCCCAGACGCGTTCCGCGAGCCAGGCACCATGTGGCCGCTCGCCGAAGAGCACCTCAAGCTCGTTGGCCATCCGCAGCAGCTGGCCGGCCCGGTCGGCATCCGGGAGCGATGCGAGGACCGGCTCGTAGTAGCCGCCGCCCAGAATCTCGACCTGCCCGCGCGTCACCAGCGTCTGGATCCGCTCCAGGGTCTCGGGCCGCTCCTGGCGCAGCCAGTCCAGCACCGGACCACTGTAGTGAAGGCCCATCCGGATGGTTGGGTGCCGCTCGAGCGCTCCGATCATGGGCTCATACGCCTGGTGGTAGACCTCCTCGACGACCCAGCCGAAGTTCCCGACGGGTTGGTGGTTATGGAGGACGAGGGCTAAGGCGATTCGGGCGGTCAAGTCGGTCCCCTGTCGGAGGACACCTGGCAGGCCTGTTCGATCAGGCGGCTTCCCCAGCGGTGGCCAACGCGTCGGCGGTCGCGGCCGGGATGTAGAGCTGCTCGGCGTACTCCTGGAGCATCCTCGTGGTCGAGAAGCGCCAGATCGTGCTGGCGATCGACTCCTTCATCGTGGCCAGCCATGCTCGGGGCAGGCCGTCCTCGTCGCGCTGGTAGTAGCGCGGCACGATCTCCTCCTCGAGCAGCCGGTAGAGATCCTGGGCGTCCTGCCAGTCCTGGGCGCCTTCGTCGGGATTCGTGTCCCGTCCGCCGATGGCCCACCCGTTCGTTCCCGTCCAGCCCTCGTCCCACCAGCCGTCCAGGACCGAGCAGTTCACGACCCCGTTCGCGGCTGCCTTCATACCGCTCGTGCCCGACGCCTCGAGCGGTCTGCGAGGGTTATTGAGCCAGACGTCCACGCCCTGCACCAGATGGCGAGCGATGCGGATGTCGTAGTCCTCCAGGACATAGACGCGGCCACGAAGGCGTGGCGAGCGACTGCGCGCGAAGATGTCCTGGATGACCGCCTGACCGGGCCGGTCGGCTGGGTGGGCCTTGCCGGCGAAGATGAGCTGCACGGGGCGCTCCTCGTTCCAGAGCAGTCGCGCCAAGCGCTCCTCGTCGCTGAAGATCAGGGACGCGCGCTTGTACGTGGCGAAGCGGCGTGCGAAACCGATCGTGAGGATCCGTGGCTCGAGCGTATCCGCCAGAGCTCGGAGCGTCGCCGGTGACTCGCCGTGCCGGGCGAGCTGGTTGCGCAGGCGCCCACGTACGAAGAAGCTGAACTCGAGCTTCTGCCGCTGATGCGCCTCCCAGAGGTGTCGGTCCGAGAGATCGTTCAGGCGCTCCCAGAATGGCCCCCCGGCTCCCGCATCGAGATGGTCAAGCTCCGCGCCGATATCCGCCAGCCGCTCACGAACCGCGCGGCCGATCCAGCTGGGGGGATGGATGCCGTTGGTGATGCCCAGGATCGGCGCGCGCGGGACGCCCTGCCAGGTGCCGTTTGCGGTCTCTGCGTGGACCCGGCTCACCGCGTTCGCCCGGTGCGTCAGCCGCAGGCTGAGAGCCGTCATGTCGAAGTGGTTGGTGTCACCATCCACGCCCCGCGCCAGCTCCGCGATGCGACCGAGGTCCACGCCGCTGCCAGCGAACAGGGGAGCGCCGACCTCCTGTACGAGTCCGACCTCGAAGCGCTCGTTGCCTGCCGGCACGGGGGTGTGGATGGTGAAGACAGAGGTCCGTTTGACTTCTTCCAGGGCATCGTCGAGCGAGCGGCCCTGGCTCGTGAGCTCCCGCGCACGTTCGATCAGCAGGAAGGCGGAATGGCCCTCGTTCAGGTGCCAGGCGGAGGGCGTGATCCCAAGCGCCCGCAGCGCGCGTACGCCGCCCACGCCCAGGACGAGCTCCTGGTGGAGGCGCATCTCGCGTCCCCGCACGTACAGGATGTGGGTGATCGGCCGATCCTCGTCGGAGTTCTCGGGAATATCCGTGTCAAGGAGCAGGAGCGGCACGCGGCCCACCTGCGCGAGCCACACCCCGCAGGAGACAACTCGTCCGGGCAGCTCCACCGGCACGATGAGCGGCCCCCCGTCGCTACCGGCCACGCGTAGCAGCGGCAACCTGGAGGTGTCGTAGTCGGGGTAGGCGTGCTCCTGGTGACCGTCCGCGTCGATGGCCTGGCGGAAGTAGCCTCGGCGGTAGAAGAGGCCAATACCCACCAGGGGGAGCGCCATGTCAGACGCGGCCTTGAGGTGGTCGCCGGCCAGCACTCCGAGGCCCCCGGAATAGATACCGAGGGACTCGTGCAGGCCGTACTCCGCGCAGAAGTAGGCGATCGGCCCGGCATCCAGGGCCGTGCTGTGCTCGCGCTGGAACCAGTGCCCGCGGCCATTGGCCAGGTACTGGCCGAAGGCGGCCTCGGTGGTCGACAGGTCGGCCATGAAGTCCGCATCGTCGGCCAGGTCAGCCCAGTGGAGAAAGCCCTCCAGCACCGGGATGGGGTTCCGGTACCGCGCCCAGCCCGCCGAGTCGATCCTGCCGAAAACCGCTCGGACAGCGGGGTGCCAGGTCCAGTAGAGGTTGTAGGCGAGGTGGCGGAGGCCTTCGAGTCTGGCGGGGAGCCGGAACGCGGCCGTCGCAGGCAGCGTTGCGATCGAGGGCGGCAACGACATGAGCGGCCATCGTACACGACGCCCCGCGCCGATAAACCGATTTAGCCCCGCTTCGCCTGACGCCCGCTGTTGCCTGATCGTCCCCTGTAGGATGCCGCGGTGCGCATTGCGATGGTCAGCTCGGAGTGCGAGCCGTACGCGAAGGTCGGCGGGCTTGCGGACGTCGTGGACGCGCTCGCCCGAGGCCTCGGTCAGCTGGGCCACGAGGTCGATGTTTTCCTTCCGCTCTATCGCGGAGTTCGTCCGCCGGCCGGCTCTCACCGCAGAGCGCTGGCCGTGGCCCGCGCGACCGACCCGTCATCCGCGGACGAGGACGAGGGGGACGTCGCCACCGTCGATCTGCTGACGGGGCCCGCTGACGGCTATCGGATCCGCCTGGTGGACCATCCCTTCAGCTACGACCGCGCTGGCCTGTACGGTGAAACCGGCGCTGACTATCCGGACAACGCGGCTCGATTCACCCTGCTCGGCCGCGTCGCGCTCGAAACGATCAGCGAGGAGGGCAGTCAGATCGACATCCTTCACGGTCACGACTGGGAGGCCGGGCCAGCGCTCCTGATGCAGCGCCACCTCTATGCCTCCGATTCGGCCGTCGCCTCTGCAGCCAGCGTGCTGACCTGCCACAACCTTGCCTATCACGGCTGGGTGGCGCGGGGCCAGGCTTGGCAGCTGGAGCTGCCCGAGACGCTCGGCGCACCGGACGGGATCGACCTGCTCCGGGAAGCCGTGGCGGTCGCCGACATCGTCAACACGGTCAGTCCGACGTATGCCGAGGAGTCCCGGACCGCGGCCATGGGCGCGGGGCTGGATGACCTTCTTCGCAGCCGCGCCGACCGTTACCTGGGCATCATCAACGGCATCGACACGACACTCTGGGATCCAGCGGCCGACTCGATCATCCCGGTCCCCTTCAGCCGCGATGACCTTTCCGGCAAGCAGGCCTGCAGGGCGGAGCTGGGCGCGCGGCACGGTCTTCAGCTGGGCGATGGAGGATGGGAGCGCGGCGCGCCGATCCTCGGAATGATCGGCCGGCTCGACCCCCAGAAGGGGTTCGACCTTCTGGCCTCCGCAGCCCCTGGCCTGCTTGAGGCCGGCGCCCGGATCGTCGTCCTGGGGACGGGCGACCCGGCGCTCGTGCGAGGGCTCCAATCCCTGGCCACAACGCGACCCGACCGATTGGTCGTGCTCGATCGCTTCGATCGAGACGAGGCCCGACGGATCTACGCCGGCGCCGACATGTTCCTCATGCCGTCACGCTTCGAGCCATGTGGGCAGGGTCAGATGATCTCCATGCGGTACGGCACCGTGCCCGTCGTGCGCGCCACTGGCGGGCTGGTCGACACCGTCCGCGATGCCGATGCTGACCCGCAAGCCGGCACGGGGTTCGTGTTCGGGCCGGCGGAGCCCGAAGCGCTGGTTGAGGCAGGACGCCGCGCGATCGCGGCCTATCAAGACGAGGGCCGCTGGAGGGAGCTCGTCCAGCGCGACATGGCGCTCGACTTTTCGTGGGGTGGCCCGGCGCGCGAGTACGTCGCCGCCTACGAGCGGGCGGTCGCGAGCCGCCGGCAAGCCCCGTTGGACGCCGCCCAAAGGCAGCTCGCCTAGGCCAGCTCCACTGGCCCAGCTCGTCTAGCCCAGCAGACGCCTCATGAGGCGCATGACGTCGTTCATGTGCGTGAACTGCGGGCTGTGGCCCGCCTGCCGAAGGTAATGCACGTGGCCGCGCCCCAACAGGATCCGAAGGATCTGGCGGGCGCGCCAGGGTACCAGGCCGCCGTTCTTCGGGCTGCCGCAGATGATGTCGACGCGAGCCCTGGGGCGCTCGGCCCGCCATCGTTGGAGGAAGCGATACGGCCCGTCTCCGTTCTCGACTGCCGCGGCACCCAGGGCCAGTGGGGAGGCCTGCGTGAGCGCCTCGGCCGTCGTCTCCAGGTCGTCCGGGTCCCAGTCCGGGTTCTCTGCGAGCAGGACCGCCCTCGCCGCATCGAGGTCCGGACGAAGCCTGGCCTCCAGCTCTGACACCAGCTCGGCCGTGGCGGGCGCGCTCATGAATGGCGGGTCGATGAGGATCGCGCGACCGAGTGGAGCCCGCTCCAGGATCGAAGCGGCTGCTACGCCGGCCCCCCAGGAATGGCCGATGACGACGGGTGGGGATGGCAGCTCCAGCAGGCCCAGGGCCCGGGCCACGACGTCGCCGAGCCGGTCGAGCCGGTAGACGCTCGGCTGGACAGTCTCCTGGTCGTGGAGTGGCAGGCCCTCGTCGTCTAGCCATGCGGAATGCCCGTGCCCGGGCAGATCCAGCGCTCGGACGGACCACCCCTCGTCCGTGAGCGCGGTCGCGAATCGCACCTGTGTGGCGGCGCTGCCATGGAGACCATGCAGCAGGACGATCTCGCCCCGGACGGCGCCGCCGGCAGCGGCGTGCGGGCCTGTAGGCAGCCAGTGGAGAACGCTCAGCCGGATGCCAGGGAGCGTCAGGTCGGACCGCGTGGCGCCGGGGGTCAGGCCGGCTGATCGCACCTCGCTGGCCACATCGTCAGGGTACCCGAGGTCAACGCTCGACCATGTCGCTGAGCGTGGTGAGCACATACCCCCGGCTTCGCAGGCCCCGGATCATGGCGTGGAGCGCATCGGCGGTCTCGTAGCCGCCCAGGTGCATCAGCACATCCGAGCCCGCCTGCGCATTGCCCACGACCTTCAGCGTCATCGAGGTGGCGGTGGGACCGCCCTGCGATGTGGGCTTCCAGTCGATGGTGTCGACGTCCCACATGAACGTCTTCGTGTAGCCCACGTCGTCGATCGCATTCAACACCGTCGAGTTGTAGGCGCCGTAGGGCGGCCGCCAGTACGGCCTTGCGCTCTGGCCGGTGGAGTTGGCGATGATCGTGCCGGCGTCGGAGAGCTGCTGGCGTATGAAGGCAGCGCTGGGCGTGGTGCCCGAAGCGGGGCAGAACGCGGTGCTCGGCGAGCCGCCACCGCCATCACGCAGGTTGCAGTGATCCATCGTGTGGTTGCCCATCTCGAACAGCTCCGGGTGGGCGCGGATGATGGCCATCACCTGCTGGCCCTCGGCGGTCTCCGTCATGACCCCGGTGGGGAAGATCGTGGCGCAGACGCGGTTCGCGACCAGGCTGTTCATGATCCGCGCGGCGGGGACCATGCGACCGCCCATGTCGAAGGTGAGCGCCACGCGATTACCCGCTCCCGGGATCGCGCCGTCGAAGACCTGCGGGGTCCCTGCTGTCGTGGAGTGGCCGGCCGTGCAGCCGCTTCGGGAAGCCTGGCTCTGGTAGGTGACGCGGTTGAAGCTGATGGAGCTGCTGGCGTGCGCGTCGAAGGGAGCCCTGGCGCCCGTGGCCAGGCGGTTGGGCGTAGTCCACGAGGAGCCGAGTCCGGCCACGCCACCGCGCGCGTCATAGAGGGTGACGAGGGTTTGCGTGAGATTGACCGTCGACGCGTTGGCGTTGCGGACGGTGCCACCAAAGTGCCAGCGACCACTCGAGGCGTAGGGTGCGCTGGCAGTGATCGGAAGGTTTGCGACGGGAGTGGCGGTGGTGACCCTGCTCGTCACACTCAGGCTGGAATGGTGGTATGCGGACGGTCGACGGGCGATCACCTCGAACGGCGAGCGGGACCGTGGTGCCAGGATGCCGAGCTCGGCGTAGCCAACGCCGCTGCCGAGCGAGCGCCCTGCGCTGTCCCGGAGGGAGGCATTGATCTGCACCCAGCGCCGTCGGTCGCCCGTGTTGTTCAGCACCTCACCGACGACATGCAGGTAGCCGGCGCTGTCGGTGGAGGCGGTGTAGGAAAGGATCTGGGCGCCCTCGGCAAGGGGGCGGAAGCGTAATTGATACGGGCTGGAGCCCGAGGCGCTTTCGAAGCCGACCACCTTCACGTAGTAGGTGCCTGCCGGAAGGTAGCGATAGATCTCGTCGTAGACGCGGTTGGAGCGGTGGGAGGAGGCGATCGCGTTGGCGCAGGATGATGAGGCGTACAGGAAGAGGTCGTAGTCGGCAGGCAGCGCTCCGAGCGTGATCAGGGCGTAACGCCCCGTGGCGTTGCTGAAGCGGTACCAGTCAACGTCCGTCGCTGACCCGATGGTGTCGGAGAGCCAGGTGTTGGTTGGGCTGCTCACCGTAGCCCCGGTGCACTGGTTCGGCCTGTCGGCGGCGGCCACCGGAAGGGGCAGCGCGGCCGCGACGAGCGTTGCGACGAGGGCTGGGATGAGGCTGAGCAGACGAGCGCGCTTCATGGTTCGACTCCCGTGGGCGGTACCTGCCCGTGACGCGATCGGACAGGTTGGCCGACTCACCGGAGCCTCGTCGGAGGCGGCAACCGGCGGATCACGCCGGGGCAACAAACGCGTAACGGAGCGCACCAGGCCACCGGGAGCATCGCCCCGGGAGGATCCCGCCGGACTCCCGCCGTCGAACCCAGCGACGGTCAGCTGAGCTCGACTTCCTCCCGCCAGGTTGGACGGTGCGTTTGCAGGCCGAGGGCCTGGACCTTCGGCTCGAGCGCCTCCTCGGCCGGGGGATCGCCGTGGACGAGGAAGACGCGCTTGGGCTTCCTGCTCGCTTTCGCGAAGTGGCCGAGCCAGTCGAGCAATTCGCTCTCGTCGGCATGGGCGCTGAACCCGCTGATCGAGCGGATCTCGCACCGCACCTCGTGCCAGCCGCCGTCGATACGCACCTTCTTCGCCCCGGCCTGGAGATGCGCGCCGAGTGTGCCCTCACCCTGGTAGCCCACGAAGAGGACGATGCCGGCCGGATCTCCGATGATGTCCCGCAGGTGATGGAGCACGCGGCCGCCGGTCAGCATGCCGCTCGACGCCACGATCATCATCGGCCGGGGCGCACGTCGGACCTGCTTTGACTCGTCCGCGGTGCGGGTGACCGTCGTGCCGGGGTAGTCCAGCGGCGTTTCGCCGCTCTGGAGTAGCTCATGGGTCTGCTCGTCGTAGTAGCCGGGGAACGCGGCGTAGACAGCGCTCGCCTTTGTCGCCATCGGTGAGTCGAGGTACAGCGGCACGTGCGGGATACGGCCCGCCTCCAGCAGCCGATCCAGCACCCAGACGACCTCCTGCGTCCGCCCGATGGCGAACGAGGGAATGAGCAGCACCCCCCGGTGGTCCGCCACCGCACCCACCGCCTCCGCCAGGAGGCGGATCGCCTCCTGCTCCGGCTCGTGCTCGCGGCCGCCGTAGGTCGACTCCACGAGGACGTAATCTGCCCCGTCCAAGATGGCCGTGGGATCCCGGATGATCGGCGTGTTCGGCCGGCCAAGGTCACCGGAGAAGCAGATGCGGGTCTGGGATCCACCGCCTTCGCTCGCGTCGACGACGATGATCGCCGAGCCAAGGATGTGGCCGGCGTCCCGGAAGGTCGCCTGCACGCCGTCCGCGACCTCGATGACCTCGTCGTAGTCGATCGGCTGGAACTGGGCGATTGCCGCCTCCGCGTCGTCAACGGTGTAGAGCGGCTCGAACAACGTGGTCTCGACTTCCGGGGGCTGACGTCGAAGCGCCTCCTCCGGGTCGTGGCCGGTCTCCTGCCAGTCCTCCGGTGCCCACGGTCGCCCGCGCCCGCGGCGCTCGTGAAGAGCCTCCTCGCTGGATGCCGCGTGGCCTGCGCCCGAGCCATCGGCCGCTGGGACCTGGCCGCCGCGCTCCGCCTCCCTGCGCGCCTTGCGCTCCTCCTTCCTGCGCCGGTCGTGGGCCTGCTCGACCTGGAGCTTGGCGCTATCGAGCAGGACGATCCGGGCCAGCTCGGCTGTCGCCCTGGTGGCGAAGATCGGCCCCCTGAACCCCTCGCGCACCAGCAGCGGGATCAGGCCGCAATGGTCCAGATGGGCATGGGTGAGGAGGAGTGCGTCGATGCTCGATGCGTCGTAGGCAAGCGGTACTCGGTTGCGAGCGCTCTCGGTCGGGGAGCCCTGGAACATCCCGCAGTCCACGATGACGTTCGACTCACCGGCGGTGAGGAGGAACTGCGACCCGGTGACCGTCGTTGCGGCGCCTAGGAACTGAAGCTTCATCGGCGCAGTGTGACGGTCAGGCCGCGCCTTCGGCGAGCATCGGGTCCACCTGCTCCTCCCGGCGCCGCCGCATGACCCTTCCCTCCGGGTCGCAGACGCGGAGTGAGGCCTGGACCACCGGGCCGATGCCGAACGCGAACACGATCGTGCCCAGGCCGATCGTGCCCCCGAGCAGGAAGCCTGCCACGAGGACCGTGACCTCGATCACGGTGCGAGCACGGGCGATGCTCCAGCCGAACCGGTGGTGGACACCGGTCATCAGCCCATCCCGCGGTCCCGGGCCTAGGTCGGCCGACAGGTAGAGCCCGGTCGCAATCCCCATCATCACCACGCCACCGGCCATGAGGGCGAGGCGGTAGGGCAGGTCCGCCGGCACCGGCAGCACGGCCATGGCGACGTTGGTGGCGGTCCCCACGGTGATGATGTTGAGGATGGTGCCCGGACCCGGGCGCTGGCCGAGCGGCAGCCAGGCAAGAAGGATCGGCACGCCGAAGAGGATCGACACGGTCCCCAGCGGGATGCCGGTCTGGCGGCTGATCCCCTGGTGGAAGGCCTCCCACGGCCCGAGGCCCAGGTTGGCCTGGGCCATCATGGCGATGGCCACCCCGCACAGCACCAGCCCGACCATGAGCCCCGGCACTCGTCGGAGTGCCGCAGCTGTCCATCGCTCGCCCACCCGCGGCATGCTAGCCGACGCGGAGGGCCTACCATGGCGGCGCGAATCCGGACGCAAGGCGAGACGCCCAACCACCGCCCGGCGCGACGGCCAACCGCGGCCAGATACTCGCTCTGCTACGAGGAGACGATGACCCTGCTGGAGGGAAAGAAAGCGCTCATCTTCGGTGTGGCGAACGACCATTCGATCGCCTGGGGCATCGCGAAGGCGTTCCATGCCGAGGGGGCGACTGTCGGGTTCAGCTCGGTCGAGAGCCTCATCGAGCGCCGGGTCCGGCCGCTGGCGGAGAGCATCGGATCCACCTTCGTCGAGCCGTGCGACGTGCAGGACGATGCCCAGATCGAGCGCGTCTTCAACCGCTGGAGTGAGCAGGAGGGAGCGCTCGACATCCTCGTCCACGCCCTGGCGTTTGCGAAGCGGGAAGAGCTCGACGGTGCCTTTGTCGACACTTCCCGGGATGGCTTCACGCTGGCGCTGGACGTCAGCGCCTATTCCCTCGTCGCGTTGGCCCGGGCCGCGCGACCGCTCCTCCGACCGGGTTCCAGCATCCTCACGCTGACCTATTACGGCGCGGAGAAGGTCGTCGCGCACTACAACGTGATGGGCGTGGCGAAGGCGGCTCTCGAAGCCAGCGTCCGCTACCTGGCGGCAGACCTGGGACCCGAGGGCGTGCGCGTGAACGCCATCAGCGCCGGCCCCATCCGCACCCTCGCCGCATCGGGGATCGCCGGCTTCAAGGGAATGTACGGCACCTTCCGCAACGTTGCGCCGCTACGGCAGAACATCACGATCGGGGATGTCGGGAACACGGCCGTCTACCTGGCGAGCGACCTGTCGCGAGCGGTGACCGGGGAAGTGATCTACGTGGATGGCGGCTTCAGCGTCCTCGGCGTGCCGCTGCCCGACGAGGGTTGATCCGAGCGGAGGTGCGCCGGCACCCTGCCGCGCCACCAGCGGCCGCCTGGCGCGCGGGCGGGCGACCAGCCGCGAGTGCGCGGCATCCCCCGAATGGACGGGGCCGCCTTCCACCACAGATGCGCTGAGCGCATGCTGTCCAGGCCGGGTCGGTGCCGCTGCCACAAATCATGCGGGAGCCGCATGAGTGGTGGGCTCCTCGCGTCCATTCCGGCCGTCATTCCGCCGGCGATGCGCCAGGCGCATCGGTGACAGGACGCGTCCCGCCGGGAGCTCCGGCGAGCTGGAGCGCATGCGGTGGCCGCATGGCTGACGGAGATGGGCGCCCAGGGCGCACCGCCAGTCCCCGGTTTGCTGTCACTGATGCGAGCTGCGCATCGCTGACCGGTTCGCTGCGGGAGTCCTCGGAAACCCGCGGCCAGCCACACTAGGGTCATGCCTGACTCGTCTCTGCCGCCCAGCTTCGACCCATTGGCGCCGCTCCCTGGGCCGCCCGAGCCCTGGACGAGCTCGACCATGCCTGAGCCGCGAGAGGGACCGCCCTATCGCATGACGGAGATGATCGCCGCTGAGCCGGCCCTCGCGGAGCGGCTGTTGCGACGCCTGGAGGCCGATCCCGCGGTGGCAGAGCTGGCAGGGGCCATCCAACGGGCTGCCCGTGCCGACGAGCCCATTCGCCTCACGGGCTGCGGGACCAGCGAGCACGCCGCCCAGGCCATCGCCGTGATCCTCGGGGAGGCGCTGCTCCGGGTGGACGGCCACTCACGAGCCGGTCGGCAGCTCACCTCTGAGCAGGCGTTCGAGGTCGTCCTCGAGCCCCAGGCCGCCGGGCTCATGGTGGCCGTCTCCCACGAGGGCGGCACCTGGGCCACGAACCGGGCGCTGGATGCGGCTCGCGCGCGGGGCGTGCGCACCGCCCTGATCACTGCTGGCAGGCAGTCACCGGGCGCGGCGATCGCCGATATCGTCGTGGCCACCGGCGAACAGGACCAGTCCTGGTGCCATACCGTCGGCTACCTGTCGCCCCTCGTGGCTGCGGTGGTCCTGGCGGGTCGACTCACAGGCAGGCAGATCGATCCAGGGGCCGTGACCAACGCCCTTGGGCGAGCATCGGGGCAGGAGGGCAGAGAGCAGGCGGAGCAGGTTGCGACCGCCCTCAAGGACGTCGATCGCGTCATCGTGCTGGCCTCCGGAGCGGACAGGCCCGCTGCTCGCGAGCTGGCGCTCAAGATCGAGGAGGCGGCGCATCTGCCAGCCACCGCCCGGGATGTCGAGACGCTGCTCCACGGCCACCTTCCGGCCGCGGACGACGGCAGCGGCCTCGTGCTCATCCTTGCCGATCGCGACCATCGGTCGGACCGGCTCGATCGAGCACGTCAGGCCCTCGCCGCCGCGGGAGCCATCGGGGTGGCCGCAGCCGCCATCCTTGCCGAGGAAGCAGTCGGCGCACTGGCTCCGGAGCTCACCCCCGCCGGGCGGATCGTCGCGCCGGAGATGCCGACACTGCCCGAGGCGGGAGCCGCACTGCTCGGTACAGCCATCCCGTTGCAAATCCTGACCGAGCGGCTGGCCCGGGCTCGTGGGACCAACCCCGACACGCTTCGTCGCACGGATGAGCGATATCGGAATGCGGCCGCAACGTACGAGTAGCCGCCCTCAGACGGCTCCGGTCCTTACAGCACTATCGTGGTGTCCGTCACGCCACCTCCACGCGCCACGGAGCAGCGAAGCCGAGGTTTCACACATGAGTTTTCTTGACCGGCTGCTGGGTCGCAATCAGGCCGACCCGTCGTCATCGCAACCAGGGCAGCCACAGCGGCCCGGTGCCACATCCTGGGGCGGCAGCGCTCCCCGCGCGACAGGCGCACCAGGCGTCGGAATGTCCGCCGACGAGCAGGCCCTGTCGCGGTATCGATACATGCTCAAGACCGCTCCACCCGAGGACATCGAGCGGGCGCACGAGGCCTTCTCGCGCCTCAGCCCCGAGCAGCGGCAAATGGTGCTGCAGGGCCTTGCCGAGCAGGTGCCGCCCAGCGAGCGAGCGACGAGCGACGATCCCCGCGAGCTCGCGCGCATGGCGACACGGGCGGAAATGCACCAGCCCGGCACGATCGAACGGACCTTCGGCGGTGGCGGTTACGGCTCGGGCATGCCCGGCCTCGGCAGCATGTTCATGTACTCACTGGCCGGAAGCTTCATTGGTACTGCCATCGCCAGCCAGTTCTTCGCCAATGACACCGGCTACAACGAGGGCTACGCGGAGGGCTACCAGGAGGGTCAGGCCGGCGACACCACAACAGGAGAAGGCTCGGCCGAGGGTGGCAGCTACGGCGACGAAGGGGCCGCTGGATCAGACGCTGGCGCAGACACGGGCTCGTACGATACGGCGGGGTACGACCCGGGCGCCGACGGTGGCGGGGGCCACTTCGGCGGGGGTGACTTCGGCGGCGGGGATTTCGGCGGAGGCGACTTCTAGTCCCGCGCGGTTACGCCCGCAAAACCGGGCTGAACGGGCCGCAACCCTTCAGCCCGGGGTGGGAGAGCGGCGGGGTGCCGCTCTCCTGGTACGAGAAGCGTCAGTCGCCGAGCTGGCCTCGCAGCGCGCCGCCCGGAAACTCCGTGTTGTGGACATTGACGTAGTAGCCCGTCGGGTCCGCGATGATGCCCGCGATGGTGCGTGACTCGGCTGGTACGCAGCCGAGCGTCGTGCCCAGGGAAAGGGGCCCGAGAGGGACCACGACGGGGCCGTTCACGCCCGCCGGCGCCTCGTGGATGTGCGCTGCGAAGGGTGTGTCATCCACATTTGGGGTGATTCCGACCAAGGTGATCGTGTAGCAAATCGTCTTCTGACCGGGGTTGAGGGTGAGGGTCGCTGTTCCGCTGCCGCCGAGGTCGCCCTGGTTCGGAACGCCCGCAGCGTTGACCTCTTCGGCACCTGAGAGCGTGGTCGTGAAGGTGAACGCGCGTGCGGTGTCGCTCTTCGCGAGCGCCACCCCGGCGATCATGAGCGAGGCGAGCCCCGCCAGCAGAAGTGGCAGGAGTCTCGTTCTGGCCATTGGAAATCCTCCCTGATTGCGCTTGCGGCGCTTGGTCTGGCCGCTGACTTCGCAGAAGCGCATGCGGCCGCCTGCAAGGCTTACTACGTTGCTGCTCGCCTGGCGGATCGTCGCGCTTTTCTCACCGAGGACCCCCACGGCGGTCATCATCGCGTGATGAGTTCCGGGAATTCAACGCCTGGCCGTTCCGCGAGTTTGCTTGAAGCCCTCACACCCGTCACGCTCGAGGGATCCCGCCTCCGACTGGAGCCGATGACTCGCGATCACCTGCCCGGACTCGTCGAGGTCGGGCTGGATGCGGCCATCTGGCGCTGGATGTACGAGGTGATCGACACCCCGGACAAGATGAAGCGCTGGCTGGAGACAGCGTTGGAGGCGGCCGCGGCCGGGAGCGAGCTTCCGTTCGCCTCGATCGAGCTCTCGACCGGCCGGGTCGTGGGCAGCACCCGCTACCTATCGATCGTCCCCGAGCACCGCCGCCTCGAGATCGGCTGGACCTGGCTCGCACCCGAATGGCAGCGCAGCGGCATCAACCGCGAGGCAAAGCTGCTGTTGATGCAGCACGCCTTCGAGGAGCTCGGTTGTCGCCGAGTGGAGTTCAAGACTGACGCGCTCAACGAGGGCTCGAGAGCCGCGCTGCTCGGCATGGGTGCGACCTTCGAGGGGATCTTCCGCCGCCACATGACCATGGCCGACGGCCGCCTCCGGGACTCGGCTTACTACAGCGTCATCGACTCCGAGTGGCCAGGGGTGCGACGGGGGCTGGAGCGACGCCTCGGGCAGTCGTAAGGGCAGCTCCCGAGTAAGGGGCGGGGGACTGGAGCGGGAGACGAGGTTCGAACTCGCGACATTCAGCTTGGAAGGCTGACGCTCTGCCAACTGAGCTACTCCCGCTCGTTCCCCAATCGTAGCCGACGAGCATTGCGATCAGCCGAGCCCGGGGATGTGGGGAATTGGCTACGCTCTCGTGTCCCGGCCGAATATAGAACACGAGGGGTCTGAGTGGTCTGTCCGAGCTGTGGCACGGCCAGCGAGAACGGCCAGAAATTCTGTCCGCAGTGCGGGACGCGCCTCGCGCGCGTCTGCTCCGCGTGCGGCGCGGCGAACGCACCGACCTATCGCTTCTGTGGCGAATGTGGCTCGGCGCTCGGCGATCCCACTGGGCCGGCTGCGTTCAGCGCGACGGCTCCCGCAGGGAACGCTCCGCCGGCTCCCTCCGGCCCTGCTCCGAATCTTCCCGCCACCGTCGCCGAACGCCGCGTGGTGACTGTGCTGTTCGCCGATCTTGTGGGCTTCACCGGCCTCGCCGAAGATCGGGATCCCGAGGCCGTTCGGGAACTGCTGACGAGATACTTCGAGCGAGCTCGCGAAACGATCGAGCGGTACGGCGGCACCGTCGAGAAGTTCATCGGCGATGCTGTCATGGCCGTCTGGGGGGCGCCGATCGCTCGCGAGGACGACGCCGAGCGCGCCGTACGTGCGGCCCTGGAGTTCGTCGACGTGGTGCGCGGGTTGCGGCCGAGTGCCGAGGGGGACGAGATCCTTGCCCGGGCAGCCGTGCTGACGGGGGAAGCAGCGGTCACGCTCGGTGCGACGGGTCAGGGCATGGTGGCGGGCGATCTGGTCAACACCGCGTCGCGACTTCAATCGGTCGCGCCGCCGGGCGGCGTGCTCGTGGGTGAGTCGACACACGCGGCGACTGCGGAGGCAATCGCGTACGAGCGGGCCGGCGAGCACGTCCTCAAGGGCAAGGCGGCCCCCGTCGCTGCCTGGCGCGCGATGCGGGTCGTCGCGAAGCTGGGCGGCGTTGCCCGCGCGGAGGGCCTGGAGCCGCCCTACGTTGGGCGTGATGCGCAGCTCCGACTGCTGAAGGATTTCCTCCATTCCACGGCATCGGAAGGCCGCCTGCGGTTCGTGTCGGTGACCGGACAGGCCGGGACCGGCAAGAGCCGGCTCACGTGGGAGTTCCACAAGTACATCGACGGCCTCGTCGATGACGTGTTCTGGCACCAGGGCCGCTCGCCGGCCTACGGCGAGGGCGTGACGTTCTGGGCTCTCGGCGAGATGGTACGGAAGCGGGCAGGCCTGGCGGAGGACGACGATTCCGCCACCACCCGGGCCAAGATCAGGGCCGCCCTCGAGGAGTACGTCCCCGACGAGGAGGAGCGCCGCTGGATCGAGCCCACCTTGCTCGGACTGCTTGGCCTCGAGGAGGTCCGGACGGTAGAGCGCGAGGAGCTGTTCGCCGCCTGGCGGACGTTCTTCGAGCGCGTAAGCGACCGGGGCGTGACCGTCCTGGTCTTCGAGGACGTTCATTGGGCCGACCAGGGTCTGATCGACTTCATCGACCACCTGGCAGAGTGGTCGACCGAACATCCGATCCTGCTCCTGACGCTGGCACGCGCGGAATTCCTCGAGACGCACCGGGAATGGGGAGCCGGGCGACGGAACTTCGTCGCGCTCTCGCTCGACCCGCTGCCCGACGAGGCCATGGGAGAGCTCCTTGCTGGCCTGGTCCCGGGCCTGCCTGACGCCGCCAGGCAGGCGATCCTCGAACGCGCGGAGGGGATTCCGCTGTATGCGGTCGAGATGGTTCGCAAGCTTCTCGTCGACGGCCGGCTGGAACGGGTGGGGGACGCGTACCGTCCGGTCGACGACCTCGCGCGCCTCGAGATTCCCGACACGCTGCATGCGCTGATCGCTGCGCGTCTCGATTCGCTCGACCCCGCAGAGCGCTCGCTGCTGCACAATGCCGCGATCCTGGGCCAGACCTTCAGCGTCGCCGCGCTGGCCGCTGTCAGCGGCAGTCCTGCCGAGGCGATCGAGCCGCTGCTCCGCGACCTTGTGCGACGCGAGGTGCTGGCCCACAACCGCGATCCGCGCTCGCCGGAGCGTGGTCAGTACGGCTTCGTCCAGGCGCTAATCCGCGAGGTCGCGTACGCGACGCTCTCGCGGCGCGACCGCCGTTCGCGCCATCTCGCCGCGGCGCGGTACTTCGAGGCGTTGGGCGACGATGAGCTGGCGGGCGTCCTGGCCATGCACTACCTGGACGCTTTTCAGGCCTCCGACGAGGGCCCGGAAGCAGGCGCCATCGCCGCACAGGCCCGGATCGCCCTGCGGGCGGCGGCCGAGCGCGCCCTGGCACTTCACTCCCCCGAACAGGCGCTGTCGTACGTGGATGCCGCACTGCAGGTCACCCGCGAGCCCCTTCAGCGCGGCCTCCTGCACGAGCTGGCGGGCAGCGCCGCGCGAGGCGCGGCCAGGTCTGACCTGGCGAGGCAGCACTATCGTCGGGCGCTCGACGAGCTGACCACTGCAGGTGATGGGCGCGGCATCCTGCGGGCCACTGCCGCCATCGGCACGGTCGCCGCGACGGATGGCCAGGCCCACGACGCGATCGCGCTATTGGAGCCTGCTGTCGCAACGCTCGGTGAGCTCGCGGATACGCCCGAGGGGATCGCGCTCGTATCCACGCTGGCGCGTAGTTACCTGTTCGCGGATGACTACGCCCGTGCGATCGAGGCCTCTGACCGGGCTCTGATTGCGGCCGAGGCGATCGACGATATCGCCCTCATCACCGAGGCGGTGCTGACCAAGGGGACGACGCTCGCGTTCACGAGTCGCCATCGCGAGGCGCTGGTCTTGTTGAGCGGTGCGCTCCAGCTCGCGGAGACGAACGGATTCGTCGCCTCGGAACTGCGTGCTCGCCTCAACATCAGCTTCCTGCAGCTCTCTGACGATCCACGCCAATCCTTCGCGTCCGCGTATGCGGGCGTGGAACGAGCTCGGCGCCTGGGCCTCAGAAATTGGACCTTCCTGCTCACCGGCAACGCGTCCAGCGCTGCCTTTGCCCTCGGCGACTGGGATTTCCCCGTCCACGCGGCCGAGGAGCTCGCCCCCGCGGACGTCACGCTCTCGGGCACGGACGCCTCCGAATTGGTGGGCGTCTCCATGATCATCCAGGCTCTCCGCGGCGACAGGGGAAGTGCGGGCGGCGTCGACCGCTTCGACGAGTTGGTTGCGAACACAACCACGACCCAGGAACAGACAACCTATGCGCTCGTCCACGCTTGGCTGGAGGTCTCGAGAGGACGGTTCGCGGATGCGCTCGCGCACGACGTCGGCGGTACCGATCCCGCGATCAGCCTGCTGTTCTACGTGCCTGCCACGCACGCGGCCCTCTGGCTCCGCGACCTCTCGGAAAGCCGCTCGCTTCTGGAACGGATCACCGCCACCGGGCTCCATGGACGCTGGGTCACGGCGCTGGGGCAGGCGGTTGCGGCTGGAATCGCGGCGCTGGAGGGGCGCCTGCCGGAAGCCGAGGTTGGCTGGACGGCATCGCTGACGGCGTTCCGTGAGATCGGCGCAGTGCGCGACGTGGCGCTGGTCGAGATGGACCGCGCGGCGCTTGCGGAACCTGCAGTGGCCCAAGCCGCGGCGGGAGCCGCGCGCGAGCTGCTCCTGTCCCTTGGCGCGACCGCTGCCCTACAGCTTCTGGAACAGATCGGCGCTCAATGGGCGCCGATCCGTGAGCCGGCCACGGATGATGCGCGGGCGCTGTCGCGGTAGGTCGCGTGACTGAGTCGCTTCTAGCTCGCCACTGGTTGCAGGACGTCCAGTGAGGCCCGCTCGCCGGCAGGGATGATCGTCTCGTCGCTGCCGCGGAGGACGGTCATCACGCCCCAGTCTCGGACGTCGAGCGTGCCGGCCGCTGGGTCGAGGATGCAGCTCGTGTGCTCGTCCAGGCCGAGCACCACGGTGGTCGGCGGCAGAAGCTCGCGCAGCCGCTCAAAGCGGTCACGGCCCACGAAGCACCGGCTCGTGTCGAGCCCAGCCCCGCCCTCCGTGTTGTTCCAGTGCGGCACCACGGTGAGCTCGATGCCGATGTCGGCACAGAGATCGAGGCCCGGGCGCCAGCTCAGTTCCTCCCCCGCCTTGTAGATCTCGTAGACCGGCAGGCAGTGCGTCCCGATCGCCACGGCGGCCGCGCTCGCCAGAGCCAGGCCGGAACCGCCATGCCATGCACCTCCGGGTCGCCTGCGTCGCCCGGCGAAGCGCCCGGATCACGACCACCTCCGGGTGGTGGTTCCCTAGGCTGTGGCGCACGAAATCGGCCAGCCTGCCGGCGACCGCGTCGGCGTTCGGCTGGAAGCCCGCCGGGGTGGGCAGGATGGCGACGCGGACTGGGCTGGGGAATCTGCGCAGCACCTCTTCGTGGACTTGCCTGCCGCTCCGCGCGGTCTCCCCGGATCCGAACAGGACGAGCGGTCCGCGGGCAGCCGCCAGCCCGCTGCTGCCCCGGTCGGGTGTGGCCTCCGTGTGCCTCAGCTGACCTGGCGCTGCGCCTGCTCCTTGCGCGCGGCCATCCGGGCCCCGAGCTCCTCGAGCTCGGCCTTGTCGAAGACCTGCCGTGCCTTGGAGAACATCTCGCCCTCTTCCTCTTCGACGTGATGCTCGATGTTCTCCTTCATCACCTTCGCCTTGGGACCCCAGGTCTCGTGGTCGAAGGGAAGTGCGGAGAGCTCGCCCATCAGGGTATCGACGACGTTGTGCTCCTCGTAGCCCTCGAGCACGATCTCCTTGGCCCTGGGGTGCTCCTTGAGGGCCGGGTAGAAGATCTCCTCCTCGATCACCTCGTGGACCGTCAGCTCGGCCTTGATCTTGGTGAACAGCTCCTCTCGCGTCTTGACGCCGCGCTCAGTCGTCGTCTCCAGCTCATCGAGGAGCTTCTTCACCTTGGCGTGGTCGTCGGTCAGGAGCTTGATCGCGTTCACAGGTCCTCCTCAGGCGTGGTCAGGGGTTAAGGGGGTCGTCCACGCAAACGGGACCACGGCGGCGGGGCGATGCTCGCATCAGGCAGCGGGGCCAGGCTCTCACTGCCCTTTCAGTCCGGCGGGACCCCCTCGGCTTCTACCCCGCGTCGGCCTCCAGCCGGTCGATCTTCTCGATTCTCGCGACGTGGCGCCCGCCCGCGAACTCGGTGGCGAGAAAGGCCTCCACGCACGCCCGGGCCACCGCCGTGCCCACGATGCGCGCCCCCATCGAAAGCACGTTGGCGTCGTTGTGCTTTCGACCCAGACCCGCGACGACCGGGTCTGATGCCTCGACGCAGCGGATGCCGCGCACCTTGTTGGCTACGATCGCTTCGCCGGTTCCGCTGCCACCGAGCACGATGCCTCGCTCGCATTCGCCGCGGGCGACCGCCTGAGCGGCAGGCGCGATGGCATCGGGGTAGTCGTCAGCCTCGCCGCCGTCCGTGGCGAAGTCGACCGGCTCATGCCCGAGCTCGTGCACCCACTCGATCACCTGGCCCTTGAGGGGCAGCCCGGCGTGATCCGAAGCGACGCAGATCCTCACCTGATCACCGTACCTTCACTCCGGCTCGGCCGTGCGAGCCGCCCGTCGTTCTCTGTCCGCCTCCGCGGCCTCATCTGTCTGGGATGTCGCTGCGGCAACGGCTTCGGCCCTGAGCTCCTGCTGGGCCGAGCGGACCAGGATGGCGACCGCCTCTTCGACGTCGTCGGTCACATGGACGAGGCCAACATCCGATCGGGCGATCTTGCCCTCGCCGGCCACCGGTCCCGCGAGCCAGTCGATCAGGCCGCGCCAGTAGTCGGAGCCGAAGAGGACGACTGGGAAGTGCTCGATCTTGCCCGTCTGGACCAGGGTGAGCGACTCGAAGAGCTCGTCGAGCGTCCCGTAGCCGCCCGGGAAGATCACGAAGCCCTGGGCGTATTTCACGAACATCGTCTTGCGCACGAAGAAGTACCGAAAGTTGATCGTCACGTCGCAGTAGGGGTTCGTCGACTGTTCGTGCGGCAACTCGATTGCGAGGCCGATCGACGGGCCGCCGCCCTCGCGAGCCCCACGGTTCGCAGCCTCCATGATCCCCGGCCCGCCGCCGGTGATGATGGTGAATCCGCTCTCGGCAAGCCGGCGGGCAAGCTGTCTGGCCGCCGGGTACATCGGATCGCTCTCGTCGGTGCGGGCCGACCCGAAGATGCTGATGCTGATGCCGAGCTCCGCCAGGCTGTCGAAGCCCTCGATGAACTCGCCCATGATTCTCAGCGCGCGCCAGGCGTCGCTCTGAAGGAAGGTTACGTCCGCAGGCGGCTTCTGGAGAAACCGGCGGTCCTCGGTCGGGCGCGTCTGTGGCCGGCGCTCCTCGGTCATGGCGCGAGCATAGCGGCGGTGAATCTCGTGCGCGGTGGCCATACTGAAGGCATGACCGGCCATCAGAGCGGCGACCCGGCTCGCCGGGCGTCACGCCGCGGCCCGCCAGCGGTTCTCCTGCTCGCTGCCAGTCTGCTGGTCGCGGCCTGCTCGAGTAGCGCGGGCGCCCTGCCGACCTCCAGCGCCGAGACCGCACCCCCCGGGGCCACGGGATCCACGGGCACCGCTCCGTCGGCATCGGCCGGAGGCGGTCCGGTCGGCGGTGTCGACAGCGTCGAGGAAGCGATCGCGGCGGTGGGCGAGCTTGACTCCAACTTCCTGGGCTACGAGCCGCTCGACCCGAACGTGATCGGCGCATCCAACTGGGTGGAAGTCGAGGAGACCGCCGACGGGTACGCCCTCGTCTTCGTCAGCGGGTCAGGCGATTGTCCCGCTGGCTGCATCAACCGGTCGAACGTGAAGTTCAGCGTCGCGCGGGACGGTGCGGTCGAGCGCCGCTGCGAGTGGCACACGGGCGACCAGGCCGCGGGCACTCCCTGCTGACGGTGCATTTCACGCTTGTGGACTAAAGTCTTCGGTGGCGCGCGGGTGGAACAGCCCGGCCCCGTGTCACCTGGAGGGCTCGCGAGATGGCAACCGAGGTCGACCCGGTCTGCGGGATGCAAGTCGAAACGGAGGGAGCGCAGCTCGTCTCCGAGTACGACGGCAAGACTTACTACTTCTGCGGCAAGGGTTGCAAGCTGGATTTCGACGAGGATCCGAAGCGCTATCTCGATCCGAGCTACCAGCCGTCGATGTGACGTAAGCGGCCGGTAAGCGGCCGCCAACCGCGCGTCAACCGGCTCTCGCTAGCGTGCCGTCCGTCGCCATCCTGGGCGACCCGGGGAACGACACGAGGGCATGGAGGATGCGCGGATATGCAGATCGTCATCACGCTCGTCGCCAGGACTGGGGCCGTGCTCAGTCAGCGACACACCCCAGCCGGCCTGCTCCTGCTCGTCGGGGGCCTCCTCGCCTTCGGCGTGGGTGGGTCGATCCCAGGCCTCGGCCTTACGCCTGACGGCTGGCTGAGTCCGCTTCCCTTTCGCTGGGCAACCTGAGCCATCGGACGCGCCAGCGCGTGGCGCGTCCGGCAAGTTATCGCTGACAGCCACGCTGTCAATGGCGACGTCGCTCGGGGCTCGTCTGCGCTCGCCCGGGGTAAGATTGCCTCACTGCCGCGCGATCAAAGTGGAGAGCCCGATGACGTACGTCATTGCCGAGCCCTGTATCGATCTCCTCGATCAGTCCTGCGTCTCGGTCTGCCCGGTGGACTGCATCCACTTCGAGCAGGGCGTGGATCGCAAGCTGTACATCGATCCGAACGAGTGCATCGACTGCGGTGCCTGCGAGCCGGAGTGCCCGGTGACCGCGATCTACCCGGAGGACGCGCTTCCCGCCGAGTACGCGCAATACACGGAGCTCGATGCGCGCTGGTTCCAGGACAAGGACTCGGCCCGGGCGACCATCGACCAGTGGAAGCCTCCCGCCTGAGCTCAGTCCCGGGCGAACACCGCCGAGGCCAGCTGGCGCAGGCTGGGCCGAACACCGTAGAGCAACAGGGTGGCGCGGAAGATTCGCGCTGACGCGACGGTAGCCAGCACCACGAACGCCACCAGCACGGCGAGGGAAAGGCCGATCAGCGGCCAGGGCGGTTCAGGCGCGACGACCAGGAGCAGCAACGCCGACGCCGGGGCGGTCAGGGGAAGGAGCAGCAGGCCCGTGACCACCGGCGATCCGCTGTTGGTGAGGAACAGGGCGCTCAGGATGAGCGGAATGACGGCGAAGAATCCAAAGAAACCCGAGTACTGCTGGGCCTCGCGGGTACCCGGTGCCAGTGCGCCGATCGCGCTGAAGATGGCGCCGTAGGCGGCATAGCCGAGCACGAAGTAGACCAGCGCCAGGAGCAGTGCCTCCGGGCTCAGGTTGATCGGTCCCAGGTTCCCGCGCGATCCGAGCGCCGGCAGCGTGATGGCCGCCGTGGCGAGCCAGATAGCCACCTGCGTCAGCCCGGCACCGCCCAGGCCGATGATCTTGCCGGCCATCAGCGGCAGCGCCGGGATGGAACTGAGCAGGATCTCGACGACGCGGTTCTCCTTCTCCTCCGTGACCGACTGAAGGAGGTAGCCGCTGGTGATGAAGATGCTGATGACGAAGAAGGTGCTGAAGGCGTAGGGGACGATGAATCGGGCAGCAAGACCGTCGCTCGCCGGCGGGGCGCCATCCAGGCTTCGTTCGCGGACGGCGACGGGCTCCAGCAGCCGCTCGACACGGTCCGGCGGGAGCTGGATCTGCGCGGCCAGGCTTCGGCGAAGATAGTCGGCCAGCCCGTTCTCCTGTACCTGTCGGCGCTGGAGATCGCCCAGGTCCACGCGGCCGCCGGAGGACACGGCAATACGTTCGACGACGCCGCTCGCCAGGTAGTCGTCCGCCAGGATATAGAGCTCGCGGCCGTTGCCCCGATCCAGTTCCGCCAGACCCGCCGCCCGATCCACCAGTCGGACCCGGAAGCCGTCCCTCGTCTCCTCCGCGAGGCCAAGCGACGACTCGTTTGCGAGCGTGATTGTCACGTCCCCGCCTGCTCCGGCGAGTCCGTCGAGGGCGCCGCCGGCGAAGAAGCTGGCGATCCCCCCGATGATCCCGATGGAGAGAGGCAGCAGCAGGGTCCCGACGATGAACCCCCGACGGCGCACCGTGCGCAGGTAATCGCGCTTCGCCACGAGCGCGATGAGCCGCAGGAACGATCGATCGATCATGCCGCTTCTTGGCACCCGGTCATGGGACGCGCTCGGCGCGCCGATCACCCCGCACCGCCAGGATGAAGATCTCGTTGAGCGACGGAGAGGCGACCTCGAAGCGCTCGACGCGCGTATCGAGCGCGGCCAACTCCCTGAACAGGTCCTGTGGCGTTCGCCCGGGGCTCAGGATGTAGCGGACGGTACCGTCCACGCGCTGCGCCTCGGCCACGCTCCTGAGCGGGCCGGGGTCGGTCGGGACGGCCTCACCGCGCACGACAACGGCGCCGTCGCTGAACGCGGCGCGTACTTGCGGGATCGTCCCGTAAAGAAGGCGGCGACCGTGGTCGATGAGCAGGACACGATCGCAGAGGGCCTGCGCCTCTTCCATGTTGTGGGTGCTCATGATCACGGCCGCTCCGCGACTGCGCTGGCCAAGGACCACCCTTCGCAGCAGGTCCGCGTTGACCGGGTCGAGCCCCTGGAAGGGCTCATCGACGATCAGCAGGTCAGGCTCGTGCAGGATCGTGGCTACGACCTGTGCCTTCTGGTGCATGCCCCGGCTGAGCTCGCTGGCGCGCTTGCGCATCGAATCGCCAAGCCCGACCTCTTCGAGCAACCTGGTCGCCCGCCGCCGTGCCTCGCGCGACGGAAGGCCCTTGAGCGAGCCGAAATAGGTCAGCGTGTCGAGGACCGAGACGTCCCGGTAGAGGCCGCGCTCCTCGGGGAGGTAGCCGATCCGGCGCTGATGCCGTGCACCTGGGGCGCCGCCGAAGACCGTGATCTCGCCCCGGTCGGGGCGGATGAGGTCAAGAATCATGCGCATCGTCGTGGTCTTGCCCGCGCCGTTGGGTCCTAGGAAGCCCAGCAGCTCCCCGGGCCGCACCTCGAAGGACAGGTCGCGCACCACGTCGACGCGTCCGAAGCGCTTCCAGGCCCGGTGGACGACGACGGTGGGCACGACCTGCGCGGGATTCGCGTCCGGCGTGATTGAGGTCACTGGCGCGGGATTGTCTCACCGCCACGGCTAGACTCGATTTGTGCGCATCGTCTCCCTCCTCCCCTCAGCCACCGAGATCGTCTTTGCCCTGGGCCTTGGGGACGAGCTGGTTGGTCGGACGCACGAGTGCGACTTCCCGGCGGGGGCGGCGCCGGTGCCGGTCATGACGGCAAGCGTCGGTGGGCAACCGACAGATACGAGCCGCGAAATCCACGATCGTGTCAGCGCATCCGTCCACGGTGGTAGCTCGATCTATCGACTCGACGAAGAGGCGCTCGCGGCCGCCCGGCCCGACCTGATCCTCACCCAGGAGCTGTGCGAGGTGTGCGCGGTGGGATACCGGGAGGTGACCGAGGCAGCCCGTGCGATCGTTGGCGAGGTCAGCGTGATCAGCCTGGAACCGACTTCGATCGAAGGCATTTTCAACACGATCTCGACCGTTGGCGCGATGGCTGACGCGGAGGATGAGGCAGTCGGACTCCTCGAGATCCTGCGCGAGCGTCTGGGTGACCTGGAGAACCGCGTCCTGCAGCGTCGCCTGGCCGGGATCCCGCCGCGCCGGGTCGCGGCCCTGGAGTGGCTCGACCCCCCGTTTGCTGCCGGCCACTGGGTGCCCGAGCAGGTCCGCCGTGCGGGCGGCTGGGAGCTCCTCGGACAGGAGGGCGAACGGTCCGTCGAGACGACCTGGGACCAGGTGCGCGAGGTGGACCCGGAGCAGCTGCTCTTGATGCCGTGCGGCCTGGACGCAAACGCCACGGCCGCCGAGTGGGAGCGGCTGTCCAAGCCGGGGTGGTTCCCCGAGCTGCGTGCGGTCCGCCGGCGGGAAGTGTTCGCCCTGGACGGCTCGGCCTATTTCAGCCGTCCCGGGCCGCGGGTCGTCGACGGCATCGCGATGCTGGCGGAGCTCTTCGACCCGCACGGATTCATCGACGAGGCGCCGCCCGACGGCTGGGTGCCGATCGACCCGTGACCGCAGCTCCAGGCATCGCCGTCGACGTCCAGTCCTAGCCGCAAGCCTGCTGCGTGCCCTTCCGCGCTTCCTTCGACTGCCTGTGGTGTGGTCGTCCGCACACGGCCCGTGGCGACGGCGACCTCGAGGGCTGGGCGCAGCTCTGCCCGGACTGCGTGGGCCGGGCGCAGGAGAACGAGTTCCTGCGTTACCGGGTGCGGGCCGCTTTGGCCGAACGAACCCGCGCCCTCGCCCCTTCGGGGGCCAACGTGCCCGTCGCTGCTGCGACCACCGTAGACGCGCCGTCGGCCAGCGACATCGACGATTGGTACCGGCGCCAGGGCCGCCACAGCCAGGGCCCGATCCAGGACCAGGTCTGGCACGCCGAGCTCGACACGGCGACAGCCTGGCTCGACCGGCTTCCGTGGCGCGGCGAACTGGTGGAGCTGGCGGCCGGCGTCGGGTGGTGGTCGCCGCTGCTGGCGCAGAAGGGTGAGCTTTCGCTCTACGACCAGTCTGAGTCGGCGCTCGACCGCGCCCGAGAGCGCCTGGTCGCCCATGGCCTCAAGGCCCATCTTCACGTGCGGGACCCGTGGGCGGAGCCGGACCGACAGGTCGACGGGCTCTTCACGGCTCGCTGGCTCAGCCGCCTCGGGCCGGCCGAGCTGCCGCGGTTCCTGGGCCTGGCAAAGTGGTGGCTGAAGCCTGGCGGGCTCTACGCGTTCATCGATGAGGCGGCTGGGGGGATCGACTCGGACGCGCTGGGACAGGCGCTTCTCGAGGCACGGTTTCAGGCCGTGGAGACGAGCTCGACCGGCCGGTTTCTGATCATGGGTCGTGGCTCGGGCTGACCGATCGGATCTGTAGCGCTGATTACTGCCCCGATGGCCCCGCGGGCCTTGTTTGTGTCATTCAGCAACCCCGGTAGTGGTATGCGGGATCGAGCCGCGCCGGCTGTGTCACTCAGCATCCCCGTTGGTATCCGACACGCTCGTTGCCCTCGCGAGCGTGAGGCACTGGCCCAGACTCCGGAACTTGTGACATAACACCACCATGGTTCGTACCTGACACAAACGCTCTTGCCGCGACCAGAGGGACCATTGTTGGTGGCGCCGGGCCCGTCCCCTTACCGCTCGGGAGATCGAGGTCTCGTGAGCGGCCAGAACGCCGTGGCTATACTCGCCGCCTCATGTCGCTCCAGGACCGCACGATCGCCACGATCGGCTCGGGGGTCATGGCCGAGGCGATGATCGCTGGCCTTCTCCGGGGAGAGCAGCTCGGCGCCGATCGGATCCTGGCCAGCCATCCGCGTCCAGATCGTCGGGAGGAACTCCAGCGGGAGTACTCGATCCGCACGGTGGAGTCGAACGTCGCGGCGGTGGAGCAGGCGGACGTGGTGGTCCTTGCCGTCAAGCCGCAGATGGTGGTTCGGGTGGGCCGGGAGATCGCACCGGCGCTGCGTGACGGTCAGCTGATCCTGAGCGTGGTCGCTGGAGCCACGACCACTGCGCTGGGCAACGTGCTGCAGCGCCATCAGATCGTGCGGGCGATGCCCAACACTCCAGCCCGGCTGGGCCGAGGCGTGACCGTCTGGTACGCCACCCCCGACGTCACCGACGAGCAGCGCGATCAGGCAGGCGCCCTCCTCCAGACCCTGGGCGTTGAGCTGGAGGTCGACGACGAGAAGCTGGTCGCGATGGCCACGGCCGTCAGTGGTACCGGGCCGACGTATGTCTTCCTCGTCATGGAGGCACTCATCGACGCGGCGGTGCACCTCGGCTTTCCGCGGCACATGGCCCACGACCTGGTCCTGGAGACGCTGGAGGGCAGCACCCTGTTCGCGAAGGCGAGTGGCGAGCATCCTGCGCAGCTGCGCAACCTGGTCACGTCCCCGGGCGGGACCAGCGCTGCGGCGCTGCATGAGCTCGAATCCGGTCGGCTTCGGACGGTGCTCTCAGAGGCCGTCTGGGCAGCGTTCCGCCGAACCGAGGAGCTTGGCCGCCAGCTCGAGGACGCAACTGACGCCCCTGGGAGTAGGCCGGACCGTCGCTGACGCGTCGGTCCCCAATTGGCGGCCCCCTGGGCGATCAGGGCAACCGGAAGCCCACGATGCGGAGCTGAATCTCTGAGTCCGGCTCGGCGCTGAAGCCGATTTCGACCTCCACGTCGGTGCCGGCCGGGAGGTAGTCGATGTCCACCTCACTGACCTCCTCGCTGCCGTCGACGTCGGCGCTGGCTTCGAGCACGATGGCCTCGGCCGCCTCGTCGCCCTGATTGGTCACGGTGACCGGGGCATACCAGCCGAGGTCGCTGGTATGCGCCTTCTCCAGGTGGATCTCTGCGACCGGGCTGGGAGGCGTCTCCTCGGAGAGGCCATCGAGGAAGAGAAACGCAACGAGCCCGCCGATAGCCACCACGCTGAGACCCAGCACGAGCCACTCCAGCCAGTTCCGTTTCATGCGCCCGCTCCGGCTGTCCCGGGAGCTGGCGAGGTGCGCTTGCCACGTCCCCGCTTCTTCCGGCCGGTGCCTCTGCCGTCCTCGGCGCCCGCGGCACCCCCGCCACCCTCGTCGCTTTCGTCCCTTTCGTCGTTCCCGCTGACGATCAGCAGTCGCCCGGCCGCGGCCCCGAAGGAGGCCACGACGCCGAGCATGATCATCGGACCGATGATCGCTCGCAAACTCACGCCGTCGGTCCGCCCGAAGGCCCATAACAGGAGCAGGGAGACGAGCAGGCTCACCGCGTAGGTGGCCAGGGTCTCGGTCAACGGCCCGCTGATCGGCCCGTCAGCCGGTGGGCGGGCTCGACCGCCGCGGAACTCCGCGTAGAAGACGATCGAGAGATTGATCAGGAAGCTGGCGGCCATGGCGAGCAGGAGCAGCCACCAGTCCGCCTCCACGCCGAGCAGCAGCGGCTCCTCGGTTGGTGCCACGTTGAGGGCGAAGAGCAATGCCCCGCCGGCCGCCACCAGCAGCCGGCCGAAGGAGCCCACCGGTGCACCTGATGGCGAGCCCCGATCGTCGTCCGAACCCTGTGAGCCATCGCCGGCGAATTGCGTAGACGCTACGGAGATGCCGATCGAGATGGCGATGGCCTCGAGCGCGACGGTGCCGGCCACCTGGCGGGGATCGGTGGAGACGTTGATCCGGCCAAGGACGAACAGGGCGACAAGCGCCACCACGATCGCCAGACCGATGGCCTCAATGGAATCGATCAGCAGCTCGGTTGTGTTCCGTTCCCGCCTGAACCCGCTCAATGAGTTGTACCCGACGACCACCGCCGACGTGATGCCCAGAAGGACGAGAATCTTCCAGCCGCTGAGCAGGAAACCCGCATTCCAGGTCTCCTGGGTGAAGAGCAGCGGAAGGCCGATGAGAAGCCCACCGAGCACCGCCCGGAGGTACTCGCGGCCGGTCTGCCGGACGTCGTCGTGGGCGGTGTCGGGCAGCGGTTTCCCTCCAGGCCAGCAGGCAGGCCACTCGGCGGAGTTAGGATAGCCGCCGAATCAGCCCCCTGAGTGAGAGACGCGCCAGCTTGAGCAGACACCGCACGGAGCGAACAGTGGGCGGCCAGGGGCCGGCCGCACCGTCGGCCGCCCAGGAAACCGCCGCCCAGAGCCCTGCCGCAGCTCCGGCCGTTCCGGACACCGCCGCCCAGAGCCCTGCCGCAGCTCCGGCCGTTCCGGACACCGCCGCCCAGAGCCCTGCCGCACCGCCGGCCCTCCGCAGAGCCGTCGTGCGAGGCTTGGCTGAGCCGCTGTCCGAGCCAGCGACCGCGGCCCAGACGCAGGAGCGCGAGGAAACGCGGCGCATGCCGAGGCACCGATCGTGGGCCGAGCCGTTCCGCATCAAGGTCGTTGAGCCGATCCGGCTGCTCTCGCGGCCCGAGCGCGAGACGGCCGCTGCGGAGGCGGGCTACAACACGTTCCTCCTGCGCAGCGAGGACGTCTTCATCGACCTGCTGACGGACAGCGGCACCAGCGCGATGTCCGACTACCAGTGGGCCGGGATGATGCTCGGGGACGAGGCCTACGCGGGCAGCCGCAACTTCTACCACCTGCTGGAGGCAGTTCAGTCGGCCTACGGCTACGCATACATGGTGCCTACCCACCAGGGCCGGGGCGCGGAGCACATCCTCTCCAAGCTGCTGATCGAACCGGGCGACCACGTGCCCGGGAACATGTACTTCACGACCACGCGGCTTCACCAGGAGCTGGCCGGCGCGACCTTCCACGACGTGATCATCGACGAGGCTCACGACCCGGACTCCGAGCATCTCTTCAAGGGCAACGTCGACGTGCACAAGCTCTCAGCGCTGGTGGACGAGGTCGGTGCGGATCGCGTGCCCTACATGTCGGTCGCTGCCACGGTCAACATGGCCGGCGGGCAGCCGATCTCGATGGAGAACATGCGAGCGATCAGGGCCTACTGCGCGGCCAAGGAGATCCCCGTCATGCTCGACGCCACGCGGGCGGTCGAGAACGCCTACTTCATCAAGCTCCGCGAGCCCGGCTACGCCGACCGCTCCGTGGCCGAGATCCTGCGCGAGTTCTGCTCACTATCCGACGGCTGCACGATGAGCGGAAAGAAGGATGCTCTGGTCAACATCGGCGGCTGGCTTGCCCTCAATGACCGCGACCTCTTCGATCGTGCCAGCAACCTTGTCGTGGTGTACGAGGGTCTGCATACATACGGCGGGATGAGCGGGCGGGACATGGAGGCGATGGCGCGGGGGATCGAGGAGTCGGTCCAGGAGGACCACATCCGAGCCCGCATCGGCCAGGTCGAGTACCTGGGCCGGCACCTGATCGACGAAGGCGTGCCGATTGTGCGGCCGATCGGCGGCCACGCCATCTTCATCGACGCACGCCGTTTCTACCCGCAGATCAGCCAGGACGACTTCCCGGCCCAGACCTTGGCCGCCGAGCTGTATGTCGACTCCGGCGTCAGGGCCATGGAGCGCGGGATCGTGTCCGCGGGTCGGAACCAGCAGACCGGCGACCACAACCGGCCGAAGCTCGAGCTCCTCCGGCTGACGCTGCCGCGGCGCGTCTACACGCAGGCGCACATGGACGTCACCTGGGAATCGGTCGCTGAGCTGTACGAGAAGCGTGACGA
>JACDFU010000104.1 GCA_013815585.1 Chloroflexota bacterium
GCGCCGGACGGCCTGCTGCGCGTCTGGCCAGGGCTCGGCGCCGACCCGCAGATCCAGGCGGGAGTGGTCGGCGTGATCCTCCTCCTGCCACTGTTCGGCTGGCGCTGGCTGGCTCGTGCCCAGCGGCGGGCCGTGCTCACCTGGCTGGTCTTCGCGTTCGGCCTGGCTGCCGGGGCGTTCGCGTTCGTCCTGCTATACGAAACCTACGTGCCGCTCCGCGTCGGGCCTCGGCGGCTGCTTCCGTACGAGCTGTTCGTGCCGGTGGTTTTTCTGGCGATCGATCTGCTCCTGCTCCAGCGGCTCGTTCATTGGGTCGCCGGTCGGGCCCTTGCCGGACGCGCCAACGTCATGCGCAGTGCCGTCGGCGTGGTCGTCGTCGCGGTCATCGCCCTCTTCGTCGCTCGTGCTCCCCTGAGCCAGGGCCCGGTTGGGGAGGAGGACGAATCGTTCGGCCTGGAGCGCACCGGCTACGACGCCTACGGCTGGATCGCGCAGAACACGCCACCCGGCAGCCGCATCCTGACCAGCGCCTACACGGATGGGATCGTGGCTGCGCTGACGCGGCGGGTGGGCATCGTCGATGGACGGGCTGTCTATCTGGAGGATGCGCCGTTCCTCCGGGAGGCCCTCGAGCATCTCCTCGGTGCCAGGGTCGTCTTCGGAGCGCCGGCGGCCCCGGGGGCGGTCGATTACCTGCGCGACGAACGGGTCGACTACCTGCTCGTCACCGGGCCCGAGGCAAACGGCCGGACGCTCGGTGGCTATCCAGTTTTTGAGGTGGACCTCGCCGCGCTGGATGCGCAGCCGTACCTGCGGTTGCTGCTCACCTTTGGCGACGATCGGCTGCGCCTCTACGAGGTCGAAGTGGACTCCGCAGCCACCATCACTCGCGGCGTACACTCGCCCTGATGCCCAGCAGCCTTCGGCTCGTCGGCCTCGCCATTGCGATTCTGCTCGTGATCGGCGCCCTCTGGTTGGGTCGCCGAGGGAGCAACCGGTCGCTCATCCTCCTACTCGGCTTGGTCGGTTTCGGGCTCGCCGGGGTCACGCTCGTCCCCGACCTCGTCCGGCCGTTCCAGGACTTCATCGGCCTCGGCGACGCGCCGGTCGGTCGAATCATCACCGTGCTCGTCATCGCGACGGCGCTGTCGTACCTGCTGGTCTTCTACTCGCTCGCCAAGTCGGAACGCAACGCCCAACGTCTGCGCCGCCTGATCCGCGCGCTCTCCGCGGCGGAGCTGGAGCACGAGCAGCTCGGCGGCTCGCTCGGCGGAATCCTAATCTGCATCCCCGCCTACAACGAGGCCGAGGCGCTGCCCGGCGTGATGGCCGAGATTCCCAAGCAGGTGGCGGGGCTCGACACGCACGTGCTCGTCATCGACGACGGGTCACGGGACGGCACGCGCGAGATTGCCCTTGCCCGTGGCGCACATGTCGTCACCCAGGCGGTGAACTCCGGTCAGGGCGCGGCACTCCAGACGGGGTACCTCGTCGCCGAGCGATTGGGCGTCGACATCGTGGTGACCATGGACGCCGACGGTCAGCACGATCCGGGGGAACTTTCGCGGTTGGTCGGCCCGATCATCGGCGACGCGGCGGACTTCGTGGTCGGGTCCAGGCGACAGGGCGCCTACGAGCGAGAGGATGGCAAGGGCGGGGCCGCCCGCAACGTCGGTATCTCGCTGTTCACGTTCCTGCTGAACCTGCTGGGTGGCACCACCGTCAGCGACGTGGCCAACGGCTACCGAGCCATCCGGGCCTCCCGCCTGACGGAGATCGTCTTCACCGAGGACCAGTTCCACAATCCCGAGCTGCTGCTCGGTGCCGCGCGGGCCGGCCTGCGCATCCGCGAGGTGCCGGTCACCATCCGCCGCCGCGCCGCCGGCACGACCAAGAAGGGCTCCACGCTGCGGTACGGCCTCGGCTTCCTGCGGGTCATCGTCCGGAGCTGGCTCAGGTAGCCTGCGGCCTGGCCCGGACCCGTCTGCCAAGTCCCGATGTTCGGGTCTGTCGGCGGCCCGACGTTCGGGTCTCTCAGCCGCCCGACGTTCGGTCTGTCAACGGCCCGATCCACCGTCTGGCCCCTGCTCCGCCCGTCTCCGCGGTCGACACGGTTGCTGGTGGTGATGACAGTCTTGTCATCAAGCTGGCGACCGCGTGGTCGAGCGGCTCGGGCATTGCGTTCTTCGTGCCTCCTGACCATCTCGTCTCGCGCTTCCGCAAACAGCGCCTCCATCGATCGGGCAGCCTGAAGTCGAACGCTGTCGGATTCGGCTCCTCCGATGCAGAGGACGCCGTCGCCAGAGGTTTCCAGACCCGCCAGGATGGCGCAGAGGACCTCCAGCCGCATGGCGGGCCTCCGCCCTCGTTCAAAGAGCGAGATCATTGACTGGCTGATGCCTGAACGGGCTGCGAGCTCGCGCTGACTGAAGCCCCTCCTTTGTCGATGCCTACGTGCGCTGGCGCCGACGCGGAGGACCATTGCTTCGGCCGCGGGCCCAAGCCGGCTGTGTTGGGTCGACCCTGGGCTTGGCGGTGCCTGCCGGTCCCACTCAGGTCCGGTTGCCCAGGGGCTCGGTGTCACCCGTCGCGTCGATGGCCGATGCAACCCAGGATGCGCTTCCGCCGCTGTCACAGCCACAGTTCACACGACGACGATTGGCGGTCGATCCATCGGGGGTCCATCGTGGATGCGCTGCGGCTGCATCAGGTCGGCCCTTCACCCGGATACCACCGGGGCGACCACCAAGGGCCTGATGACACGACTGTCATCACCGCCAGAGGTCCGCACCGTACGCCTGGCTGCTTCAAGGGCTTGGTCGCCGCGGCGCCCAGTGATGACACGACTGTCATCACCGCCCAGCAGCTCGCCCGGTCGTGACCGCTGGTGGCCCTGCGCAGATTGGCGGTTGGCGGCGGGCGCTGGCCGACGAACGGCCCTGGGCTGGGGCGTCTACTCGGTGCGCCACTCGGCCCGGTGCCAGGCGCTGAGGCGTTGGCCGCGCAGCAGGTTGAGCCAACCGATGGCAAAAGCGATGTTCACGACGATCACGGCCAGTGGGAAGGACGCCCAGCGAGGGGTTCGGCCCACGCGGCGCAGCACGTAGCCGACAACGGCCAGCACGAGCAGCAGCCCCGCAGCAGCCAGCGGTACCAGATAGATCGCCTGGCCGGCTGCTACCAGCACCGCGGCTCCGGTGAGCGCGAGCAGGGTCCACCAGGGCGTACCCCAGCGAAGGATCTTGTGCGACCAGATGGCGAGGCACGCCGTGGGTCGCTGCCAGGGCGTGAGGCGTCCGGCCATCGAGAGGTTGGCCCGAATTCCACGGGTCGCCGTCCGTGTCCGGTTACGGAACTGCTCACGCAGGCCGGCGATGCCACGGTCGGCCGCCACGGCGCCCGGGACCGCCACCACGACCAGCCCTTCCTCCCGGGCGAAGAGCGGCAGCAGGTGGTCCATGTCGGCATGCCCCGGAACGGGGCGGTAGAGCTGCCGTCGCACCGCGAGCAGCGCGCCCGTCGCCGCCGTGAGCCAACCGGCTCGAGTCTCGAGCGCGCGCACGGCCTGCTCGTAGCGCCAGTAGACGCCCTCGTTGCGAATGGTGGGGGTGCGGCCGGCATTCGACCAGACCAGCTTGCCGGTTGCGCAACCGACCCGCGGGTCACGAAACGTCTCCACGATCTCGACCAGACATCCCGGCGCGAAGCGCGTTTCGGCGTCGGTGAGAATCACAATGTCGCCCCGAGCGGCGGCGAAGATCGCGTTCATCGCCGCCGTCTTGCCACCGCGGGGAAGCGCGAGGAAGCGGACGCGGGACTCGCCGGCGGTGAGTCGGGCCAGCAGCGATTCGCTGCTGTCGGTCGAGCCGTCGGATGCGATAACGACGTCGAGCTCGAAGTCGCCTTCCTGCTCGAGCACGTTGGCGATGCGGCCCTCGAGCTGTGAAGCCTCGTTGTAGGCGGCAATGCCGATCGTGATGAGGCCAGCAGGCGGCTGAACGGGGTCCAGCTTGAAGGGCTTCAGACGGGCAGCCAGTGCGGCGGCCAGGGGATAGCCGGCGTATACCCAGCCGAGCACGGTCACCGGTGCCCAGAACAGGAGCAGTGCGGGCGTCATGGGAGTGCCGGGCTCGGGGCGGGTGCCAGGCTCGGGGCGGGTGCCGGTCTCACGGGAGGCGTGGCCAGGGCAATTGTGGAAAGGAGCCTCGCAGCCAATGAACGAGGCGCAGCGCCTGGGCTTCGGCTGTGTGGTCCCCTGCCCAGGCCAGTGCTCGGGTACGTCGGGCCAGCCGGCCGCGCGGGTCGTCCATGCTCAGGGCGATCGCCCGATCGAGGCCCTCGATATCGCCCGGCTCCACGAGGAGGCCGCGCGCACCGTCCCCGCAGACGTCCGCAGTCCGGCCCGATCGAGTGGCCACGACCGGCAGACCCGCCGCCATAGCCTCCACCAGGACCTTGGGCACGCCCTCAGCCCTCGAGGGAAGCACGAACAGGTCTCCCGTGCGCATCAGCGCCATGTACTCCGACGGCTCGCCGATGTAGCCCGCCCACTCCACGTGATGGGCTAGCCCGTAGCGGGCGGCGTCCTCCCGCAGCGTACCGGCCGCCGGTCCATCGCCGATCATCAGCACCGAAATGTCCCTGCCTCGTCCCCTCAGCCCGGCCACCGCGGCAAGCATGTCGGGCACGCCCTTCTCGCCAGCAAGACGCCCCGCCCAGACGATCCGCCAGGGCTCATCCGGCCGCTTGGCAGGCACCGCGGCGGGGGTCCTGGCGATCTCGTCGGGGTCGAGGACGCTGGTGAAGAGCTCGCCGTCGATGCTGAGGGTCGGGCCCGACCGGGCCAGCCAGGCCGTCACGCCGTCATAGAGGGCTGCTGCCGCGCCCGCGGCCACGCCACCGATCCCTGTCCGCGCCTGTGCACCCACAACCGACCGCGCGGATCCCGCGATGTAGGTGAAGCGCGGCACACCCGCGCGCCGCGAGGCCCGTGCGGTGAGTAGCGCGTTCGAGGCGGGGGCCTTGATCCAGACCAGGTCAGAGCCGCTCACGGCGGCCTGGACGATCGGCCGGTTGCGTCGGTAGTAGAGGGGGGCCGCGCGAAGGTAGCCCGCAGCTCCGTCGAATGGCGCCGTCGGCACGACGCTCAAGCGGAGCGCGTCGATTGCCGGCAGGGCGGGGGGAGGGTCGTCGACGCCCAGATCGCGGACCGGAACCATGTAGCGTGCCGGTTGGAACGGCCCGACCCTGACGACGGCCTCGGCGAATCGGTGGAAGGTGGCTGCGCGCGGGTGGACCGTTCCGTCGGCCGCTCGGACGAAGGGATTGTCGTCGAGGATTGCCAGGCGCAGGGGCCGGGCCGATCGCGCCGGTGGGGAGGACGCCACGGCGGCCATTGTGGCAGACCGTCCTGCGCGAAGCCGAGTCGCAGCAGAGAGGCTCTACACCGTTCCTGCCAGGTCGGCCACGATGGCGCTCGGGCGTCGGCCAAGATCCGTGCGCAAGAGCGCGCGATCGAGTGTGGCGAGGACGGCCGCCTCTCCGAGGTCGGCCGGAGTCGGCGTAATCTGAGGACAGGTGTCTGGCCGGCAGCGGGCGAGGCCATATTTCATCTAGCAGCCGGGTGGGTGTGACGGCGCCCCCTGGGTCTCTGGGCCGGTTCCTTCCTTCAAATATCCGTCCCCGTGGTCTTAGTTGGAAGCCGCCGATGCGTTGGCCTCTGGTTCCGCTCATTTAGTTGCCCGATTGCTGCGTGAAGGGAGATTCCACGTCCAGGGGCCGAAAAGAGGCGCGCAGACGTGATGGAAAGGCGTTCCCCTCGAACCAACAGCACGGGGGCGGGTAAATGAAGGAAACGGCCGAGGTCTGGCACCGGCGGCGGCCGCACCGGACTTGTCCTATAGCTCCTCGCCCGGGTCGTGCTCCTCGATGACCATCTTGGCTGCTCCTTCGCCGCCGCGGATGAGGCGCAGCGGACCGTGCCGGCGGCCCATGAGTCGTGCCAGGAGCGCGTCCGTGGCGCGCGCGGCGGCCAGCAGATCTCGGCGCCGGATGAGCAAGGTCTCACGGAGGGAGCGCCCGGACAGCCGCCGGAAGATCGTCAGCGTCAGGACGGCCGTCACGAAGTAGCTGATCGACGAGGCCGCGGCCGCGCCCGTGATCCCGAACCGCGGGATGAGGATCAGATTCAGCACAATGTTCACGCCGAGGCCCGAGAGCAGCACCATGGTCCCCAGACCCGGCGAGCCGGTGCCGACCACGTACCGGGACAGGATGGCGACCACGCTGTAGACGACGATCCCCGGAATGATCGCGCGCAGCGCAAAGCCGGCTTCGGCGAAGGCAGGCCCGTAGATCGTCTCGACGAGCCACGGCGCGAAGATGAAGACAGGGATGCTGAGCGCAAGCGTCACGGCGAGGGTGGTACGAGCCAGCGCAGCAGCGATGCGACCGGCGTCGGCATTGGGGTCGACGGCCCGGCTGAACATGACCACGCCGAGCGCGTTGGGCAGGTACCAGAGCGTCTCCGCGAGCCCGCTCGTCACCGAATAGACACCCGTGGCGCTGACTGAGAGCAGGATGTTCACGATGAAGGCGTCGGCGCGGAACTGGAGCCGTTCCGCGAGCGAACCCAGGACGCTGCGCAGGCCGAAGCGCAGCTGCTCGGCCAGCAGGGGCAGAGACGGCACCATCCCGAAGCCGCCCTCCGCCCGCGCAGCAAGGATGATGGCCAGGCCGGACACGCCCAGCGCGATCAGGTTCAGGACCAGCGCCGCATCCAGGCTGAGCCGGAAGATCGCCGCCGTGGCTACGACCAGGATCAGCAGGACCGCGCGCCGCAGGACGCGGATCAGGTTGTAGGCGCCCACCTGCTTACGGCCCAGCAGCCCGAAGAGCCCGATGCCGAAGAAGACCTCGCCGGGAATGGCCAGCGCGGCGTACGTGAACTGCGCGGCTGAGAGGTTCGGGAGGACCTCGGTCAGCGGCCCCCTGGGTCGGACATCGGTGGGCAGCCCGTACAGGAGCGCGCTCCCGACCGCTGCCAGGCCGCCCACCAGCAGCGCCCAGTAGACGGCGTTGGCAAACCCGCGACGTGCCGTCCCCTTCGACCGCCCCGCGACATACCCGAGCGCGTTATCGAGGCCGAAGCCGATCAGCAGCGCGGCCAGCTGCGAGTAGAGCAGCACGAGCGCGAAGCGTCCCTTGGCGGCCGGGCCAAGCAATCGCGCAATCGCCACGTCCGTGGCGAAAATCAGCGCGGCCAGACCGAATCGCGTGATGATCGTAACGAAGGCGTCCCGAACGAGCACGCGAGGAGTGGCTCAGTCGGAGCCGGAGGTTACGCGCGCCTCCCTGAGATCGGCGAACCGCGGATCGGCGAGCGCCCCATCGAACCACTCCACCGTGCGGCGGAGCCCCTCGTCGAGCTCGACACGGGGCTCGTACCCGAGCCGTTCGCGTGCCTTCCCGACGTCGCTGAAGTTGCGTGCCACGTCCCCGTGTCGTGGCGGAAGATGCTCGATCCGACCTTCCCGGCCGCCCACCCGGAGCAGCGTCTCGGCCAGCTCCAGCACGGTGGTCTCGCGGCCGGTGCCGGCCTGGAAGAGCTCGCCCGCGACCTGCTCGGCCGGCGCATCCAGGGCGCGCAGGAGCAGGTCGACCAGGTCGTCGACGTGGACGAAATCGCGCGTCTGGCTGCCGTCGCCGTAGATCGTGATCGGCTTACCCGCCAGGTAGGCCTTCAGGAAGGCGGCCACGACGCTGATCTTGTGCAGCGCGTAGGGGCCGTAGGCGTTGGAGAAGCGCAGGCCGACCGTGACGAGGCCGTAGCTCTGCCAGTAGGCGTGGAGGTAGCCCTCTGCCGCGAGCTTGGCTGCGCCGTAGGGGGCAACGGGCCGGGGAAAGGCATCCTCCCGGGCGGGCGGCTCCATGAGGCCGACCGCCGCATTGGAGGAGGCGAAGACGAAGCGGCTGGCGCCGGCCCCTCGCACGGCGTCGAGAAGGCGCACGGTTCCAAGGACGTTCTGCTCCAGGTCCTCGAGCGGCGCCTTCATCGAGGCGGGCACGCTGGTGCGCGCGGCCAGGTGAAAGACGGCGTCGACGCCCTGGACCGCCCGGCTGACGACGGAGGGATCCAGGAGGTCTCCCTCGATCAGCTCGGCGGCCGTTCCATCGAGGTAGCGAAATCCAGCGGAGGAGCCCCAGTCGACCACGCGGACGCGCTCCCCGCGCGCTTCGAGGGCGCGAACGAGAGAGGCGCCGACGAAGCCGGCGCCTCCGGTGATCAGAACGAGGCGGGCATCGCCCGCCCTCATGCGGGGGTCTTGTCGCCTACCGCGACGGGGACTCGCTCCCGGGTCGGAGGATCGATGTCGGCCGACGGCGGAGCCTTGACCGCCCCCGTGGGCGACCACTTGACGCCCATGACGAGCTGGTTGCGGTTGATCCGCTCCTTGTATCGCTCGATCTTCTCGAGCATCGAGTCGATGAGCTCCTCGCCGAGGTAATGGGGCTCGAGGCCCAGGTCCAGGAGCTTGGAGTGCTTGGCGTTGTAGTAGTGCTCCTCGAGCTCGATGCGCGGGTTGGGCGCATTGATGACCTTCGGCGACATGCCCAGTTGCTCGGCCGCGGTCCGCACCTTCTCGGCCAGCTCCTTGACCGAGAACTGCTCGGTGAACTGGTTGTAGACGCGCAGCTCACCCGCGTCAGCGGGATTCTTCACGGCCAGCTCCACGCACTGGACGGTGTCGCGGATGTTGAGGTAGCCGCGCGTCTGGCCGCCCTTGCCGTAGACCGTCAGCGGCTCGCCGGCCACGGCCTGCACGCAGAAGCGGTTGAGCGCGGTGCCGAAGACCTCGTCGTAGTGGAAGCTCGTTGCCAGGCGATCGTCGAGGGCGGACTCGTCGGTCTCCACTCCGTAGACGACGCCCTGGTTGAGGTCGGTCGCGCGGAGCTTCCAGATGCGCGTCGCGAAGTGGATGTTGTGCGAGTCGTGGACCTTCGAGAGGTGGTACAGCGAGCCCGGCGTCTTGGGATAGAGGAAGGTGTGCTCCCGTCCGTTGTGCTGGACGGTGAGGTAGCCCTCCTCGATATCAATGTCGGGGGTGCCGTACTCGCCCATCGTGCCGAGCTTGACCAGGTGGCTGTCGGGCGCCAGATCGCGCATCGCGAACAGCACGTTCAGGTTGCCGATCACGTTGTTGTACTGGGTGTAGCCCGCGGTGCGGACGTCGATCATCGAGTACGGGGCTGACGGCTGCTCGCCGTAGTGGACGATCGCATCGGGGCGGAACGACTGGAAGATCGACTCCACGAAGCGGTAGTCGGTGAGGTCTCCCACGTGGAGCTCGATCTCGTTCTCGCTCACCTCCCGCCAGGCGCGGACGCGCTCGTGGAGGGTCGGGATCGGGAAGAGCGGCTCCACGCCGACCTCCTGCTCCCAGTTGCGCTTGGCGAAGTTGTCGACGACGGCGACCCGGTAGCCACGCCGCGACAGATGCATCGCAGTGGGCCAGCCGAGGTACCCGTCGCCGCCCAGCACGAGCACGCGTCCTTTCACGGAACCTCCTTCTTGTTGGGGCAGCGGTCGCGCCAGCAGATGTCCTCGTCGCGATACCGGATGCGTGAGTCTAGCACGGGGCCCTGGCC